>JAURGE010000100.1 GCA_030833925.1 Alphaproteobacteria bacterium
AAGGTACTCCGGGGATAACAGGCTGATACCCCCCAAGAGTTCACATCGACGGGGGTGTTTGGCACCTCGATGTCGGCTCATCACATCCTGGGGCTGGAGCAGGTCCCAAGGGTTCGGCTGTTCGCCGATTAAAGTGGTACGTGAGCTGGGTTTAGAACGTCGTGAGACAGTTCGGTCCCTATCTGCCGTGGGTGTAAGAATCTTGAGAGGAGCTGTCCCTAGTACGAGAGGACCGGGATGGACATACCTCTGGTGTACCGGTTGTCGCGCCAGCGGCACCGCCGGGTAGCTAAGTATGGAAGGGATAACCGCTGAAAGCATCTAAGCGGGAAGCCCCCCTCAAAACCAGGATTCGCTTGAGAACCGTGGGAGACCACCACGTTGATAGGCCAAGTGTGGAAGCGCAGTAATGTGTGAAGCTAATTGGTACTAATCGTTCGATAGGCTTGATCAGCCGTGCGTAAAGGCAAATGCCAACGCACCGCGATTTGCAAGCATACACTCAAGTTTTGGATGTCTTCTTAATTTTGCCTTTGACGGTATGGCGCAGCAATTGCTCGCCTGCGGGTCAAAGCGCAACAATACATGTGTCTGGATGACCAGGTGGTTATGGCACAGGTGTCCCACCCGATCCCATTCCGAACTCGGCCGTGAAAGCCTGTAGCGCCGATGGTACTTTGTCTTAAGGCACGGGAGAGTAGGTCGTCGCCTGGTCTTCCAGCCACATGTATTACGCACTAACTTTGTTAATTTCGCACCATGATCGTTTGATTGCTGTTTGTCAGCACAACCCGCATGGTCGCGGATTTGGCGCGGGGTGGAGCAGCCCGGTAGCTCGTCAGGCTCATAACCTGAAGGTCGCAGGTTCAAATCCTGCCCCCGCAACCAAATATTCTAACCATAAATCAAATACCTAGCCGTCTCACAATTGAGGCGGCTTTTTTGTATTTCAAATTATTGCCGCGTTCACTGCTGCGTTTAAATATGGTAAAAATTCAACTTAAGCCATTTAAACACCTAATCTGCTTCGCACCGTTTCAGCAAAACCTTACCTGAACTTAGGTTCAATAAACGAGAGCCAGGCTGACAGCTTTCTGCAGAAAACACACAACCATCATTCTATGTTGGCTTATTTACCGCTGAGATGTTTTCCACGCTGGATTGATCCATGGAACACTATTCTCTGGTGCCAACATGCCACGTCCAAGAACGTGGTCAGCAGCTTTTTCCCCTGTCATGATCGATGGGCCGTTCAAATTTCCATTGGTGATACGCGGAAAAATAGAGCTGTCCGCAACACGTAACCCATCAACCCCAATTACCCGGCATTCTGGGTCAACTACAGCCATTAGGTCATTGGCTGAACCCATTTTACAAGTCCCACATGGATGATAGGCTGACTCCACGTTTTCGCGGGTAAAAGCATCGAGATCTTCATCGCTTTGGCACTCATTGCCCGGCTGGATTTCGTGCCCTGCATAAGGTGAGAACGCGTCTTGGGCAAAAATTTGGCGTGTCAAACGAATGCAGGTTCTAAAATCTTGCCAATCCTTTTCATGCGACATGTAATTGAACTGGATTTTTGGCGCTTCATTTGGGTTGGCACTATTGAGCGTGATTTGCCCCCGCGATTGAGACCGCATTGGACCAACATGGGCTTGGAATCCGTGTCCCTCAGCAGCGGTTTGCCCATCATATCGCACAGCAATTGGCAAAAAGTGGTATTGAATATCCGGGTACTCTACACCCGCTTGTGAACGAATAAATGCAGCACTTTCAAATTGGTTAGATGCCCCGATGCCCGTCTTGGTAAAAAGCCATTGAGCACCAATCAGCCCCTTCATAAACGGGTTCCAGTATTTATAAAGACTGACGGGCTGGGTTGCGGCCATTTGGATATACATTTCCAAGTGATCTTGCAAATTTTGACCCACACCAGGGCGCTCGGCTACTATCTCAATCCCATGTTTGGCTAACTCTTTTCCAGGTCCAATGCCTGATAACATAAGCAGTTTAGGAGAATTAATAGAAGATGCTGCAATGATCACTTCCTCTCTCGCATTTATGGTTTTAGTCATTCCTGCTTTTTTAACCTGCACTCCAGTAGCACGACCATTTTGTATCACGACTTTTTGAGCTAGCCCGCGCACCAAAATACAGTTTTTCCGTTGTAAAGCAGGCCGCAAATATGCATTCGCTGCAGACCAACGACGGCCTTTCCAAATCGTTGCATCAAATGGGCCAAAGCCTTCTTGTTGCTGGCCGTTATAATCACCTGTTACGGGATATCCCGCCTGACGCCCCGCGTCGACAAAAGCGCGGGTCAAGGGATTATTCCGTGGGCCACGCGACACATGCAATGGGCCAGATTTCCCCCGCCAGGATGCATCCCCGCCATGCCCCCCATCATGCCACTGTTCCATACGTTTAAAATAAGGTAACACGCTGGCATAATTCCAGCCTTCGGCGCCACTTTCAGCCCAGTAATCGTAATCTTTGGCGTGCCCACGGACATAGATCATACCGTTAATTGATGATGATCCCCCAATCACCTTGCCCCGCGGTGTCGCCATACGCCTGCCACCAAGATGGGGTTCTGGTTCGGAAAGGTACCCCCAATCATACAACGACATGTTCATCGGATAAGACAGCGCTGCAGGCATCTGGATCAACGGACCAGCATCGGTACCGCCATATTCAATGACAATTACGGATTTTCCAGCTTCAGAGAGGCGATAGGCCATTGCACATCCTGCACTTCCCGCGCCAACGATCACATAGTCTGCCTGCATGGTATTGTCCTTTTTACTCTCCACGAGGAAAACGCTGCCCTTCCTCGACCATGTTTAGGTCCATGTGATTGCGCATGAAACGCTCACTTGCCTTTTTCAAGGGTTGATAATCCCAAGGATAATAATTCCCGTTTCTCAAGGCATCATAAACCACCCAGCGGCGTGCTTGACTGCGTCGCACCTCCTCATCAAATTGAGCTAAATCCCAACGTGCATTTGCCATTTTTTTAAATTTTTCTGCGGCATCTGCATGGACTGGATCATCTATAACATTGATCAATTCATTTGGGTCACTAGCCAGATCAAACAACTGATCAGGGTCCAGAGCACAGCGGTTAAATTTGTAGTTGTCCTGGCGCAATGATACCAACGGCGCATAGCTTGCTTCAGCGGCATATTCCATCGCAACGGGCGATACACGCCTCTGCCCGTTGATTAACGGCAGCAGACTCTCGCCTTGAGTCCACGGATCGACTTCATCCATGGATATACCTACCAAATCACAAAGTGTTGGGCATACGTCGATGTTACTGACTGGGGTCGTTTCATGATGAGGTGCCATTCCGGGGACGTGCAACATCATCGGAACTCGCGACGCGCCCTCGTAAAATGTCATTTTGAACCACAAACCACGCTCGCCTAACATGTCTCCATGATCGGAAACGAACAAAATAACAGCCTCTTGACGCGTGCGTTCTAGCGTATCCAGGATCTCGCCAATTTTGTCATCTAGATATGATATGTTGGAAAAATAAGCGCGACGCGACTTTCTTATATCATCTTCAGTTATATCGAAATTACGCCAATCGTTCGCATCAAAGATCCGTTTAGAGTGCGGGTCATGATCATCATAATCCATCGCGCTCACCTTTGGCAAAAGATGTTCACAATCCTCATATAGATCCCAGTATTTTTTGCGTGCAA
>JAURGE010000101.1 GCA_030833925.1 Alphaproteobacteria bacterium
TCAGCTAGTTCCCGCAGTTGATTAGTTGCTTGCGAAAAAAGAACCCCCGCTCCGGCCCAAATCACCGGCCTCTTTGCCGCAATTATCGCATCTGCAGCCGCTTCGATATCAGATGGTTCTGGCATCTGGCGGATGAGCTTCGGGGACGTATAAGTCCGCGCGGCTTCAGGAACTTCCTGAGAGCAAACATCTGCGGTCAACTCTACAACAACCGGACCAGGAGGGCCGTTTCTTAGGGCATGAAATGCTCTGCGCATAACGTCGGCCACCTGGGTTGGGGTATAGATTGCCTCAACGTGTTTGACCCAACCCTGATAGTTTCGTGCAGCACTGAAATTTGGCTTTACGGAAATCCGATCCAGAGTATTTCCGCCCATAAAAGCGAGGACTGGAATATTATCAGCATAAGCTTGAGCTAAACCGCCCATAGCATTTTCAGCGCCGGCTTGGCTTTGCACAGCCACGACACCAAACCTTTGGCGGTCGCTTATGCGACTATATCCATCCGCAGCCATGACAGCGCCTCGCTCATGTCTGAATGCGATAGGCCTGATGCCAACTTTGGCTGCTGCAGTAATCAAAGGGTTGCTTGGAAAACATGACATCCACTCCACGCCTTCAAGTTTTAAAATGTGAGCGATGTAGTCGATGCCGTTCATGAATGTTTCCTCAGTGGCTTTAGAACGATTATATATTCTGCTGACTTTGCAGATGATGAAAGGGGTCTTGTAAAATTAACTCGACCTTCCGGAAATACAGTGCCAGGCTAAGTTTATCTAAACGGCAAATTAGTCAGCTAATAGACAGGAATTCCAATGCGTAAAAATAAAATTAAAGAAATGTGGCGTAATGGTCAGCATGTAACACTTGGTTGGTTATCGGTATCTCACGGCTTTACAGCAGAAGTGATGGCAAGGCAGGGCTTCGATGCCTTATGCGTAGATTTGCAGCATGGCCTATCTGAGATGCAGGACGTCGCCCCAATGCTACAAGCAATATCTCAAACAGATACTGTGCCAGTTGTGCGCGTAGCTTGGAACGAGCCGGCAGCAATAATGAAGGCTCTTGACCTAGGGGCTTACGGTATAATCGTCCCTTTGGTGAATGATGCAGAAGAGGCAGCAGCTGCAGTGGCAGCTTGTCGTTACCCGCCGGTAGGAATGCGATCATCTGGTCCAGTGAGAGCGCTACATTATGGCGGTCCAGATTATTTTAATCACGCAAATGATGAGATTGTTGTGATGGCGATGATTGAAACCAAGCAAGGTCTTGAAAATTTAGATGAAATTTGTGCAACCCCAGGTCTGGATGCGGTTTATATTGGCCCTGCGGATTTATCTTTTGCCCTTGGGTTGCCGCCACGAGGGGACAATCCTGAACCGTTGCATTTGGAGACCTGTAATAAAATCCTTGCTGCCGCGCATAAGCATGGAATTAAAGCTGTGATGCACTGTGCGAGTGGAGAATTTGCGGCGGGAGCGATCAAACGAGGATTTGATATGGTTATGTTGACCTCTGATATTGCTTGTATGGCTGCTGGAGCTAAGACCCAGCTCGACGCATTTAAAAACGGCCTGGGATAAGAGCAAGGATCCAGCCATGTGGAAACATTAGCTGTTTAACGCAGACGTTAAGCCAAATTGAGAGCCTGATAAGGTTCTCAATTTGGTTGGTGGCTGCCTTGAAACCTATCTAGCATATCGCCAGGTTCATCAAATCTGTCTGATATTTTCTGTTGATCAATTAAATCGAAAAGATCTTTTTTGCTGGTCTTAAGGTCGATGGATTGCTTTCCAGACTTTCAATTGTGTCACAGGCATTTTCATATCGCGCACGCCGAACGGCCGCAGTGCGTCTACCAGAGCGTTGACGACGGCAGCTAGTGCTCCCGTTGTGCCTCCCTCACCACCGGCCTTGACCCCAAGCGGGTTGGTGGGAGACGGAACCTGATTTAGTTCGGTGATAAACATAGGAAAGTTGTCAGCTCGCGGCATTCCATAGTCCATGAAGCTTCCAAAGATTGGCTGACCTGTCTTCGGATCGATGGCACATTGTTCCAAAAGGGCCTGACCAATCCCTTGCACGGCACCACCGTGGGTCTGTCCTTCAACTATCAGGGGGTTGATTGCACGGCCGACATCATCCACTGCTACGTATTTAGTAATGTTCATGGCGCCTGTTTCTGGGTCTACCTCTATCTCGCAGACCTGTGCGCCATTAGGAAAAACCTGAGTGTGCATTTCGTTGCTAAGGCGCACCTGTAAAGACCCTTTTAATTCCTGCGGTAATAGCGCTTGAAACGAAGGGTCAGTCAGTGCGGCTGCAATTTCGAACAGGTCTAGTGTTTTGTTTCCAGATATTGCGGTGAAAATGCTGTCGGCAAATTCAATTTGGTTCTCATCTACGTTCATCAGATAAGCTGCAATTTTTTTACCGCGGCTGATTAATTCGTCGGCGGCTTTTACGATGACCGTGCCAGCCATACGCATGGAGCGACCGGAATGTGAGCCTCCGCCATGTTTAACAACGTCCGTATCACCAAGAACAATTTTTACTTTATCGATAGGAAGTCCAAGCCAGTCTGCCGCAACTTGAGCGAAGCTGGTCTCATGTCCCTGACCGCTAGGCTGTGTGCCGATAATGACTTCCGCATAGCCAGGCGAAAAGGAATCAGCTGCATTGATGGTAATTACTGCCTCTTCAACTGGAGATCCTGTTGAAGATTCAACGTAATTACAGAACCCGCGTCCTAACAACATACCGCGCGTTTCTGCTTCGGCCTTGCGTCCCTCAAACCCTGCCCAATCCGCGAGGCGCATAGCTATATCCATGTTAAGGGCGTAGTCCCCAGAGTCGTATTGGGCACCAATTGGGTTTAAATAGGGCATCTGGTCAGAGAGGATCAGATTGCGGCGCCGAAGCTCGATCGGATCGAAGCCAAACTCCAGGGCTGCTGTGTCGATCAATCGTTCAATGGCAAAGGTCACCTCTGGGCGGCCTGATGAGCGATAGGCTTGGGTTGGTACAGTATTTGAGAAGACTGCACGGGCGCGAACTGTGGCAACTGGAATGTGATAATTTCCAGTAATAAGCGCGGAGCCTTTGCCCAAAGGTGATAGAGAAACAATACGTGCGCCCACATTAGAGATATTGTCAGCACGCATACCTAGGAACCTTCCAGTTCCGTCCATGGCAAGCTCAACTCTACTCATAAGATCGCGACCTTGGTAATCGGATAGAAAAGCTTCCGATCGTTCGCAGGTGAATTTTACCGGCTTGCCTAGAACAAGTGCTGCATGAACAACTAATGGAAACTCGACGTAAACTCGGTTGCGAGTACCGAAATTTCCTCCGACGTCCTTGGAAATAACTCGCAGGTCATCCGCTTTTATTCCTAGGGTTTTTGCTATCTCATTCTTTTGGCGAACGGCGCCGCCACTACCGGCATAGAGGGTGATTGTTCCAGAGCTTGCATCGGGTATGGCTAACGCACTCCTGGGTTCCAATGGTACGCCGGTTACACGATCAACATGAAAGTCCATTTTGATGATATGTGCGGCCATAGCGAACGCGCTGTCAGTTGCCGCCGGATCACCGAAGACCCTATCGACCGGCGTATTGGTAGGTACTTCGTCCCAAATCACCGTTGCCGCGGCCTCGGCAGCTGCTGCAGTGTCAGTGACCCAAGATAGCTCCTCGTATTC
>JAURGE010000102.1 GCA_030833925.1 Alphaproteobacteria bacterium
GAAGAAATGAGAGACCCTGAAAATGTCAAAGCATTTCAGAGAAAGAAGAACGACATTTATGCTCAAGAACAAGGGTATAAAGATTGGGATGATTTGATGGCAAATAGTAAATTTGCATCAAAGAAAAAAGAAGATTTAACAAACCTCTACGAGGATGGCACATCAACCCATGGAAGATTGCTGGGGTGGCTGCAATAGCAGCACCATGGGTTGTAATGTCTATCCTCTTGGGAGGCATAGGATGGGTTATTTTCTCAAAGGCGAAGCCTGACAGTTTGGCCACCGCGGTTAAGTCCGAAGTAATGCTTGCAACTCTAAAACTAGGTTTTGAGATTGATTCTGTTTGGGTGAACGGTCTCAATCGTTCCTTGAAAGAAGATGTTTTGTTCGCTGTGGGAGCGAACCGAGGCGAGCCGATTCTGGATTTCGATACCGCTATCGCGAGAGAGCGTCTAAAGAAATTACCGTGGATCAAGGAAGCTAGAGTAAGCTTAGCTCTACCCAACCAAATCAATGTATTCCTTACAGAACGGAAACCTTTTGCGATTTGGCAAATAAATCGTGAACTCCATGTAATTGATCAAGACGGTGAAATCATTAAAGGGATATTGGCAGCTGAATTTGCTGGGTTACCGACAATGGTTGGAAAGGGAGCGAATAAAGCGGCTGACAGTCTGTTTTCTCTAGTTGCGAAAACCCCAAATATTGCCAACTTGATGACCGCTGCGAGCTTTGTTGGGGAGCGCCGTTGGGACATCCGTTTAGATGACAGAATTGATGTCCAACTCCCTGCTGAAGCGGCTGAAGAAGCTTTACGGCGCCTCAATAAATTGCAGCTGGATTACCAGATATTCAGCAAAGACATTTTAGGCATTGATTTGCGAGTTCATGACCGGCTCATTGTCCACGTTTCCGACAAGAAAAAATCTAAGGCAAACAATGGGTCAATAAAAATTAGCGCCGAGCGGCGTAGCTAGTTATCGAGGGAAGGACATCTGATTATGGTAAAACAGATGATTAGACCGCCATCAGGCCTTGTGGCCGCGCTCGACATCGGCAGCAGCAAGATGGCATGCGTCATTGCTCGTATCGGTGGGGACCGAAAACCGCGCCTTCTTGGCTTCGGCCATCGCCTTTCAGCTGGTGTTCGAAAAGGCGCCATAGTCGATATGGAGGCGGCGGCAGCAGCGATCAGTGCTGTAGTGCAAGAAGCTGAGACTATGGCCGATGAGCGAATATCTTCAGTGTTTGTGACAATGGCTGGCGGTGACGTTCGTTCGGATATTAGAAGTGCGGAAATTACAATTGGTGGACGCGCAATAGTTGACCAAGACGTTCAACGCTCTCTAACCCAGGCCCACGCAGAGATACCTCTAATAAGACGCCGCGCACTTCATATGATACCTCTGGGGTATTCGGTCGACTCGACTAGAGCTGTTGAGCAACCAAGAGGCCTTTTCGCGAATAAAATGTCTGTTTCGCTCCATGTAGCGAGTGCTGAGGAAGGTCCCATTCGGTCGGTTGAAGCAGCTGCCGCTCGAGCACATTTAGAGGTCGATACCCTTGTCGCTCCCAGCTATGCCGCGGGGCTCAGTGTTTTGACGCCAGATGAGGCTGAACTTGGGTCAACGGTTGTAGACATAGGCGGTGGAACTGCCAGCATCTCAGTATTCCAGGCTGGGATGCCAATATTCATCGACTCACTATCAATAGGTGGACACAACGTCACCCAGGACATCGCTCTGGTACTGAAGACACCTTTAGCTGATGCGGAACGCCTTAAAGCCATTGATGGAAATTGCATCCCGACAGCGGACGATGAACACCGATTAATTTCGGCGCCTTTGATTGGAGAAGACAATCCAGCTGGCGCACATTCAGCCTCCCGCGCTGATCTCGTAAGGGTCATCAATCTCCGAATGGAAGAGATGTTTGAGATGGTGCAACAAAGGATAAAAGACGCCGGTCTGGCTCGCGCCTCAGGCGGGTCCCTTGTTATCACAGGTGGAGGCGCAAACCTTAATGGAGCGGCAGAATTAGCCGGACGCGTGATGGGCAAGCGGGCGCGAATTGGAAGGCCAAGCGGGATCATGGGCTTAGACGAACGTCTAACGGACCCACAATTTGCCTCAGCAATTGGACTTATTCGTTATGCAGCAAAAGATGCGGCATCCACAGATATTGTACTTTTATCTCAGGTTAGTAGCACCTATAGTGTGTTTGGATGGTTGGGAGCGTGGTTCAAAGAGCATTTCTAGATTTTGAACTATGGCTTCTCCGCACTGGGCGGAAATATTGCTGATCGATGCTAACGGGAAGGAAATGCAGATGAGTTTAAAGATCTCCATGCCACAGCCTGATATGGATCTTAAACCTCGGATTACAGTCGTGGGTGTTGGTGGTGCCGGCGGCAACGCGGTCAACAACATGATTCGCTCGAACCTTTCTGGAGTCGAATTCCTGGTTGCGAACACAGACGCGCAAGCGCTAGAGCTGTCGAGCGCTGACCAACGAATCCAGCTTGGCCTCAACCTGACCCATGGCCTCGGCGCTGGCGCAAGACCTGAAATCGGTCGAGCAGCGGCTGAAGAAGCCATTGAGGAGATCATGGGGCGTCTATCGAAAAGCCACATGGTGTTTATTACAGCTGGCATGGGTGGTGGTACAGGCACAGGGGCAGCTCCAGTCATAGCCCGAGCTGCGCGTGAGTCTGGAGTTCTGACGGTGGGCGTCGTGACTAAGCCCTTCCATTTCGAAGGCGCCAATCGAATGAGAGCGGCGGATAGCGGTATCGATGAACTTGCTAAACATGTTGACACATTGATCATCATTCCGAACCAGAACCTCTTTCGCATTGCAAATGAAAAAACGACCTTCGCCGAGGCCTTTCAGCTTGCCGATGATGTACTCTACTCCGGCGTCCGTGGCGTAACCGACCTCATGGTCATGCCTGGCCTGATCAACTTGGATTTTGCAGATATCCGAACAGTGATGGCGGAAATGGGCAAGGCAATGATGGGGACTGGTGAGGCAGTTGGTGAGGATCGTGCCCGTGAAGCGGCTGAGGCAGCAATCTCTAATCCTCTCTTGGACGAAATCTCTATGCAGGGAGCCAGGGGCGTACTCATCAACATCACCGGCGGTGAAGATATGACTTTGCTGGAGGTCGATGCCGCTGCGAACCGGATTCGGGAAGAAGTTGATGACGACGCTAATATTATATTTGGCGCAACAATGGACCAAAATCTCGAAGGGGTTATGCGCGTTTCAATTGTTGCTACTGGCATTGATGCTATCCCTGGTCAAAAGCCCCTGCCGATCGAACCGTTCACTACCATGTCTGTAACTAAAACAGTGGAAACAGCTGCTGCACGACAGTCATTTGCCAATAAGACACCAGCAGTTGCTGCCAGTCTTCTAGAGGCTAAAGAAAAGCCCACTCCTTCAGAGGTGCCGGCAGCAGTAGAAATCTCAATATCAACCCAGGTATCTCATGAAGAAAGCAAGATAAGTACAGAAGTCGCTAAAGAAGCAGATCTTCAGTCCGTTGAAGATGGGCCTGCAGTCAATGCAATGACCTCAGAAGTGGCTGAGAAGGAAAGCTTGCCAACAAAGACAACAGCCTGGGCATTCCCTTCCAAACTTGAGCAACGTAACCCCTCTTCTCGGGACGATG
>JAURGE010000103.1 GCA_030833925.1 Alphaproteobacteria bacterium
CCTTGATCACGGCACCCCAAGTTTTGGGCTTACTAACTATTCAAGATCCTTTAATGGCGGCGATTAGCTTGTTCATCTCCGCTTTGATTTTTGTGTCTTCCTATATCCTGGGAATTTCTTTATCGAAAAGAAATCGACTGCGATCAAAGCCAAACAGTGTGACTAATAACGATAGTGCTCTGGTTTAAAAGGCCCCTCAACAGTGACGCCTAAATAGTCTGCTTGCTCCTGTCGAAGCTCGGTAAGTTTGACACCAATCCGATCAAGATGAAGACGTGCGACTTTCTCATCGAGATGTTTTGGAAGGATAAAGACGCCAGGGACGTAATCCTCTCCTTTGGTCCAGAGCTCGATTTGTGCGAGAACTTGGTTTGTAAATGAGGCTGACATGACAAAGGATGGGTGGCCAGTAGCATTACCTAAGTTGAGAAGACGCCCCTCAGATAAAAGAATGATGCGGCTGCCCGAAGGCATCTCGATCATATCTACCTGTTCCTTGATGTTAGTCCACTTGTGGTTCCTAAGGGCGGCAACCTGTATTTCATTGTCGAAATGACCAATGTTGCCAACGATCGCCATATCCTTCATTTCACGCATATGTTCAATCCGGATTACATCTCTGTTTCCGGTTGTTGTAATGAACACATCAGCACTGGATACAACATCTTCCAGGACCACTACCTCAAATCCATCCATTGCCGCTTGAAGTGCACAAATCGGATCAACCTCGGTGACCTTAACCCGGGCTCCTGCTCCACGAAGTGAAGCCGCAGAGCCCTTACCGACGTCACCATAACCGCAGACAACTGCAACTTTTCCAGCCATCATCGTATCGGTAGCGCGACGAATACCGTCAACAAGCGACTCTTTACATCCGTATTTGTTATCAAATTTCGACTTTGTTACGGAGTCATTTACGTTAATAGCAGGAAACGGTAGCTGTCCTTTTTTATGCAAATCGTAAAGACGATGTACGCCCGTGGTTGTTTCTTCCGAAACGCCTTTAATGGCCGAACGGGTCTTGGTAAACCAACCAGGGCTTTCCTTCATGCGCTTCTGAATTTGGGCTTTTATAACCTCTTCTTCTTCCGACTGAGGAATTGCCAGAATATCTTCTCCTGCCTCAGCACGTGCTCCGAGCAACACATAAAGTGTAGCATCGCCGCCATCATCCAGGATCATGTTTGCACCCTCCTCAAACTGGAAGGAACGATCGAGATAATCCCAGTGCTCAGTGAGGGTTTGGCCTTTGACTGCAAATACTGGAATTCCGGCTTCAGCAATTGCAGCGGCTGCGTGATCCTGTGTTGAGAAGATATTACATGAGGCCCAGCGCACTTGAGCGCCAAGTGCTACAAGTGTTTCGATCAAAACCGCTGTCTGTATAGTCATATGAAGCGAACCAACAATTCGCGCGCCTTGTAATGGCTTTGTATGGCCAAATTCGGACCGGCAGGCCATCAAACCTGGCATTTCCGTTTCCGCTATATCCAGTTCTTTGCGCCCAAAGGAAGCGAGGGAAATATTTTTGACGACAAAATCATTGAATGCTGGCTGCTTCATGTATCCGACTTCGATGGAGGTTAATAATTAGGAAACGTTGCTTAATCGATATACCCGTTTTTGTATATCGGGCGTTAGGTCGCGAAAAGCAATCAGATAGTAACAGGTAAATAATTAGTGAATTAGGATGTTTAGGCTTGCCTAGCCCCTCAATCATCTCTCTCATATCCCAGAGAAGACCATAAAACCTCCAGGGAAGCTCTCATGCCTGATCCTGTCTTGACGCTAACTCTCAAGGACATTTCGTTCATCGGAGACGACCTAAAGCGCCCCGAATGTGTTCTGGCGGTAAAAACAGGAGAAGTATTTGCCTCAGACGCAAGGGGTGGAGTTAGTGTCACTTATCCAGATGGACGCAGCAGGCTAATTAAGGCAAAGGGTGCTCCATCTGATCTAATGCCAAATGGTATTGCACTAACCCACAACCGCGAATTTTTATTGGCAAACCTGGCGCCATCTAGCGGCGTTTGGCGTATGCAGGGTGATGGCCAAGCAGAATTAATTTTAGCCGAAGCAGATGGCGTTACCCTTCCCCCAGTCAATTTTGTCGGTGTCGACAAATCTAGGCGGATCTGGGTATCAATATCGTCGTCCCAGATTCCCCGTGATAAGGCATTCAGTCAAACAGTTGCCGATGGTTTCATCGTTTTATTGGATGAGCGCGGCGCCCGTATCGTTGCAGACAAAATCTCGTTCGCAAACGAGGCAATTGTCGATCCTTCTGGAGATTGGCTGTACGTCAACGAGACTATTGGCAGACGAACTATACGCTTTCCAATTAAGGCAAATGGTGACCTAGGTCCTCGCGAGACCTTCACCGAATATCCTTTTGGCACAATCCCAGACGGCTTCAATTTTGATGCAGAGGGCGGTATTTGGATGGTCGGTGTAGGTAGCAATCGGGTCATTAGGACCGATATAAACGGACGGCAAGAAATGGTCTTAGAAGATGTCGCAGCGGAAGACCTTGCAGAAATAGCAGCAGCTTCAAAAGAAGATCGATTTGAAAGACGACACATAGATATGGGTGCCTCTCGTACCCTTGGAAACGTTGCCAGTCTTGCATTTGGTGGAGTGGACCTAAAAACCGCCTATATGGGAGCACTTGCGAATAATAAGATCGCAACATTTAGAAGCCCAATTGCAGGAGCGGAACCGGTCCATTGGAACTATTAGAACACTGAAAAATCTAGCGAAGCGGTTATTAAAATAAAGTCAAAGTTTTTTAAAATAGTGACTTAAAAAACATCAGAGAAGTAGCATTGAGCTCTATCTCAAATCTGCACAGGCCTTTTGGATAAGTGCTCCACCTCGATTGAGATCCTCTTCCGTAGTAACAAAGCTCGCACGGAAGTAAGGACTTAATCCATAAGCTGCCCCCTGCACTACGGCCACACCAACGTAATCAAGAAGATACATCGTGAAATCAGTATCATTTTCAATCAATTTGCCATTAGGGGTTTGCTTGCCGATCGCTCCGGCACATGAACAAAAGCAATACATAGCACCTTCTGGAAGATCACAATGCAAACCTTCTGCTTTGTTCAGTGCAGCATGAAGAATATTGCGGCGACGCTCAAGGTCAGCAGTCCGCTCGACAATCAAACGTTGGTCGCCAGTCAAAGCAGCAACGGCTGCCGCTTGCCCAATGGAAGACGATCCAGCCGTTGATTGGCTCTGCATCTTCGATGCATTTGCTATGATATCTTTTGGTCCACCTCCGTAGCCAACACGCCACCCTGTCATAGAAAAAGCCTTGGAAACACTGTTCACTGTAACAGTTCTATCCCGCAAAAGAGGTTCTACTTGGGCAATTGTGAAGAATTTTCGTTCGTCAAATATAAGGTGCTCGTAAACGTCATCCGATAAGATATGAACATGTGGGTATCGCAGTGCCACGTCTGCTATCGCTTGCAACTCTTCACTTGAATAGACAACCCCTGCAGGATTGGAAGGCTGGCAAATCATTAACCATTTTGTTGCTGGAGTGATGGCCGCTTCAAAGTCCTCTGGTGACATTCGAAATCCGCGGTTTTGAGGGCAATCAATGAATACAGGTT
>JAURGE010000104.1 GCA_030833925.1 Alphaproteobacteria bacterium
CATCCCGTTTAAGCGCCTTTGCGAGAGCTGAATTTGGCCGGGTTGCAGACCAAAGAGCACCATCTGCCCAATGATGCCATACTGGCGTAACCATTGGGTACCCTGACGGCCGGTTTACAGCTATGCGCATTGGTACGCGGGTTGTGTTCAAAAACTCTAAAATGTTTTCGGCATCCCAAGGACCTTCTATCGGAATACCGCCAATTGACTTCATCATGCCGTTCTTATTCCCAAGCGACTAAAACAATTAACCCAAAACCTAATGTTTTGGGCATTGTCCAAATTTGAAGGCCATTTTTCTATCACCGGCTTAGTTTCATAGTTTTAACAGACTAAGCGCTGCCTTCAAAATTAAGAAAAAACATTAGATGAGCAATAACCTGATATTGTTCTATTGCTTTTGGGCTGACTCATATCCTAAACCAAACATTGACTGAAATTTCGGCTTGGCCTGATCGGTATTTAGCGACACCCCAGAACATTCATGTTCATTGGGAGCGACGGGTAAAATTATTCGTCTTGCGTGCTAGCTCCGTCTAAACCAATGTCTGAGTTTCAGATTGCGGTGTGAGCGCTAGTCAATTGCGACCCATCGTTTAAATCGTTACCAGACCAAGAACAGCGAGACGAAGATGAGCCTGTATTCCGACTATCTATCCGAAATTGAAAACCGGAAAACCCAGGGTCTACACCCGAAACCAATTGATGACGGAGCTCTTGTTGAGGAGCTAATCATCCGCATTAAAGACAAAAGTCACGCTGATCGCGAAGCACCTCTGAAATTCTTCATTTACAATACGCTTCCAGGAACAACGAGTGCAGCTGGAGTCAAAGCCCGATTCCTTGAAGAAATAATCAACGGCAAAGTGACAGTCGAAGAGATTTCGCGGGATTTTAGCTTTGAGCTACTTTCGCACATGAAAGGTGGCCCATCAGTAGAAGTACTTCTCAATTTAGCTCTTGGCACGGACGTCAGCGTCGCGAAGAAAGCAGCCGACGTGCTTAAGACACAAGTCTTTCTGTATGAGGCAGACACTAACCGCTTGAAAGCAGCATACGCCTCGGGCAATGCGATTGCCGCGGAAATTCTTCGCAGTTATGCCGACGCTGAATTCTTCACAAACCTTCCCGACATTGCAGAAGAAATAAAGGTAGTAACCTATGTTGCAGCTGAAGGTGACATCTCGACTGATCTAATGTCACCAGGTGCCGAGGCCCATTCCCGCGCCGACCGCGAGTTGCATGGACAAAGCTTTATTTCTCGCAAAGCCCAGCATGAGATCGAAGCCCTTAAACTTCAGCATCCCGGTAAGCGCATGATGATGATTGCCGAAAAAGGTACAATGGGCGTCGGGTCTTCCCGCATGTCGGGAGTTAACAACGTTGCGTTGTGGATGGGGGAGCCGGCCAGCCCTTATGTACCCTTCGTAAATATTGCTCCAATAGTAGCCGGAACCAATGGGATTTCCCCCATTTTCCAGACGACAGTTGGTGTAACGGGCGGTATCGGTATTGACCTCAAAAATTGGGTAAAAAAGGTTGATGAAAACGGAAAGGTTATTGTCAACAACGATGGAAACCCAATCCTTGAGGAAAAATATTCCGTCGCCACTGGTACAACACTCACCATAAACACCAAGACGCGGAAACTGATGAATGAGGACGGCTCAGAGGAGCTGGCAGATGTATCAGCCGCGTTCTCCCCACAGTCTGTAGAGTTCATGAAGGCAGGAGGGTCTTACGCCATTGATTTCGGAAAGAAACTCCAGATTTTGGCTGCAGAAACCCTTGGAGTTGCGCCGAAACCAGTATTTGCCCCACCTAAAGTGGTTTCCCATCCCGGACAAGGCCTAACAGCGGTTGAGAAAATATTTAACGCAAATGCAGTTGGAGTTCCCGAGGGCACAGTACTTCACGCCGGATCAGATGCCGTCGTGAAGGTCAATATAGTCGGATCTCAGGATACGACGGGCCCAATGACCGTTCAGGAACTGGAAGCTATGGCGGCTACAGTTATATCCCCGATCCTAGACGGGGCCTATCAGTCAGGGTGCCATACCGCTTCTGTTTGGGATAAAAAGGCTCAGGCTAATACTCCCAAACTGATGGCATTCATGAACAGCTTTGGACTTGTCACGGGTCGTGATCCCAAAGGCAAGTACCACTCAATGACGGACGTCATTCATAAAGTTCTGAATGATATAACTGTTGATGATCGAGCCATTATCATCGGTGGAGACTCGCATACTAGAATGTCCAAAGGTGTGGCTTTCGGAGCCGACTCTGGAACCGTTGCTCTCGCACTAGCACTTGGCCAGGCAAGTATTCCTGTACCTCAGTCTGTAAAAGTTACCTTTAAGGGGAAAATGGCAGACCACATGGACTTCCGTGATGTTGTTCATGCGACACAAGCCCAGATGCTAGCGCAATTCAACGGCGAAAACGTATTCCAGGGTAGGGTCATTGAAGTCCACATAGGCACTCTACTAGCAGACCAAGCTTTTACCTTCACGGATTGGACCGCGGAGATGAAAGCAAAGGCGTCAATTTGCATCTCAAACGACGAAACCCTCATCGCGTCTCTTGAGATTGCAAAGGCCCGGATCCAGGTGATGATCGATAAGGGAATGGAAATTCCCTCAGGAATGCTCAAGCACCTAATCGATAAGGCAGACGAGCGAATTAATGGAATAAAGTCAGGAGCCCAACCGGCATTGGCACCGGACAATAATGCCAAATATTTTGCAGAAGTTGTCGTGGATCTTGATGCTATCAATGAACCAATGATTGCTGATCCAGACGTCGATAACATTGATGTCGCTAAGCGTTACACACACGATACTATTAGGCCGATTTCATATTACGGCGGGACAAAACAGGTTGACCTCGGCTTTGTTGGCTCCTGCATGGTTCATAAAGGCGACATGAATATCATTGCCCAGATGTTCCGGAATATAGAAAAGGCACAAGGAAAGGTTGAGTTTAAGGCGCCACTGGTAGTCGCTCCACCAACCTACAATATCGTCGATGAACTAAAGTCAGAGGGCGATTGGGACATCCTCCAGAAATACGCAGGTTTTGTTTTCGACGACGCTTCGCCAAAGACAGAGGCCCGAAAAGAATATGAGAATATTCTCTATCTGGAACGCCCTGGTTGTAATCTGTGCATGGGCAATCAAGAGAAGGCAGCAAAGGGTGACACAGTGATGGCCACATCAACACGCCTATTCCAAGGGCGTGTCGTAGCCGACTCTGACAAAAAGAAAGGTGAATCACTCCTCGCATCTACGCCTGTCGTTGTACTCTCAACGATCCTCGGGAGAACGCCAAATATCGACGAATACCGGGCAGCGGTAGAGGGGATAGACCTTACTAAGTTTGCACCACAGGCTGCGTAAGCTAAGAAACCGAAAGAGATAGAGCATTGAATACCAATGCCCTACCATGGGCATTGGTATTCATTAGAACTGGCAGATTTTTAGTCGCCAATATAATTTCTTAATA
>JAURGE010000105.1 GCA_030833925.1 Alphaproteobacteria bacterium
TCCTCGCACGTGGCCACAATGGAAGCCCCGAGTTGGCGCAAAATATTCAGGATTTTTGCAAGAACCTGACCGCTCCTTATAAGTACCCAAGGCAAATCGAATTTGTTTCAGAATTGCCAAAGACGATCAGCGGAAAAATCAGGCGAGTGGAGCTGCGAGAAAAGAGCTAAATTGACTTTGTCGTAGGTTTTATGAGAAGCCTTTTTGCGCGCCAGAGCAGAAAGACAGCGATAGACCCGTTTAAGAGGTTCCAACCTATTCCGTTCAAGAAAGCTGCCTCGTAAGTTCCAGTTACATCATGGATCATGCCGGACATCAGTCCACCTAATGCCATGCCAAAGAGCGTGAAGCTCATCACTGTACCAATACGCCAACCGGCGTCCCTGGCCGGGAAATTTTCGCGAACAATAAGAGCGTAAGATGGCACAATACCGCCTTGTGAAAGTCCAAATATGAAAGATACGACATAAAGCGGATAAAGCCCGTCAAAAGGTAAAAACAAGGTCAGCGCAATCAGCTGTAAGACTGACCCCAAGAGCAGTGTTCTGAACCCGCCAATCTTATCCGAAATCCAACCAGAGATGAGCCTACTGGCAACGCCGGCCGCCATCATCAGTGCAAGCATGTTAGCCCCATGGACTGCACCAAGCCCAAGATCTGAGCTGAGTGCAACAATGTGGACTTGTGGCATTGACATGGCTACGCAACAGGCCACGCCGGCTAAACATAAGAGCCCTTGCAAAGTCTCGCGATGGAAGCCCAGTGGCCGTTTAGGGGCCACGAAATGCACACCCGATCCTTCGTCATCTAAAATTGGCGGCGCACGGCGCAGCATAAGAGTAAGAACAGGCATGGCAGAAAGACAAAAAAGGCCTATGAACATCAGTGTATCACGCCAACCCAAGGCGTCGATAAGCGCTTGGGTAATAGGTGGCCAGATTGAACCCGCAATATAATTACCTGAAATCACAATCCCGATTGCGAAGCCACGCCGCCTTTCAAACCAAAGTGAAATATCAGCAACCAGTGGAGAAAATGTTGCTGCAGCTCCAAGAAACCCAATAGGTAAACCAAAGGCGACTGCATAAACCCAAAACGCTTCCGCGCGTGATGCTATCAGGAAACCTGAACCGTAAATCAGGCTAGCGATTAGCAATACTCGTGCTGTATTCCAACGCGATGTTGCCCAACCGTAGAAAATACCTCCCGCTCCAAAACCAATCGTGAAAAGCGTGTACGGTAAAGACGCCTCACCTCTCGAAAGACCGAAATCAGTTGCCACTGGCAAAAGGGCAACCGTACAGGAGTACATCCCGAACCCGCCAATTGTCATGATCCCAAGTGCCGCCCAAAGCCTAGCCCAGGCATAGAGGCCATCAGTTTCAGAGGATTGAAAACGGGAAACGAACATTTTTGATGCAACTATCTGCAATAAAGGAAGCGCGAACAGTGGACTGGACAACGCAAAGACGCAATCGAAAAGGCTATACGATCTAACCTAATGCGATCATTCTGCAAACCAGTTTAATGGAGGATAAATTGATGGGCGGCAGGATCGAGAGAGAAAGAGACGGACGCGGCGTAGAGACAATCTGGCTTGATAACCAGGATCATCGGAATACTCTGAACAACGTATTGATAGATGCAATGGCCGCTGCCATCAACGAAGGAAGCAATGACAATAACTGCCGGGTAATTGTTATTCGCGGACGTGGAGGCATCTTTTGCGCAGGCCGAGAATTGCGCGATCTTAAAGCGTTGTTGGATGCTGACATCTCCCTCATCCAATCTACCTACCATCGGCTAAGGCTGTTGAATGAAGCTTTATATCTCTGCAGAAAGCCAACGATTGCGGTAGTTGAAAAATATGCTTTTGGCGCCGGAGCAACATTAGCAACCTGGTGCGATATAGCCATTGCTGAGAAGGAAGCATTGTTTGCATATCCCGAAGTTCGACACGGCATAGTCCCCTCACCCATTGTGATGGCTCTAAACCGCGGCGCCCCAAGAAAAGTGGTGATGGACTTGATGCTCACTGGTCGTCGGATAGACGGTGAAGAGGCAGCTCGTTGCCATATTATCACCCGCGCAGTGCCGAAGATTGACTTGGAATCAGATATTCAAGCGACGATTGCTGATATTCTCAAAGGCAGCCCAGACGCGATAGCTCGAACAAAAGACTTCATCGTTCACGCAGAAGATGCGAGCATGCGATCTGCCATGCACTCCGCAGTCGATAGTATTTCGATCGGACTGACGCATTCTGAAACAAAACGGCGAATCACGGCCTTTTTGGCAGGTGCTAGATAGGAAGAAGGGTTCAAACGATGGAATTCCGTTATCTAGGCAACAGCGGGTTACGGGTATCCAGCCTTTGTCTTGGCACTATGGACTTTGGCAGCACAATGAGTGATTCCGACGCTGCGAAATGCATTAACCTTGCCCGGAAACATCAAATCAATTTCATAGATTGCGCCGACGCATATTCAGGTGGAAACGCAGAAAAGTTACTCGGCAAACTTCTAAAGCGCGATAGAGATAGTTGGGTTCTTGCTACTAAGGTTGGCCAACAAGATGGGCCACCAGAACGCAAGATGGGACTTTCGCGAAAATGGATCATGTCCGCGATCGACGCCAGCTTAAAGCGTTTGGGCACAGATTATGTTGATATTTACTACATGCATCATCGCGATAGATCGACACCACTGTCCGAGAGTGTTGCTGCCATGGGCGATGTAGTCAAAAGCGGGAAAGCAACCTACTGGGGCTTTTCTAACCATCATGGTTGGGAAGTTGCTGAGATCATGAGACTTTGCGACCAACTTGGTACCCCGCGACCCGTCGTAAGCCAGCCGATGTATAATATGGTGATGCGCCAACCAGAGAATGATCACCTGCCCGCTTGCGAATATTATGGCTTAGGCGTTGCCCCCTTTTCTCCCCTTGCAAGGGGTGCTCTCACAGGAAAATATATGCAAGGCAAAAAACCTCCTAAAGGAAGTCGAGGTGCACGCGGAGACGCTTCCGTTTTAACTCGGGATCTTACTCCAGAGGTTTATTCGGTCCTTGAAACTCTAAAGAATCATTGCAAAAAACGTGGAATGACGCCCGCGGATTTTGCCACACTTTGGGTTCTCAATAATAAAATTGTCACCAGTGTTATTGCTGGCCCTAGAACGGCTTCACAATGGCAAGCCTATATTGACTCTCTATCCCACGAGTTCACAGCCGAAGATGAAACCCTGGCTGACAGCCTGGTGGCTACAGGTCACCCAGCTGCACCAGGACTGATTTGGAGCCGCCACCCGCCAATGGGTAGAGTACCGAGGACTGGCTGAAAACATGCAAATTGAGCCCATAGCAGGTGCTTTAGGCGCAGATGTCACCGGAGTTGATGTTTCAATTCCCCTTGAAGATCAATTGTTCAATGACATCAAGGCAGCATTGTTGGAATACGGCGTCCTAGCATTGAGGAACCA
>JAURGE010000106.1 GCA_030833925.1 Alphaproteobacteria bacterium
CAACTCTTAGAGACCTGGGATGAGTTCGATGACGGCATCACCCATTCGATCCAAGCATTCTTCCCAAACCTCTGTATACACTTCACGCTAAATTCTCTTTGCGTACGGCACTATCTGCCGCGCGGCCAGGACAAGACAGAACTGTTCTGGATTTACGTTGGCTATGAGGATGACACCCCTGAAGAAACTGAAAGACGAGTGATGCAGGTTAACCTCACTGGCTCCTCTGGCCTTGTTTCAATGGAAGACGGCTGCATCAACAATTTTGTGCAACGCGGAGCACGGGGATCTGAGGACAAGCGCGCCTTCATGGAAATGGGAGGTCGAGACGCGGAGAGCTCTGAAAATTCTCGAGCAACCGAAGCTGCCATCCGTGGCTTCTGGACAGGTTACCGCAGGATTATGGGTTTCTGACATTGATTGACGACTACCTTCGCGAACGCCTAGACGATTTTCAGGCTGATTACACACACACTCTTGATGACGGTGCCCTTGAGGCTTGGCCAGACTATTTCACTGAGGATGCAACCTACAAAATTGTAACTCGTGAAAACTTTGAAGCGGGTCTACCTATGGGCATCTTTTACTGCAACACCGCGGGCATGATGCGAGATAGAGTACTCGCGCTTAGAACTGCTAATATTTTCGAGCCCCATACGTATTGTCATATCCTCTCTCGAGCCCGTTACGCAAAGGTCGGAGAAGAGATAAAAGGCAGAACAAATTTTCAGGTCGTCCGTACCATGCAGGACGGGGAAATGAGCCTCTTCCTTGCCGGGAAATACCTTGATCGATTGGTTGAGGAGGCTGGCGAGCTGAAATTCAAAGAACGAATAGTTGTTCTGGAAAGCCGCAGGATAGATGTGCTTCTCGGGATACCTGTTTAACAAATAACCTAAACCACAAATCAATTTTTCTAAAACAAGCAGAATGGATGAGTCCTTGGCAAACCTCACGGACTACACAACTTACCGCGATGCTCATCTGAATTTCAAAGCTGAGCGGCTATGGGACCTATTCGAAGGAAATAGAGAACACTTCAACATTGCCCACGAATGTATTGACCGCCATGCAACTGGATCTGCACGGGTTGCGGTTCGCATCGCGCATGCTGATGGCCACGATGACACGCTCACATTTCAGCAACTAGCCGAGCGCTCCAATCGATTTGCGAACCTTTTAAAAGCGGAAGGTATCCAATCGGGTGAGCGCGTAGCTATCATGCTAGAACCAGAGGAAGCTTACTACGTCGCCCTCTTTGGTTGCATGAAAGCAGGCTGCATTGCAGTTCCTCTATTTACTTTATTTGGCGAAGACGGTCTCAAACTTAGGATTGAGGATTGCAAACCATCTGCGCTCCTTACTAACTCTGAAAAAATGCCGATCGCAAAGGGCTTTCCAAATTTGAAACTTTGGGTAACCGGATCTGAATTTGAAGAGCAAATGAACGCCCAACCAAGCGAATTCTCATGGAAAACGAAGGGCAATGACCTCGCCTGTTTTCAATACACGTCGGGCACAACCCGTGAACTACCTGATGCAATCCGTCATACGCATAGAAGTTTAGTGACCTTAATGTCGGCTGCTCTGTATGGCACCGGTATTCGACCGGGTGATCGTTTCTGCTGCCCCTCATCAATTGCCTGGGGACATGGATTATGGCACGGCACGCTCGCGCCGTTAGCACTCGGCGTGGAAACAATGTCCTATGCGGGTCGTTTTGACCCTAAACGCCTTGTTCAAGCCATGCGGGACTTTGGCACAACAAATCTTTCGGCAGCCGCAACGCATTACCGGCTGATGATGAATACTGAAGGGCTGGACCTTCAG
The DNA here is from genome assembly GCA_030833925.1 of Alphaproteobacteria bacterium. Classification (GTDB taxonomy): domain Bacteria; phylum Pseudomonadota; class Alphaproteobacteria; order Bin95; family Bin95; genus VMCJ01. The sequence goes on from JAURGE010000106.1 coordinate 1,831, forward strand.
GGCCTCAAGCTGCAAAAACTATCCTTCACTGGCGAACCAATTGACAGCGAGACCGCTAATTTTTGCGAAATTGCCCTTAATCAGCGTCCTTGTAGCATGTATGGGACGACGGAAGTTGGGGTCATACTCGTCTCTTACCCAGGGGCGCATGATTTTGAGATGAAACCAGGTTCTCTTGGCAAGCCACCACCTGGTGTTGATGTGCGCATTCATCGTGCGGACGGTTCAGAGGCCAACCCAGATGAGACTGGTGAAATAGTTGTCGAAAGACGAGGCCAATGGTTTCCAACAAAAGATCTAGGCCGTAGGGATAAGGATGGCTATTTCTACCACGGAGGGAGAGCCGATGACGTAATCATCTCGGCAGGCTGGACTATGAGCGCAGTTGAAATTGAAGATGCTATCCTTCGACACGATGATGTATTGGAAGCCGCTTGTATTGGAGTGCCGGATACCACACGAGGACAGGTGGTTAAGGCTTTCCTAGTAGCAAAACGCAATGACACTGAACTGGTAGAAGAGGTGCAAAATATGGTCCGTGAGCGCCTCTCTCAGCATGAATACCCAAGACTCGTCGAAATTGTTAAAGAGCTACCCAAAACCCCAGCCGGCAAAGTCAATCGTAAGGTTCTCAGAGATCGAGAACGTTCAAAATTAGAAGAGAATAAAGTATGAGTGATCTTTTTCCTGTTATCACGGATGATGGCTTAAATGATCTTAAGCGGCGAATTGGTGTACCAATTGTCGGCTCCCTAGAGCCCTGGTGTCATGAGGCCACAAGGGACAACATCCGTCACTACGCTCATGGAATTGGCGACGACAACCCGCTTTGGTGTGACCCTGACTACGCTGAAAAAAGTCGTTTTGGTGGTATAACAGCACTTCCAAGCTTCCTGTTCTCAACAAGCCGCATTATCTCTGGTTATGTAGGGGGATTGCCCGGAGTTCACGCCATGTGGGCAGGCGCCGACTGGTCGTGGCATGCGCCGATCCGCCGAAATGACGAGATTAGAACAGAGGCCTACCTCAAAGATCTCATTTCTCATGATACTCGTTTTGCTGGTCGCGCCATTCAGCAGATCTATCATGTTGATTTCTACAATCAGCGAAACGAACTCCTGGCTGAGGCTGATAGTTGGTGTTTCAGAACAGAGCGAGACACAGCTAGAGAGCGTGGCGTTAAGTATAAGGAAGTCAGAGAAAAAGGAGTCTACCAATACACCAAGGAAGAGCTGGAGGACTTTTACAGTCTCTATGCCGCGGAAAAACCTCGCGGCGCAGACCCTAGATACTGGGAAGATGTAAAAATTGGCGACGAATTACCAACGATGCCGAAAGGGCCGATGACTGTTACCGGCTTTATTGCTTACGCCCAGGGGTGGGGTGGACTTTACATTCGGGCAAACCGAATTGCTTGGAAACAAATAGATGCTCATCCGGGTCTGGGCATTGTAAATAAATTCAATATCCCAGATTGTCCCGAGCGTGTGCATTGGGAAGAAGAGTTTGCTCGCCAAGTTGGAACTCCAGGGGCTTATGACTATGGGCCTGAGCGATGCTCCTGGCTTACCCATCACCTAACAGATT
>JAURGE010000107.1 GCA_030833925.1 Alphaproteobacteria bacterium
CTTCTCAGCATATTTAGCCTTTGCCTCAAGCATTGCCAACTCTTGCTGATTAGCTTGTTTCTGTTTGAAGTAACCGAGGATCTCAGGGACGATTGACGTACCAAAGCCAAGTAGGGTTCCGAGTAAAGAAATCATTTCTTTTGCTGCCAGCTAGTGGCCCCGAAATACACAGCGACAAGTCCAGAGAGGCCGTAAAAAATTGGACCTAGTTCTGCGCCGCCATACTTCTCAGGATCAATGAGAAAGCACACAACTACGGCCATCATCATACCTAGAGCGACCCAGCACATTCGACGCCTGTTAACTTGGTAAGCCGCTTTATCGGGTACATTATCGGTAGTTTCGGTCATTTCTTTACTCCCTCTAACAAACGCCTAATGTTCCACGTTCCGTCTGGACCCTGCACCATTTCAACCTTCATGCGCTGACAAACCCATCGGTTCTCGAAGTCATGCGCCATCCCATTATACCTTTTTATTTTTCGCTTAACAGCAAGGCAATCCGATAAGTTCTCGTGGTGCTTAAATCCTTCTAATGAACCACCAGAGAAGAGCAAAAGGACGAACGACATAGCAGTTATCAATGTCCACCTCCTTTAACTCCGTTATTCCTGTGGTACATTTCCATCTGACTATCCTTAAGCTTCTCCATCTGCGCTTCAAGGTTAGCGATGCGTTTCTCGTAAAAATCCAGCGTTAGCTTTTGCTGTTGATCGAATGGAGCCTGACCACTCTCGATCTCTTTTGTCAGTTTCTCTAACTCACCCGTCAGATGCTCTATAAGCATAAATTGTTCGCTATCCGCAGGCAGGCTACCCATCTCGCCACGCGGCCATTTAATGCGAAACTCTGTGTTTTGCTCCAAGTCACTAGTCATCAAATGCATATTTGTTTCGAGCTTATTCAAGCGCTCTACAACCCCAAAATACGCCCACGTAGCTAAGGCTGCTCCAACAACCAAAGAAACTAGATTGCGTATGGGTAGTGCTACTTGAGTTGTGTCGTTTAGCTTGGCTACCATTTTACCCCCCTACCGGTGGGTGACGATAAGGCGTATATCAACGGCCCCTTCCATAAAGGCACCTAAAACACGCCTTTGAAAGGCTGCGGCCGGGCTATAGGACTAAAGCCCCTAACCACACCACCTTCCGCCGCTTTCATAACCTTCTTGCGCCTTTTAGACTTACCAGCACTAGATAACGCAATCGCCACGGCCTGCTTCTGAGGATACCCCTCAGACTTCAGTTTCTTGATGTTAGCACTAACCGTAGCGTCGCTTTTGCCACGCTTTAACGGCATTTTAGCAGCCCATGTAGCTCGTGCCTTTAATCGCGGCACCCGCTCCACGCATTTTCATTTTCCGAGGCATATCGCCAGCCATCGGCGGTACTGCCGTCTTGCCATACGGCACACGGCCCTGGCCTTTAACATCGGCATACTGAACCGCTTTAGGGGAATCTTTTGGTGCAGAACCATTCACTTTTACTGTACGATTTTTCATTGTGGCATACCTCCGCCTCTTGATTGTTGCTTCAATAATTCCCGCTCCATAGCGGACTGAATACGGGCCTGTGTCTGTTTTTCTTGCGAAGCCAACCGCTGCTGGAACTGATTGGAACGCATCTGCATACCCTGCTGCTCCAACTGTAGTTTGGCCTGATCCAACTGAGCATCCGCTTGCTCGGACTGAGCCTTGATCTGGAGTTCCTGCTCCTTGAGCTGGACAATTGGATCGGGAGCCCCGGCCCCAGAAAGCTGACCAGACAGTTGTTTAACCTGCTGCATACCCTCGGCAATAAATTGCGCCGTAAGCTGCTCAAGCTGAATCATCTGATCTTCAGAGGCAGGCTGACCCGTTTGCTGAACCTGCTGCATATACTGCATCTTAGCCTGTTCGCGGGCCGCGATCTGTACATGCTCCATAACGTGCTTCTGCAAAGAAGTAGCAACCATAGGCATCTGAGCAACCATACCGCTCGCGCCAAACACCAAATGCGCCGTAATATGCGCCTGGTGGTTCTGTCCCTCAAACGCCTTCAAAGGTAACATATCCAAAGCGTTGATGTTTTCCTGCGCCGGATCCAACGGCTCAGGTATCTCCGCCGGAATAGACTTCATCAGCCTATCAACGTCCGTAACGCCCAACGCCTCATACATATCACGGAAAACTTCGTGCATGTTATGAAGCTCTGGGGCCTGGGCCGCGAGCTGTAATTTGCTCTGCGCCAACATAATACGCTGCGCCTGGCTAAATACATTAGGGTTGCTAACCGGAATTACATCCACGCGATCATCAAAATCCTTAGCCATAATTGATTGATCGTCGCCCGCAACAGAATAAGGATACTCCTGTGGGAGGCTCTCGCTCATTACACGCGCAAGGATCTTGAACTCCTGGCGCATGGCGTAGTGCAACCGCTTATGCACTGCGCTCATGACCCGTGAGCCCTGTTCCATCATCGCCATCGTAGTACCAACAGCCGCTTGCTGATTACCCTCACCAACCCGAAGGTCCGTGATCGTCGCAAAACGCTGCCCGGCCTGTACAACAAAACCCAACAAATTAAATAACGTCTGATCCGGTCCCTTGAACGGTAACGGCATCAAACTATCCCGTATGGCCCCGCCAGGTGCATCAACGTCCCTGAACTCACCAGGCTGTAACGGATCATCGTCGTCCCTAATCCGCAGCCCACGGGCCTTGAAACCAGCCGGCAAATTAGACAACGTACCAGCATCAATAAGCTGCCTTAACGCCGCCGTGGCCGTGCGCGACAGACCACCTATCGTATGAATCAGACCAAGGCCGTAAAAACCAAAGCCAGGAAGGAACTTATAATGCGTAAAGTATTGGATCTTGCGCTTTAGCTCGTCATCCTCGCGATAGTTGCGACGGATGGCCAAAACCTCGCCGTTATCTTGGGAAAGCGTCACTATGTACGGGATTTTAATCCCCGTAGGCTCGCCATTTTCGTCAAGATCCTCGTAACCATCCAGGTCCAAATCAACATGGCACTCAAGCAAAGTGCAATCATAGTCAATCTGACTGGGCTCAAAACCCTCAATTCGGTCAATCTCCTCCGTTACGCCAGACAACTCACGTTGTGCAGGCGATACTTCGACATCGCGATAGAAACCAGCCACCTGATTCTTCCGCAAATCGTTCAAAGACATCCGAACAACCTGCGTAATGTTAGGGCTCGTCTCTAAATCGGACGTTTCATAAGGAACAACCAAGTTCTCTGACGGCACAAACTTTGATACCGCACGACCCAAAGTCTCGTCATAATACGTCTTTTTAAATGTCGAACCGGCCAGAGGCAGATAAAACAGCATCTGGTCCATGTCCGGCGTATATTCCTCCATCACATTCGTGATGTAGTAATTCATAAATGTTTTTACGCGCTGCGCTTGAGC
>JAURGE010000108.1 GCA_030833925.1 Alphaproteobacteria bacterium
GTGTCAGCTTAAAGAGGGTTCTGCGGTTGATCACCTTGACTGCTATTTGGGGCACGATCTTAGCCAGCGCAGTCATCGCATTTCTGTACATCACGTTACCTCCTTTAGACCAAGCAACTCAGCTGAAACGTGGTCCCACATCTACACTCCTCGACCGCGACGGCGCATTTTTTGCTTCTTACGGAGAGTTGCGGGGTGATGCGGTTACTGTCGCTAATTTGCCCACTCATCTTCCACGCGCAGTCATCGCAATTGAGGATCGCCGATTTTATGATCACATGGGCATAGATCTACGGGGTATCGCGCGTGCCATATTCGTTAACATAGCAACAGGAAGCTTTCGCCAGGGAGCAAGTACTCTAACCCAACAACTTGCCCGAAACTTGCTCCTTAGCCACGAGCGAAGTTTTGGACGAAAAGCGCGTGAGGCTCTGCTGGCACTGAAGATAGAGCGTCGCTTCAGTAAAGATGAAATTCTTACGATCTATCTAAACCGCGTCTATTTTGGAGGTGGAGCCTATGGCGTCGATGCTGCAGCAAGAAGGTTTTTTGGGAAACCAGCAACAGAATTGAATTTATGGGAGTCTGCGTTACTTGCAGGTTCGTTGAAGGCACCATCACGACTGGCCCCTGATCGCAATCCAGAAGGTGCGGCGACCCGTGCAAGGCTTGTTATAAAGGCTATGATCGACGCTGGATATCTTCCGGCTAAAACGACAAATCAGACGCTGGCAATATTGGCCTCTGCAGCAACTGCTCGAGGAACCCCAGCTTCTGGGAATGCAAGATATTTCTCCGATTGGGCTCTTGATCAGGCCGATGGCTTTACAGGCGGACTTAGTGGTGACGCTATTGTTCAGACCACCCTGGACACGAAATTACAGACCTTCGCCGAACAGGCTGTAGCCAATGGTCTTGGTAGTAGACCCAAAAATATTCCACCAGAGCATTGGCCTAGCCAAGCGGCTTTGGTCGCAATAACCAATGATGGCGCTGTTCGGGCAATGGTGGGGGGACGTCAATACTCTGCAAGTCAATTCAACCGCGCAGTCCAAGCGGAACGTCAAATGGGTTCAGTATTCAAAGCGTTCGTTTACATCGCAGCGATGGAAGCTGGTATGGAGCCTGATGATGATGTGCTTGATGCCCCCATCACGGTGGGTAAATGGCAACCTCGCGCATACAACGATAGATATTATGGCAACGTAACTTTGCGGGAGGCCCTTGCCCGTTCACTCAATGCGCCGGCAGTACGGATAGCTGAACGCATCGGGCGAGATAAAGCAATCACAGTTGCCAGAAGGCTTGGCATTAGCAGTACTCTGACACCCACTCCAAGCGTAACGCTTGGAGCAGGCACATCATCTTTACTGGAAGTAACTGGGGCATTCGCAGCTGTGGCAGCTGGTGGCAAGTTTATCCCTCCCTACGGAGTGACCCATATACGGAGCCGATCGGGGGTAACTCTATATGAACCATCCATGCAATCGACCCAAGTTCTAAGTCCCGAAGTCATCGAGCGCGTTAACAACATGATGAGTGCTGTGGTATCTTGGGGATCCGGAAAAGGGGCAAAAATTGACAGGGATGCCGCGGGCAAAACTGGTACCAGTCAGAGAAACCGGGATGGATGGTTTATTGGCTATACTGCAGATCTTACCGTCGGCGTTTGGGTTGGTCACGACGCTGACCAACCTGTCCCTGGCCTTACAGGCGGAGGCCTACCTGCAAAAATTTGGCGTGACTTTATGATGAAAAGCCGTTCTTTATTCGTCGCGAAACCTCTGCCTGGAATTTCGGAGTACACGGCAAGGTCAGAACTTAATTTTGCCAAACGAACCATCACCAAGTTCTCAAAGTGGGTAACGCCAAAACCGAATATCGTGTATGAATATCCTGATCAAAAAGGATCAAACTAGGCTTCAGAAGTTTAATCTTATATTTCAATTTAGATCAGATTTTTTCCTCTAATCGAGAGTCATCGATGATATCGAAAAATGTTCGCCTAAATCCGCTTCAGCTCAAGACATTGACCCTTATACAAGAGGTCGCGCGCCACCCTATATTCTCAGAGCCCGAAGATAGCTCGGGGGCAATTGCTATCAGGATGCTACCAGACCCTCACGGCAATCATTTTCATATAGGTTCTCGTGTTGTGATGTCTAAAGATGCTTCTGGATTACGCAATGAAGCCGTTTTGAGAGTTTTAGAACGTAAGGGAATGGTCGAGCTAAGACCTGGAGGTGTGCTAGTGCTAACAGCAGCTGGCCGTAAAGTAGAAACCGGTCTTCGAGATAAAATTCTTCACGGCAGCGATCACTGAGGTTCGTCTAATGCCCATCCATGATCTATTCGCTATCAGATATGCTTGGCACCCGGAAGGCCATTCAGACGCTGAAATGGCCTTTGGCGGAAATCCAGAATTGCGAATAGAGGGGATGGATTTTTTTATTTGGGTAATTGTGACCGAGGCGGGTAAGCCAATCGTTGTTGATACAGGATTTTATTCCGGATTAGCAAAACGTGTCGGACATAGCCCATTAATAGAGCCACGTGAGGGCATTCAGATGCTCGGCTTCGATCCAGCTAAAGTCGAGGATGTTGTCGTCACACATGCTCACTATGATCATACGGGCAATTTAAAAGACTTCCCAAATGCTCGTTTTCATTTTGGAACGACAGAAATGGCAGCTGTCACAGGTCCTTTGATGACACATCCCCAAACGCGAGCAGGTTTTGGAAAGCGCGATATCTCAACCCTGGTTGGCTTCGTTTACGATGATAGACTTCGCTTTCTTTCTGATGAGGATGTTGTCCTTCCAGGGATCAGAAATTTCATAGCCCCAGGACACACGACTGGGCAGCTTGCTTTAGAAATTGACACATCAAGAGGACCAGTAATCCTTACCTCTGATGCTGTTCATATTTATTCTGAGCTGGAGACAGAACGACCATTTCCTGTTTTCCACGATATGAGCGATATGATAATGAGTTATAGAAAGATCAAGAAACGTGCCTTGCGGCCAGATCTCATTGTACCAGGGCATGATGCGGACGTGATGCGTCGTTACCCCGCTGCGTCACCGGATTTGGAAGGAAAAATTGTTAGATTGGATCGCAATCCAGTTTCGGGTTGAGGCCCTTACCAAACAACCTATTTAAAACGCTAAACAAACAAGTTCTTAATTTGGAGATTTCCATAGATGCAGGATACTAGCACAGATGTAGTTGTCGTCGGCGCGGGCAATGCCGCTATGTGCGCCGCCCTTTCTGCCCGTGAGTCAGGTGCAAATGTTATAGTACTAGAGTGGGCGGACCCCGAAAATCGTGGAGGCAATTCTGCT
>JAURGE010000109.1 GCA_030833925.1 Alphaproteobacteria bacterium
GGTATCCCGATGTTTTGCATCCAGAGACAGGTCAATTGACTACTCAGATTCCCAAGCCTCATTGGCAACAGGGTTGGCTGAATCAACACGACCGCATCATGCAGTCATTGGCAGATATGAAGCACCGAAATCCTCTAGTAATAGCGGGCGATCTTCATGCCACGGGTGTCGGAACGATGCACGGCGCTGGTAGTCTGGATTTCAGCGACAACCCCATCACTAATGTTCTGTGTGGGCCGGTTGGCACTTCGATTCGAGGATTCCCCTCAGTGGTTCGTGGTGTGTCTTCGGCGCCTTCGCAATATTTGGACTTCCTGGAACAAGTGCCACCGATTGAAGAGCATGGTTTTACTATCGTAGATTTTGAACAAGATCGAATTATAGCAAAGCTTTTTAAATGGGATGTGAATAGCCAGCCGGTGGACGCTATTGATACCTTGGAGCCTTATCACACAGTTGAGCTAGATAGACCTTAAATCGGACCTCCTTTATCACGGGTTTATGGAATCAAGACCAGTGACAGACAGCACGTCAAAGATGCTTTATACATTAACTTATGATGTATCAAACCTGGCAGATCAGGCTGCGAAAGGTGCAGATATTGAAAGACGTCGTGGCATGTTTATCAATGCACTGGGAGCGATGCAAGCATTGGCTGAAGCTGACTAACTTTTATTACGTGTAGCTCACCCTGAGTACGAGGAGCAACCAACATGAAGCCTCTTTTTGTCGGTTTTTTACTTTTTTTGTCATCATTTGCATTTTCTCAAGAAGAAAACGCCAGGCCTGAAATATTGTCCATCTATCATGGACTCGACCCGCTTCCGCCCAGAGCAACTCGTCTTTGCGGTTTACCACCTGCAGCAAATCAGGATGGCATGCCGGTGATATTTTCCGTGCAAATAGATGGAACTACTATTTCCCCGGAAGCCTTTGCGGTCGAGCTAAGCACTGGTGAACGCGTCACTCCGCTTTGTGCGACTCTTCGACCAGCTTTGGAACCTTTGGAGCAAAGAACCATCTTGCTTATAGGCGAATTTAGTCCGGGCGATTCATTGCCTGCTGGCGTGGAAATTGTATCTGAGCTTAATGACTCTGACGGCAACTCATTGCTTGGTCTAAGCAGCAATCAAGTAACTTCTCTGGAATCGGGACCAAGCCTCGTGTTGGCTGAATTATTTGCACCTGATACCCCCGGGCTAGCAGGCAAATGCCCTGAGCAAAGCTCCCAGGCCATTCAGCTGGTTTGGCAGGGCGGTGTTACCGGACCACAGGGAGCTGACCTTCTAGAGCCGCAACGCCTGGCCGTCTCAATTGAATTAAGCAATGGTATCTATGTAAATCCAGATACTCTTGTTGATGATGACCCCGACAACCATGTGATCGCCTGCATTTCAGCTAGTAGCGAGCCCATATCAGTGATTGTTGAGGCCGGCTTTTTCCATGACCCGGGAGATGATGCCAATCCTGCAACTGAAATAGATGTTGTCTCCAGAATAAGTGAAGGAAAGTAGCTTCAGGCAAAACGAAAGAGCAAAGAACACTAAGATTACAGGGGATGGTTTTTAAGGAACTCAACGATAGCTGCTGCGGTTTCGTCAGGCTTCTCCAGGCCCAACGCGTGTCCGGCGTCGGGTATCACCACGAGGGTGAGTCGGTCCCCGTACTCGGTTTTCATGATTTTACCGTTCTCGATCGGCGCGGTGAGGTCATCCTCACCCATGACCATAAGCAGCGGCCCTTCGCCGCCGGCGACCCATTCTTCTAATGGGGTATTGCGGTTTGCTTGGCCCTGGGCGACTCTGGCCTCAGGCCAGTAATTGAGTTCTCTCGAGTATTCCTCCACCAGCGCATCGTCAGTGGCCGGTGAAAACAGTGTCCTTCTTGCCAGCCTGACTTTTTCGGTGAAGGGCAGATCCGAATTGCCGAGCAGACTGGCAAGTTCACCGCTTTCCGTGAGAGCTGGCACGATACCGCCGGCAGCAATAAGAGTGACACTCGCTACTCTATCGGGATAGTCGGTGGCGAGCATGCGAGCAGTTCGGTTTCCAAAGGCCCAGCCCGCCATGTGAAACCTGTCTGCGCCCAGGTGATCGGCTACGGCAATAACGTCATCGGCGAGATCGTGCAAGGTCAGGTCTTCCAGTTCCCCGCTGCTGCCCATAATGCCGCGCTGGTTGATCACTACCAGCCGATAGCCGGCCTCGGCGAGCAGAGGTGCGACACGCTTATACCTCGAGTAGTCACCACCGGAGCCCGGCAGGGCGAGGATTAGTTCGGCTTCCGGGCTGTCAGCAGCCCACTCCACCACGGAGAGTTCTGCATGACCGATGTCGATGCGATGAAAATCTCTTTGTTGAGCGCTTACATCAAGCCAGATCCCGCAAAGCGGGAGGGCGAGTGTTAAAAGGTAGCGAGATGGTTTCATATCCAGGGCGCTCCATCCAGTAAGTCGGTAAATTGGATGCTGGTGCTTTTTGCACCTGTAGTCGGTTACTGCGAAATTGAATACAGGCCGTTCCACCACACAGAGCCTTTAAATGTGCGGACCGAGCGACCCGAGGCTCCAAAAAGCTCGCCCCCCCTAGCGGTCGCTGGCCCGTCACCGGTATTAACTCACTTTGTTCGGCATCTTCGGAATAAAAATCGCTCCAGACTTTGATTAGTCGATTCTTTATTCGCGCGAAAGCTTAAAAACATAAAGCTGCCCCCCTTCCGGTATGATTGAAGTATCTGCACCCGAAAAAGCTGATATACCGCCGAAATTTCCAGAGGCAATCGCAACATAACTTTCACCGTCTATCTCATAGGCTATTGGCTGACTTCTGATTCCCCCTCCTAAACGAGCTCTCCAAACCTCTTCTCCCGTTTCAGCATTGAGTGCAAAAGCGTGACCAGTTTGACTTCCAGAAAAAACTAACCCGCCTTCAGTGCTTAGAGTACCAGCGAGCATTGGCTCGGCATCATAATGACGCCATGCGACTTCGCCGGTTTGATAATTCATTGCAGTAATATGACCATAAGATGGAGTTTCACCAGATTCATCAGAGACCCCATCTACAGACACGGGTAATCCACCCATAAATAGTTGACCTTCTACATGCATGCTTATTCCTTTTTGCATGAGTTGGCAGCTCTCAATTACAGGCAAGAATGCTAGATTCAATGAAGTATTAACCGATCCTGAAACAGACCCATTCATTCCTCCGAGTGCGCCAGGACAAA
>JAURGE010000010.1 GCA_030833925.1 Alphaproteobacteria bacterium
GCTGCTAATTCACTCGTATTAGCAAGCCGGCGGAAGGCAACAAAGCAAGCAACAAATAGTGCAGCGGGTATGGCAAGACCAAGATAGTGGGGTATCAAACTTTTCATTATGTCGAAAACGTAGCCAACAGAGCCATTGTTTTCACCAACAAGGTCTATGACCCTTATCGTTCTTTCTAACATCAACAGCAGCATCGACCCTGCCAGTGCAGCGCAGAACGTTGGTATCAACAAACCAAAAATATAACGATCAATACGATCCATTATTTAAGAATTCTTAACATGAGTTAGTACGGGTGCGTCACGCTGTAACTTGCGCCGATGTTTGGAGCCCCCTAAACCCCCTGTACCCTTGAATACATTTGAATTGGGTAATCAAAATGGCTTTATTCCGATCGCAGCTTTGGGATGGACGTAAACATTTTCTGGATCGTATGTCGGTCAGGGATTTGATCCAAGCTTATTTCGCTCACCCAGCGATTCAAGTCTACTTAATAATGAGTCTTGTTTCCATCGGCATAGCCATAGTGTTGTGGCCGGGCGCTTGTACAGCGATTTTATCAGCGGCCTTCACCATGTCAATTTATGGCTTAGTTTGGTATCTCTTACACCGCTTTGTACTGCATGGAAGTTATTTGTTCCGATCTGCTGTGACAGCTCCGGTCTGGAAACGAATTCATTTTGATCACCACTCTGACCCTAATGATCTTGGTGTTCTTTTCGGGGCATTGCCTACCACTCTTCCAACCATCGCTGTTGCAACCATTCCAGTAGGATATTTTGTTGGTGGTTATGGTGGTGCCTCAGCAGCTTTTGCCGTTGGTCTTCTGATGACTTGTGGATATGAATTTTGCCACTGTATCCAGCATCTCACGTTTAACCCAAAGTGGGGCTGGTTAAAGAAAATTAAACGCTTGCACATGGCCCACCATTTTCACAGTGAAAAGGGCAACTTTGGAATTACCAACTTTTTCTGGGACCGACTGTTTACTTCCTATTACGATCGGGTTTCAAAGGTGCCAGCCAGCCCAACGGTTCGGAATTTGGGTTATACTCCCTCACAATACGATCGCTATCCCTGGGTCGCCTCCCTTTCCGGTCTAAAAAAGGCTGATGCAAAAACTGGAGAGGACTGAGCTTGAAGGATGTCCGCATCCTCCCCGTTGTTAGCCGAAGGGAGCAAAAAGCTTTTCTTGAAGTTCCTGCATTTGTGATGTCAGGGGACCCAAATTTCATCGCTCCACTGCATATGGAAGTTGCACAACGGCTCGACCCTAAACGCCATCCCTTCTTCGCCAATGGGCAGGCAGCGTTCTGGGTTGCAATCGGCGGAAACGGGAACCCTATTGGTCGGATTTCGGCTCAAATTAATAATTCCTACCAAACTAGGTATGGCAACGCAGAGGGGCACTTTGGATCCATAGTTGGAATTGATGATGCGGATCTTTACAAAAACTTGCTTGAGACAGCAGAGGTTTGGTTAAAAACGAATGGAGCAGTATCGGCTGTCGGACCGTTCACTCTCTCGATCAATGAGGAATCGGGTCTTCTTGTAGAAGGTTTTGATACGCCACCTATGCTTATGATGGGCCATGATCCGTTATGGTCCGGCGACCACATCAAAGCGGCAGGTTATAAACCCGTTAAAGATCTTTTGGCTTACGTTTATGACTCATCTCAAGGCCCCCCGAGCAGGGTTCTGTCTTTTGGTAAGAAGTTTAAAAGCATCGAAGGAGCAAATATTCGACCATTTAATAAGCGGCAATTTAAACAAGACCTCGCCGCAATTTTGAATGTGTTCAACGATGCCTGGTCCGAAAATTGGGGTTATGTCCCAATGTCATCAGGCGAAATAAATTCTTTTGCTCACGCAATGCGGGCTATTGCCGATTATGATCTGATTTTCATCGCCGAAATAGCAGGACGTCCCGTTGGAATGGCGGTGAGCTTGCCAAACATTAATGAGGCACTCGCTGGTCTCAATGGCGCCCGCGGGCTCGGAATTTTGCGTTTCTTGTGGCGTCTTAAAGTTGGTGGTGTGAAGTCCGCTCGTGTTTTGTTGATGGGAGTAACCAAAGCCTCGCAAGCTGATATCGCCCTCGGGCCAGTAATTAGCATGGCTCTGATAAGCGCGTTGGCAGAGGCGCATGGTCGCAAAGGTTATGAGCGAATGGAGCTGTCTTGGATTTTAGATTCTAATGCACCAATGCGCCGCATAGCAGAGATGGGTGGCGCAAAAATTTACAAAACTTACCGGATCTTTAGGAAGGATTTTGCGTGAGCGAGGACTGGACAGCGCTTGTGCTTGCTGCGAGCCGTGCAGGCGATCCTGTAGCAATAGAAGAAAATGTCAGTAACAAAACTTTAGTTGATGTTCATGGCCGTTCTGTCTTGCAGAGGGTGATAGATGCGCTGGATGAAGCTCCAAATGTAGGTCGTGTTGTTGTTGCAATTGAAGATGTAAGCCTTATCCGTGGATTGGATCCAAAGCCTGAAGTGATAAAAGCTTCGAATAGGGTGGTCGAAACAGTAAGGGCGGCATTAGAACAACTTGGATCGCCCCTTTTGATAGTAACGGGGGATCACGCACTTTTAACGTCAGAAATGGTTGAAAGGTTTCTCTCTGAATCGCTTAAGGTTGGGGCAGGGGTTTCTGTTGCTATGGCCTCAGAGAGTGTCATCCGACCGGCATACCCGGATGTGAAACGGACTTATATAAAGTTCGCGGACGGGGGCTATTCAGGATGCAATCTTTTTGCCCTTGCTAGCTCAGGCGCAAACCAAGCTCTAGATTTTTGGCATGAGATTGACAGGAACCGGAAAAGGCCATGGGCCTTTTTCAAAGCCATAGACCTCTGGGCCTTTATTTTATATGCCGTGAGGCGGCTCACTCTCGACAAAGCGATGGATCGACTATCAAAAAAGATTGGGGTCAAGGCTGCTGTTATTAGAATGCCGATGCCCGAGGCCGCTATTGATGTCGACAAAATGTCGGACTTAGAACTTGTTAGAAAAATTATTGGTGGTCGGCAAAATTCTATTTAAGGCCGCATGAAAGAATAGTCCTCTTCGTCGCCGATATTGGCGGCAATAAAAGAGAGTTCGTTTTTGGCATCTTCGATGCTTGAAATTTCTGCCAACGCGCTTGCGGCTGTGTCTAGAAGGGCTCTGATTGCAGCCGGTTTGTCCATGTTGGCAGCATCGACGTTCTCTATGAAGGCAGTAAACTTATTGCGCGCAAATTCTGAGGGAGTCATTGATTTGGATTCCTAAGCCTACTTTGCAGCAGAGGCTTTGATGCGGTTCATAATTGGACTTTCATCAGCAAATGCGTAGCAAGAATTTGGAGGGGGACCTTTCCGACGTAGAGCTTCAGATTCTGAAATTCCTGATTGGCGCAATTTTTGCTCACGAAAGGCGAAGACCGTCTGGTAGGCGGTCGTTCCGACTGGATAGAGCATCTCCAGCAAATGTGTGCAGCCCTTAGCCCCGCCATAGCGTTCTTTTACTTGGTTCATCCAGCCTCCCTTTATTCGGAGACCTTTCAGTTGTTTAAATCCCCATGATGCACTGGGGCAAATTTCGTAAGGGCTGTTGCGAGTGAAAGCTTCAGCCTCGATGATGTTTAGTCTATCATCAATCGTGAGACGGATGGTCATTTCGTGGACTGGATCACCAACCTCTACAAGCCCTCTCCAAGCATTTTCAAATGGATATGTTTTCGCATCCAGAAGCGTTCCCTCAATGTCCCAAAGGCCGTCTTCGCGAGCATAGCCGCGGCATTCAACCTTGCGTGTATGGATCAGCTTTCGCGGTGTTTCAGGGCTTAGGGTCATGGTTGCTCAAACTTTTGGATTTTTAATTTGTTTTCAAAATATTCCGCTATTCCAGGTGGTCAATGTAGATAAGAGAAGACCTGCTATGCTTACGTCGCATGGTTTGGATTGTTTAAAGAGGAAACTATCATGCGAGTGGTAATTGTCGGTGGGGGCGTTGCGGGGCTTTCATTGGCTTTGGCATTGCGATGCCAAGGCATAGACTATGTCCTTCTTGAACAGGCCCCCAGGTTTGAACCTGTGGGTGCAGGCATTCAGTTAAGTCCAAACGCAACTCGGACTTTAGGCTACTTGGGGGTGCTGGGGCGATTAGAACCGAAGACTGTTCAGCCTGGTTGTCACCGCTTTGTTGACTGGAAAACGGCTGAACCACTGCTGACAACCCCTCTGGGGGAGGCTGTGGTAGAAGCTTTCGGTCAACCCTATTTGCATGCTCACCGCGCAGATTTACTTGATTCAATACTCCAAGAAATTGGCGAGGACGAGCGGATACGCATGTCTGTTCGTGTAATTGCGACTGGACAGAGAGGAAATGGGGCTTGGGCAAAACTAGAAGGTGGTGAGACCATAGAAGGAGACATTCTTGTAGCAGCGGACGGAGTCCGAAGTTCTATCAGGGAAGGTCTATTTGAGCCTGAACCACCTCAATTTTCTGGATGTATGGCCTGGCGTGGTCTAGCATCTGCTTCAATTGCTGAAAAACTTGGCTACAGGAAAGACAGTTATATTTGGTTGGGACCAGAACGAAGTATGGTTATCTACTATGTTTCAGGTGGCCAATTATTAAATTGGATTGGCATCGGCCCCTCTGACGGTAACACCTCTGAGAGTTGGACTGCCCAAGGTACAACGGAAGAAGCTTTGCGAGAGTATGATGGGTGGCACCCGATGGTCCGAAGTTTGATCGAGGGTTCAGCTTCCCCTCACAAATGGGCACTATTCGACAGAAAGCCGCTAGAATCTTGGGTGCAGGGAAGAATAGTTTTAATCGGAGATGCTGCTCATGCCATGCTTCCTTACCATGCTCAAGGTGCAGCTCAATCCATCGAAGATTGCTGGGTTCTTGCCCGCCGGCTAGCTTTGGCATCAGATATTGATAACGCTCTAAAAAGTTATGAAATTATAAGGAAAGAGCGGACAGCTAAGGTTCAAGGAGCAAGTCGTGCAGCTCAAAACCTATTTCATATGTCAGGGAAAACTGCACTTGAACGCCGAAATCAGCGCTTTGCCTCGATGCAGGCAGGAATAGGTAAGGGCTTCCCACCGGGGCAGGAATGGCTATTTGCATACGATTCTGAAAAGGCGGCGACTAAAGAAGACAGTGATTGGCAGCGTCTAGCGTGGCGTTAGGTTAGTTCCTGATATACGCCAAGCTTCCTGGGAACCAGAGCCTTTTATGTGATCAATTCTTGTTATTGAGCAATTCTCTATGGTGAAAGACAGAGCCGATGAAGGCTTAAGCTGAAGAGCTAGCGCGATTGCCGCTCGAATTGTGCCGCCATGGGCAGCGATAACAACACTTTTGCCCGCATAAGTTCGGGTCATTTCTTGAATTGCTGGGTTCACACGCAAACAAAGATCATTGAAACTTTCGCCACCAGGAGCACGTTTTTCGGCTTCGAGCATCCAGAACTGCGGCCAGGGTCCACCATTAGGAAACACATCCTTGATTGGCTTTCCATGCCAATCTCCTAGGGATTGCTCGTTGAGTCTGCTGTCAGTTGGGATATTTCTTGGAATATCCTTCCTTCCTTGTTTTCGGACCGCTTCAAGCGTTTGGGCTGTTCTTGAAAGGCCCGAGCAGATGAAAATTGCAGGGGAAGGCAGCATTTTTGATAAGGCGTTATAAGTAGGGTCGTGACTAGTATCTGCATCGATTTCAGCGCCGCCATAGACCAGTCCGCCATTGTCGACTACTGGAGCATGTCGTAACCACCAGAACTGTGTCGTCGTCATCTTAAACCCTTGGTATATGTTGAATTCAAAATTTTCATTGCCGAATAAGGATCATAGCGTATGGCAGGTAGCAATGTAGCCCAGCCCGAAGTTTCATTAGCTGAGATTGCAGCTTTAGTTCGAGAATTTCCAGGTCCGGATCTTGAAAGTGCAACTAAGTTACTGGAACGTGACCGATTGTTAGCTAAGCCAAAAGGTGGTCTTGGGCGTTTAGAAGCTCTGGCGGAGTGGCTTGCCACTTGGCAGGCCCGTCATCCACCAAAGCTAGAAAGACCAGCGGTATGCATTTTTGCTGGCAATCATGGCGTCGCTTTATCAAGACAAATTTCCTCGAGAACGAGTGTCGCAACGGCAAAAAAGGTTGCTGGCTATAGTGCTGGTTTGGGTGCTGTTAATGCAATTTCACAGGCTCTTGATGCAGATCTTCGCGTGTTTGAGCTTGCGCTCGATTCACCAACGGCTGATTTTACAATTTCACCTGCTATGGACGATGCTGACTGCGCGAAAGCAATGGCTTATGGCATGATGTCTGTTGAGCAGGGTGTTGATGCAATAGTTCTTGGACAGGTGGGCGTGGGGGGCGACGTCTCTGCAGCTGCTTTATTTGCAGCCCTGTATAATGACGAGCCAGCTCACTGGTTGGCAGAGGAAGGCGAGCTCAAAAATAGTAAGGTTCAAGCTGCATTGGCAGGTATTGAGTTGCATGGCAACAAAGGAATTTCGCCATTTGAACTTTTGGCAAGTTTGGGTGGTCTCGAGATTGCTGCTATGGCCGGGGCCATAGTCGCTGCTCGGATGGGGCGCGTGCCCGTTATTTTAGATGGGATTGTTCCTGCAGCAGCCGCTGCCGTCATAGAAAAACAGGTGCCTGGCGGATCTAGGCACTGTATTCTTGGACACGTGGGAGCTTCTTCTGCTGAACAGCGTCTCTCAAGACTTTATGCTCTACCCCCCGTTCTAGAACTCGGCATGAGTATAGGAGAAGGAGCTGGAGCAGCACTAGCCGTTCAAATTCTTCGAGCTGCTGCTAACTGTTATGGAAATATGGGTACGCGAGCTGAACTGGGTAAAAATTTTCATTAGGTAAATTCCGTAAAATACTGAGCTCTATACCCCAAGAAACCCGACTAACTCTTTCGTGCGTTTTAAAATCGGGCCGGCTACCTTCTCTGCACGATCAACGCCATCAACGATCATGCGGTCAATTTCGGCTGGGTCGGCAAGGAGGCGACGCATTTCACTTGTGATTGGAGCGAGAACAGAGACAGCAAGATCTGCTAGTGCAGGCTTGAAATGTCCGAACCCTTTGCCGCCAAACTCATTAAGCACCTCGGGTGCTGTTTTGTCACAAAGCGCAGCGTATATTCCAACCAGGTTAGCGGCTTCAGGTCGACCCTCAAGTCCCTTCACCTCGTTTGGTAACATTTCTGGATCAGTTTTAGCTCGCTTGATTTTTTGGGCTATAGCATCCGCATCATCGGTAAGGTTGATGCGCGACTGGTCTGAAGTATCGGATTTGCTCATCTTTGAAGTGCCGTCGCGCAGGCTCATGACCCTGGTTGCCTCTCCAAATATTTGAGGTTCCGGCAAGGGAAAAAAATCTTCTCCAAATTGATTGTTAAAAGCTCCAGCGATATCTCGAGCGAGTTCAAGATGTTGTTTTTGATCCTCGCCAACGGGAACATGCGTTGCATGGTAGAGAAGAATGTCAGCTGCCATCAGAACTGGGTAACCGAACAGGCCAAGGCTCGCTTGCTCCCTTCGTTTACCTGCCTTTTCTTTAAACTGTGTCATCCTGTTCAACCAACCTAATGGCGTGATGGTTCCAAGGATCCAAGAAAGTTCAGCGTGATAACCGCCAAGAGCTGATTGGTGGTAGATGGCGCAGCGTTTTGGATCTACACCGGACGCTATGTAAGCGGCTGTTACTTCTCTAGTTGCCCGGCGTAATTCCTCTGGGTCTTGGGGTACAGTAATTGCATGCATGTCGACGATGCAGAAAAAGCACTCGTAATCGTGTTGCAAAGCAACCCAGTTGCGAACAGCGCCCAAGTAATTTCCAAGGTGCAGGTTCCCGGTGGGCTGCATGCCGGAGAAAATGCGTTTCATTAGATTGGAACTCTCTTGAATGAGGGGACTGCTCGGACTTATCGGGCCGCAAGTATGGTCGCGTCAAGATTTGACTTCTCGACCACGGAACTCTGCAATAGCCACGTCGATCCGGGCCACACCTATAACGTGCGCTAGCATGAGATAGATAAGGGCCCCTGCCACACACAGGCCAACAGCAGCAAAAAGTCTTATTAAGCCCGAGTATTCAAGCACAAATGGAGTGGCAAACTGAATAGTTATTGCCATTGCTATGGATGCAAATAGCATTCCTCCTATGCGAATTATCATGTCTCTACTCGGGCTGAACCAGCCTTTTTGCATTAGAATTTTCCCCAGCCAGATGGTTTGAAACCAACTTGCAAAGGTCGTGGCTAATGCCAAACCGACATGACCCAAAGGCCACATAAGGATGAGCCCGAGAACAACATTCATGCCCACGGAGAAGGCTGCTATTTTAGCCGGCGTTTTAGTGTCTTTTCTGGCAAAGAAAGCTGGCACCAGCGTTTTTGTAAGGACAAAAGCTGGTAAACCCACCGCATAAGCAGTCAGAGCTGCTGCTGTTGCCTGTGCATCAGATTCGCTGAAGGCGCCATGTTCGAAAAGGGCTCGGGTAAGTGTTTCTGGGATTGAAATTGCTGTGGCTGCTGCAGGCAGGGTCAACCATAGACCAAGTTCTTGCGCTCGATTAAGCGATGCCTTTGCCGCAAACTCATTTCCTGCCCGTGTCTCTCTGGATATTTGAGGCAGAAGCGCAACGCCTATGCCTATACCAATAACCCCTAGCGGTAATTGATAAAGCCGGTCTGCGTAGTAAAGGTGGCTGATTGCTCCAGCCGCAAGTAGTGAAGCGAGTTGCGAGCCAACAACAATGTTTATCTGCGTTGCACTTGCCGCAAGCACTCCTGGCGCCATGAGCTTAAAGAGACGCTTAACTTCAGATGTCAGACGGGGCATCCGCAGGCGCAACTCATATCCTGCTTTTTTCGCGACAGTAAAAACGAGAATGAGCTGTGCTAACCCTGCGAGTGTAACCGCTGCCGCGAGGACGTGTCCGGGAGTTTTGCCAAGATCTGCGAAAGCTGCGAGCGCAGTAATAGCAATGAGATTTAGAAGTATAGGTGCTGCAGCCGCTGCCCAGAAACTTCCTATCCCATTCAAAACAGCACCTGCCAGCGCTGTTAAAGTCATTAAACCAAGATAAGGGAATGCCAGACGAGCCATATCAGTGGCCTGCTGGAATTGAACAGAATTTTCTAAAAAGCCTGGTGCAAGGACAATTATAAGACCCGGCATCATCAATTCAGCTAGCCCTGTTGCGAAGACAGCACCAATAAACACAATGGCCATAGCTTCTTGGGCAAAGTTGGCGGCAGATTTTGATCCTTCCTTCTCTAATTTTTCCGCAAAAAGCGGTGCAAAGGCGGCGTTGAAGGCGCCTTCAGCAAACAAGCGCCGAAAAAGATTTGGTAGGCGGAAAGCAGTGAAAAATGCATCAGCTACAGGCCCGGCGCCAAGCGTTGTGGCAATCATGAGGTCTCGGGCAAAACCGAGGATGCGACTAAGAAGGGTGTAGAAGCCAACAACAGCGGCCGAGCGGACAATGTTCATGAGAACTTCCATACCCTTTTTTTATGATAACTGAAATCTTTAGAATTGCGTGGTGATACGGGTGCCGCCGCAGTGTCTTGAGGACCGATTAAATAAAGATGGTTATTTTTTGGGTCAAAAAGTCTTGGTTAAAATCCAGTTGAGTAATTTTGATGGAGATAGTGGTTTCATCTAAGTTAGGGTCATTTCAAAGCCACTTCTGTTGACAATCCGTTGGAGGTGTCTTACTGCGCCGTCTTATTCCTGACGATGTGGGTCTTTCAACGCAATGACCCCGGCCCGATTTTAGATCGGGCCTATCGGGACAAGAAAAAACATTTCGAAGTGGAAATAGCCACATGGCAAAACGCGAAAACGCGAAATATAAGATTGACCGTCGTCTCGGTGTTAACCTTTGGGGACGGCCCAAAAGCCCGATTAACAAGAGAGAATATGGTCCTGGCCAACACGGTCAGCGGCGCAAAAAGCTATCAGATTTCGGTGTGCAGCTTAGGATGAAGCAGCAACTTAAGGGTTACTACGGTAGTATCTCTGAGAAGCAATTCAGCCGCTATTATCAAGAAGCTGTTCGTCGTAAGGGTGACACTGGCGAGAACCTCATTGAGATCTTGGAACGTCGCCTCGACGCAGTTGTTTATCGGATGAAATTCGTCCCAACGGTATTCTCAGCGCGTCAGATCGTTAACCATGGCCACATCCGCGTTAATGGCAAACGCGTTAATATACCCTCCTATCAGGTTCGCGATGGAGACGTGATAGAGCTAGGTGATAAGGCTAAGACTATGGCGTTAGTGCTAGAGGCAATTCAGTCCTCTGAGCGCGATACTCCTGATTACGTTGAGGTCGACTACAATGCCCTCAAGGGCTCTTTTATTCGTGGTCCGAAGCTTGCAGATGTGCCATATGCCGCTCAAATGCAGCCCAACCTCGTCGTCGAGTACTACTCGCGCTAACTGATCATCATTCTAACAATGTTACGGCCCGCCCTCCAATTTTGAGGGCGGCCGTCTGTGTTTAAGGAGCAGTCATATGGCTACCCAGCGTACTCTTTCAATTATCAAACCCGACGCCACTCGCAGAAATTTAACCGGAAAAATTAATTCTCTCTTCGAGGAAAAAGGCCTCCGGATTGTCGCACAGAGGCGTCTTCAATTGACCCGGGCTCAGGCAGAAGGGTTTTATGCTGTGCATAAAGATAGACCCTTCTTTAATGATCTCTGCGAGTTCATGATTTCGGGGCCTGTTGTAGTTCAGGTTTTGGAGGGTGAAAACGCTGTTCAGGCAAACCGAGATATTATGGGTGCTACTAACCCAGCAAATGCAAACGCTGGAACGATCCGAAAAGAATTCGGAGAGTCTATAGAAGCTAATTCTGTGCATGGCTCAGACTCTGAAGAGAACGCTTCTATAGAAATCGGATTTTTCTTCAGTCAGCTAGAAATCGTTGGATAACGACTGCAGTTGATTTAGTTTTTTATGGTCAAAGAGGGCGCGTCTGCATCAAGGTAGGCGCGCCCTTTTGCTTTTGGCTCAGTTTAATCTAGAAGACGCAAAGTTAAGTGTCTCGGTGGAAGAATCTTAACGTAAAGGTTAGGTCTCGAAAAATTCATTAGTATTTGGCGGATTTTCTCTTCAAAAAATAGCTTGTTTTCCTGACAACAGAGAGCTTCGCGCAATGTCTCATCAAAATGTTGTCCCATTCCGAGAAGCAGTTTCGGTTTGGTTACGCATTGGAATTCTGAGTTTCGGTGGCCCAGCTGCGCAGATTGCGCTTATGCACAATGTGGTGGTTGAGGAAAAACGCTGGCTTTCTGAGAAAAATTATCTGAGTGCTTTAGGTTTTTGCATGATGTTGCCTGGCCCTGAAGCAATGCAGCTTGCGACTTATATAGGATGGCGGTTGCATGGTGTTCTTGGGGGGCTTGCAGCGGGCATTCTTTTCGTGATGCCAGGGGCACTTATCGTCCTCAGCTTCGCTATTGCATACGTTCTCGTAGGCGAGTCTTCTACTTTTGCAGCAATATTTTTTGGGATTAAGTCGGCAGTCCTGGCAATTGTCTTAGACGCCTTGATTAGGGTTGGACGAAGATCACTTCAGAGCCAGGCGCATTGGTGCTTAGCCGCATTAGGTTTCACCAGTCTTTTTTTCTTCGATTTGCCGTTTCCAATTGTTATCTTAACGGCCGCTTTTTGGGGTTTTTGGCGTGGCGCTGACTCCGAACTCCAGACTGGTTTACCAAACTCTTTCCCACCAAATTTTAGCCAGATTAGCAGAACGATTCTGGTGTGGGGTGGACTGTGGCTTGCGCCTCTACTTTTGCTCTGGTTGATGATCCCAGAACATATTTTGGTTGATGTAGCCGCGTTCTTTTCAATGTTGGCAGTGACAACCTTCGGTGGAGCATACGCGGTACTTGCTTATATGGCTCAGGAGGCAGTCAATTCACAAGGCTGGTTGACTGCTGGGCAGATGATGGACGGGCTTGGACTGGCGGAAACCACCCCTGGACCTCTCATCCTAGTTACTGAGTTTGTAGGATTTATGGCGGGTTTCAGCATTGGTGGTGTTACCTTAGGCATCTTATCCGCCGTTGTTACTCTATGGGTGACCTTTGTACCTTGCTTTCTTTGGATATTTGCTGGTGCGCCGTACATCGATTTTGTTGCATCTCGTCCCTCTCTAGCAGGTGCATTATCGGGCATCACAGCGGCTGTTGTTGGAGTAATATTAAACCTGTCACTTTGGTTTGCGTTGCACGTGCTATTCACGGACATTGTCCGGATTGATCATGGGGTTTTAGGTATTTGGACCCCAGCGCTGAACTCGTTCGACAGTCATGCAGCACTTTTGGTGATTCTAGCGGGAATATTGTTGTTTTTCTTTAAACAGAATGTGTTGAAGGTTTTAGTGGCTACGACCGCTGTTTCTGTAGCCTTGTCTTTCTTCGCTTGATCAGGCGATCAAAATTAACGGCTTAATACACCGTTATAGTCCCCGATTGTTTCATCGGCGACTTCAACTCAGAAATAAGGTTTAAAGTTCTCAGGATGGCTTAGAGCAGGAAAACTGCCATAAGGATTAGCAGCCCTGCCACACCTATAGTTGCGACTGTTGTCATTTTGGTGAAATGGATCCAACCGGCTCGACGAACGTCTGCGTCTGCATCAAAATCAACCATCTTATACTCCCAAACTAACTGTTAGTTGCATGTTATACAGAGCGTTTAGTGGTCGGCAAATAGTATGATGCTTCGTCCTCGATTCCTTCAATACTTACCGACCCATTTTTTATAAGTATTTTGCCCTCTGCGATCCAGCGAACTGCACGAACATAAATCTCGTGTTCGGCTTGCAGGACACGATCAGCCAATGAGTTTGCATCATCATTGGCGAGAATGGGTGTTGTTGCCTGAATGATTATTGGTCCTTCGTCCATCTCGGCTGAAACAAAATGGACTGTTGCCCCGGCAAAGCGACAGCCAGCTTCTATTGCCCTTTCATGTGTGTGTAAGCCGGGAAAGGATGGCAATAGTGAAGGGTGAATGTTGATTGCTTTCCCGGCCCATCGCTCCGTAAATTTTGGGGTTAAGACGCGCATAAAACCGGCAAGGCACACAAGTTCGACGCCGGCATTTTGAAGCGCGTTTGTGAGTTCGTCTTCAAAGCTTTCACGATCTTTAAAGGCCTTATGATCAATAGTTTGACTGTTAAGACGAGCTTTTATTGCGCGCTCCAAGCCAGCTGCATCGGGCCGATTACTTATTACGAGGGCTATTTCCGCTGGAAAATCAGGGTTGGCGCAAGCGTCGATAAGAGCTTGTAAATTTGAGCCCCGGCCAGAAATCAGGACCCCAAGTTTCATCTTTGGAACCGATCCATGCCATCCAGGCGAACCGCGGGACCATCCCCCCGCGCAACAATCTGCCCTCCTATAACTACATCGTTGGCGCCTAGGCTAGCCAATAGTTTTAATGCCTCATCGACCTGATCTGCTGGGGTATAGATAAGGAGGCCGGCTCCACAGTTGAAGGTTCGAGCCATGTCAAAAGCAGATATCTTACCGGCTTGAGCTAACCATGGAAAAAGCGGGTCAGCGGGCAGTGCTCCAAGATCGAATTCCATCGCGAGGTCTTTGGGAAATGCACGAGGCGGATTTTCAATTAGTCCGCCACCAGTGATGTGCGCCATCCCATGAGCCAGGCCATTTCGTGCCAGTGCGACCGCTTCGCGAGCATATATCCGCGTTGGTGTAAGAAGGGCCGCACCAAGTGTCTTTTCGGGCGCAAAGGGAGCTGGGTCATAATAGTTTAGACCCGAAATTTCTACTACACGGCGCACAAGGGAATAGCCGTTAGAGTGAACACCGCTTGATGGTATTGCTAATACTGCATCACCTTCTCGAACAGCTGTTCCGTCTACAAATCCTCCACGCTCAACAGCGCCAACAGCAAAGCCAGCAAGATCATACCTGCCGACGGGATAAACACCTGGCATTTCAGCTGTCTCACCGCCTATCAGAGCGCAGCCAGCAAGTTTGCAGCCCGTTGCTATACCTTCAATCACTTCTGAAGCTTGATCCACATCAAGCTTTCCAGTTGCAAAGTAATCCAGGAAAAATAGCGGCTCGGCTCCTTGTGTTGCCAAGTCATTAACGCACATTGCGACTAGATCTGTGCCGATGCCCTTGTGGTCTCCTAGTATCTCTGCGATGAGAAGCTTAGTCCCCACTCCATCGGTTGCTGCCACCAAAATTGGATCTGAATAGCCAGCTGCCTTTAGATCAAAGGCTGCACCAAACCCTCCTAAAGCTGCGCCAGTGCCGGCGCGGGCTGTTGCTTTAGCAGCGGGAGAAATTCTGGAAACGAGAGCGTCGCCAGCCGCGATATCAACACCGGCTTGTTTATATGCGTCGTCGCCATTCTCTGTCATGTTAGACCCGTCTATATTTTGATTTAGGGAAAACAACTGTCTGACTGAGGCAATACCTGTCGTGCGAGCTTCGCGCAACGACACGTTGACATTATTGCGCTGGATCATTTAGGGGAACGTGGATGCAATGGATAGTCCCTGCAGTTTTTTTTGCGATGGCGTGGGTTATTTTCCCGCGCTGTGCAACCGCTTCCGATCCTTACACTGTATCTGCGATATCTGTTGACTTGACGAGAGAAACCTCTGCAATCGCTCGCCAAGAAGCGATTGAAAGTGCTCATACCCAAGCATTCAATCGCCTGTTCAAACGTCTTTCATTTTCTAGAGAGACTGAACGTTTACCTGAGATAACGTATTCACTGGCTGCAGATTTAACCGCTGGTCTTAAGATTGATGACGAAGTCACTTCCGAAACTCGTTATGCGGCTGAAATTACTATTTCTTTCATCCCTGAGCAGGTTCGTAAGTTATTTCAAGAACGTGACATTGAGTTCGTAGATAAGGCAGCACCACAGATTGTGGTGGTGCCGGTTTTTGCCCGTGCTGGGGCGCTATCGCTTTGGGAGCAGAATAATCCATGGCGAGCATCTTGGTCATTTATCAAGGGATATGATGGCCTTACCCCGGTGATACTGCCGAAAGGTGATTTAGTAGATTTGGGTTCCTTATCTGCCCTCCAGGCGGCTGAACGTAACCAGCAGCGGCTTTCGGCACTGGCTGCACGCTATGGAGCGGCAGGGGTGCTCCTAGCACAAGCAACCTACTGGATTGACTTCGAGACCGGGAACCCGCGCCTTGATGTGGCGGTGGAAGTGCTAGGCGACGGTCCAGCTTTAGATCGGTTTAAGTATTCAAAAACAGGCACATTTGCTTCATCTCCTGAAGAACTTTTTAAGGATGCTGCTAATGCGGTCATGGAAGAGCTAGATGGCGTCTGGAAGCGTAAGTCTACTAGCTTGGGTGCTTCACAAAAAACCACCCTTGTTGTGGATTACCAGATCACCAACATCACTGATTTCGGGGATGTGAGGCGCAGGTTAGATGCTTTGCCTAATGTAACGCGACAAGAACTTTTAGCACTTTCAAAAGACCGAGCTCGTCTCCGTATTTTCTTCGACGGGACGTCTGAGGCAATTCGTACTAGTATTGCTAAACAGAATATGGACCTTGTACCAGCGGGTCCTGGTGGCCAAGTGGATTGGGTACTTATAGCAGCGCCAAAGCGTGATTAGAGGTAAGGCCAGGCAATGATTAAAGACCAGAACCCTAAAGCCAATTTAATTCCGGTTTGGCGAAAATTTTTTACTTGGTTTCTGATCATAAGCGCCATGATCATTTTTTTGATGCTTTTCAAAGAAGTCTTGTTGCCATTTGTGGTTGGTCTTGCGGTGGCTTATTTTCTCGACCCGTGTGCCGATTGGCTGGAAGACCGGAAGGTACCGCGCTGGGCAGCGGCTACTCTCGTATTGATAGCATTTGCTCTGACTTTTCTGATGGTGGTCGTTTTGGCATTGCCATTACTACAAACTCAGTTTTCTGCCGCTGCGGAAGCAATGCCGCGATATGCTGAAAAAATTGAGCGTGGATTGGATGGCCTTTTATTATTTGCGTCAGAAACACTTCATGAAGGAGATGCGCAACGCATACGAGAAGCTGTGGGTGCTCAGGTTGGTAAAGGGGTGGAGGTTTTCGGCTCATTAATCCAAAGCATATTCAAGAGCGGTCTAGCGTTGGTTAATTTTTCAACGTTTCTTTTTGTTACCCCCGTCGTTGCTTTTTACTTACTCAGAGATTGGGATCGTCTATTAGGCTGGCTTGATAGTCTTGTGCCTCGACGAATTGTGCCCACTGTCCGCCAGCAGGCAAAACTAATTGATGAAACACTGGCTGGGTTTGTTCGCGGTCAGGCCAGCGTTTGTGCCTTGTTGGGTCTCTTTTACGGTATTGGCTTGACGGCTGTCGGATTACAGTTTGGCTTCGTTGTTGGGGTCCTCGCTGGAATTTTAGCTTTCATCCCCTACGTAGGCTCAATTTTTGGCCTTTTTGTTAGTGTGGGTCTCGCCTTCGTTCAGTTTGATAGTCATTGGGATATCATCGCTGTCGCCGCAGTTTTCATAGTTGGTCAATTGCTTGAAGGAAATGTGCTAACACCAAAGCTTGTTGGTGGACGGATTGGCCTGCACCCTGTTTGGGTTATTTTTGCCCTTTTTGCTGGTGGGGCTCTACTGGGTTTCTTGGGTATGCTACTCGCGTTGCCAGTTGCAGCAGCGGTTGGTGTGCTCTTGCGTTTTGCAGTTGCAGAATATCTTAGAAGTCAGATTTATCTGGGCGATGATGATCAGCAACATGATGACGGAGATCCGGCTTGAGCAAACAATATCCGCTCGAGTTACCATACCAGCCTGCTTACACTGATGCTGATTTTCTTCACGCAACTTGCAATCGCGCCGCTCGAGACCTTTTAGACGCTTGGGAAACATGGCCGAATTATGCATCGTGTATTTGGGGTGCTCAGGGAGCTGGTAAGACCCATTTGGCCCATATCTGGGCTGGCCGTGCTGGAGCCAAAGTGATTAGTTTGAGTGGCCTATCTGCTTTAGACCTCAGCCAGCCTAAGATTTTCAAATTCGTATTGGACTTAGGCCCTGAACAGCTTTCAGCAAACCAGGAAACAAAATTATTTCATCTTTTAAATTTTTCACGCGAAACCAAAGGAGCTTTGTTAGTTGTCTCGAGGGAGGCTCCGGCGCATTGGGTTGTCAGATTACCTGACCTTGCGTCTCGACTGCGTGCATTGCAGGTCGCGGAGCTTTGCCCTCCTGATGATGGTCTTTTTGCTGCTGTCCTAGCTAAACAATTAGCTGATCGACAATTAATTGTTGACAAGGCGACTATCAATTATTTGACCCTACGAGCAGAGCGAAGCTTTGTGATGGCCTCTGAGTTGGCAGCTCGCCTCGATAGGGCTGCCCTAGCCCGCCGGTCTGGTATTACAATTCCGCTTGCGCGATACGTCCTTGAGGAAGTCGAAACTGAGCAGGCAAGGTAGGGAAAATATTATGGATCTTGGAATTAGGGGTAAATGGGGAATTGTTGAGGCAGCTTCAAAGGGTCTTGGAAAAGGATCAGCTGCAGCGTTAGCGGCTGAGGGTGTAAATCTAATCTTGAATGCCCGCGGGAAAGAAACACTTGAGGATACTGCCGCGGAAATTAAAGAGGCCAACCCTGACATTCAATTACTCACCTTTGCCGGTGACATTACCGAGCCACAGGTCCGTGACGCCCTTATCAAAATGGCACCCCAGATTGATATTCTCGTAACGAATGCCGGCGGTCCAGCGCCAGGTAATTTTCGAACAGATACGCGAGAACGCTGGCTAGCAGCTCTAGAGGCCCAGCTCATTGGCCATGCAGATATGATTACTAAAGTCGTTGATGGAATGGTGGCCCGCAAGTTTGGACGAATAGTAAATATCACTAGTGCTAGTGTTAAAATGCCAGTCGAGAATCTCGGTCTCTCTACAGCGGCCCGAATGGCCTTAACTGGTTTTGCTTCAACAATTAGCCGGGAGCTGGTGCAGCACAATGTAGTAATCAATAATTTGCTCCCTGGTCCATTTGAGACTGATCGTCTAACCGGAAATATGCGCTTTGCAGCCGAGCAAGCAGGTGAAGCATATGAAGATGTCTACGCTGCAAGAGTTAGTAAAAATCCAGCGAAGCGTTTTGGAACAGCGGAGGAGTTTGGAGCAGTTTGTGCTTTTCTTTGCAGCACTCATGTCGGCTTTATGACTGCTCAAAACGTATTGATGGATGGAGGCGCATTTCCCGGAAATATTTGACAGCTTATTACATCAGAATGTCATGTATATGATGTATCAGTTCCGCTTTTTCTGCGGGGGAATTAGATGAAAACCAAATCGGATATTCCAAGAACTGCGCGGACGGTATCAATAGATGAGGCCGTAACTTCCCCAGGCGTTAGATTAATAAATAGAGAGCTTTCATGGCTTGCCTTCAATCAAAGGGTCTTTGAAGAGGCATCTAATGCTGCGCATCCGTTATTTGAACAACTCCGTTTTCTTTCAATATCCGCTAAAAACTTAGATGAATTTTACATGGTTCGTGTTGCCGGTCTTAAGGGCCAAGTGGATGCTGGCATAACGACGTTATCTGCTGACGGCATGAGTCCCAAAGAACAGCTTGCCGCGATTGATGTGCGAGCGAGGGACCTTCTCAAAAGCCAGCAATCTCGATGGCAAGAATTATGCGGTGAGCTAAAGTCTGCTAATGTTCACGTTTTGATGCCAAAAGATCTTAACGAGAAAGACAAGGTCTTTCTAAGTGAGTATTTTGATCAGAGCATTTTTCCCGTTTTAACTCCTCTTGCAGTTGATCCAGCTCACCCTTTCCCATTCGTTCCTAACAATGGCTACGGTCTTGCTCTTGCACTTAAGCGACTGACTGATGGCGAACAGGTAACAGCCATTTTACCATTCCCAAATAGGCTCCCGCGCTTTCTTCGTCTCCCTGGGCGCACAATCCGTGCAATAGCTTTAGAACATTTAGCTGGGATGTTTACCGATCGACTTTTTCCTGGATTTGAAGTGGAGGGTAAGGGTTGCTTTCGTGTGATCAGGGATAGTGAGCTTGAGATTGATGAGGAAGCTGAAGATCTCGTTCACCTGTTTGAGAGTGCTCTTAAGCGTCGTCGTCGAGGTCACGTAGTTCGATTGTCCTGTGATGCAGGCATTCCACAAGCCCTGGCAGCCGAACTTGCAAGAGAAGCAGATGTTGGGTTGGATGAAGTCGTTTTTATGGAAGGAATGGTTGGGCTTGGCGACATTTCAGAATTAATTGACGATGTTCGGAAAGATCTAGTTTTTGAGCCCTTTCAGGCGCGTTTTCCTGAACGTATCCGTGATTTTGGAGGAGATTGCTTCGCGGCAATCAAAGCCAAGGATATTGTGGTTCATCATCCCTATGAAAGTTTCGATGTTGTTGTGCAATTTCTCAGGCAGGCTGCTCATGATCAAAGCGTGGTCGCCATCAAGCAAACGCTTTACCGGACAACTCCAAACAGCCCAATTGTACAAGCTTTAATAGAGGCCGCAGAGGCAGGCAAAAGTGTAACGGCTCTAGTTGAGTTAAAGGCCCGCTTCGACGAGGCTAATAATATTTTATTAGCCCGAGACCTGGAGCGAGCTGGTGTTCAAGTGGTCTATGGATTTTTAAAACTAAAGACCCATGCCAAGATTTCTTTGGTGGTTCGCCAAGAAGGGAAGCAGCTACGATCCTATGCCCACTTCGGCACAGGAAATTATCACCCAATAACGGCTAGAGAATATACAGACCTCTCATTTTTTACGTCTGATCCAATTTTGACTCGGGATGCAAGTTTTCTTTTCAATTACATCACCGGTTATGCCAAGCCAGACGCTATGGCTAAGCTTGTTTATTCGCCTGATACAATGCTTCAGACGTTAGTAGATTTAATTAATCAGGAGATCAAAAATGCTGAAGCTGGCAGGCCAGCAGCAATTTGGGCAAAGCTTAATTCGCTTGTAGATCCAACAATAATTGATGCGCTTTACGCCGCATCTTCAGCTGGCGTCGAAATTGAATTGATTGTGCGCGGAATTTGTTGTCTTCGACCTGGTGTGAAGGGGCTTTCAGATAATATTTCTGTCAAGTCATTAGTAGGTCGGTTCCTGGAGCATTCTAGGATCGTTTGTTTTGGCAATGGAGCAGGTTTGCCATCTAAGAATGCAAAGGTATTCATTTCCTCTGCTGACTGGATGCCGCGTAATCTTCATCGACGGGTCGAAACACTTGTACCTATCGAAAATGAAACTGTTCGCAGGCAAATTCTAGACCAAATTATGATTGCTAATCTTCTCGATAATACGCAGAGTTGGCAGCTCAAAGCGGATGGTGCATATGTGCGGGTAGATCCAGGTTCAGAACCTTTTAACGCGCACAGGTATTTTATGATGAATCCAAGCTTGTCTGGACGCGGCAGTGCTCTGAAACCGGCCGAAACTCCCGATCTTCGGTTGTTAGAAGATTAACCTAGGCTTTAGACAGGTTGTCATGCAGGTAAATCCTTTTCGACCGGCAGTCATAGACATAGGCTCTAATTCGGTCCGCATGGTAGTTTTTGATGGTGCCGATCGTTGTTTGGCGCCGCTGTATAATGAAAAAGCTATGAGTGGTTTAGGGTTGAATCTCCTCGCCACGGGGCGCTTAAATCCAGAGGGCCGTAGATCTGCAATTTTAACCTTACACCGTTTTCGGCGGGTAGCTGATGACTTAGAGGTCTCAAGCCTTCGAGCGGTTGCAACAGCGGCTGTGAGGGATGCGGCAGATGGTATTGAGTTCATCCGAGTAGCAGAAGACGTGCTTGGTTATCCGATAGAAGTTCTATCCGGTGAACAGGAGGGACGTCTTTCGGCCTTAGGTGTCATTTCTGGTATTCCAGAGGCCGATGGTGTTGTTGGCGATCTAGGAGGCGGTAGCCTAGAAATAGCTGAGGTAGGAGCGGGAAAAGTCTTCTCTGCCGTCTCATTGCCAATAGGGCCACTAACATTGGGTAACTTGGTTGGTAGCCCGGAGGAAGAAATTCAAATAGCTAACGCCATCGATGGCATTGCTGAAGGGTTGGCGTCTGATCGTGCACTTTATTTAGTAGGTGGAGCTTGGCGATCTCTCGCAAAGCTCCACTTCGAACAGGAAAAGCATCCAATCAAGATCATCCACCAATATGAAATCACCTCATCTCAAGCAGAGGTTTTTGCTAGAAAAGTGGGTAACCTTCTGCCAAAGCAAACAAATCGCTTGAAGGGTATATCCAGTAGACGGAGGTTTGCAGCACCTTACTCTGCCCGACTCCTCGCCGCTCTTTTGGATAGAACAAAACCTAACAAAGTTATTTTTTCAGGGTACGGCCTCAGAGAGGGTGTGCTGCTGGAGAATTTGACTTTGGAGGCCCGTGCTGGCGATCCTCTCATTGATCATTGTCAGCGCCTTGGTTTAGCGGGCGCGCGCATTCCATTTGACGGAGACCATTTAGCCGACTGGGTAATGGGTGCATTCTCCGAATTTCCTACTGATTTTCGTTTGGTGCGTGCCGCAGCTTGGTTGAGTGATATGTCTGGTCACGACCATCCAGATTACCGGGGGCATAATGCTGCTGTGCGAACATTAACGCTTACGGCAGGGGCAGTTGGCCACAAAGACCGAGCATTTTTAGCTTGCGTAGTGTACGCCAGATATCACGGATACGGCATAAAATCGGTGTTGGGTTCAGCGGTCGATTTGCTTGAGCCGGAAGTTCAAGCTGCTGCTTTAGCATTGGGCTTCGCCTTTCGTTTAGCTCATGTCATTGGGCCGAGCTCAGGAAAGAAAAAAAGCCCAAGCCTCCTTGATGAAACCAAGCTAAGGCGTGCGGGTGAGAGTTTATTTTTGATTGTTGGCGATAGAAGAGAAATGTTAGGCGAAACAGCGATTAGGCGATTTGAAAGTCTCGCGGAATCTCTGGGCCTCGATCACAAAATTGTTGAAAATTATTCCGCTGCAGCCTGATCAGCCGTAATTTTGAATACACGAACCTTGTTGTTCAAAATAGATAATCCAAGTTCGCCATTAATAAGTTTCTGAGCATCAATACCAAAAATATCGTAACGCCAGCCGTGCAAAGCTGGCGTGTCGATCCCCTCGGCAATTGCCTCAAGATCATCGGTTGTAGCTATGAGACGTTGAGCAACTCGGTTTTGCTCAGCGGATCTTTTTAAAATTACTTTGAGTAATTCTACAGTTGGCACTAATTCTGGGTCTAGTTGACGCCGCGGTTCAAGTTTTGGCGCCTGGCTAGCTGGTAAATCAGCAGCTGCGGTCACTAGCGCCAGAAGGTCTTGGCCTGGTCGGCTGTTAACAAAGCCCTTTGGTAAGCCTCGGCAGCGAGCAAGAGCTAATTCGTCTTTAGGCGCTTGCGCCGCTATGTTCAAAAGTGTTTCATCGCGCATCACCCAATTTCTCGGTTGATCTCTTCGCATTGACTCTCGCTCTCGCCAGGCTGCAGCCGCTTTTAGTACGGATAGAAAACGGGGCTTATCAGTTCGCGCTTTGAGGCGTTTCCATGCATTTTCCGGATCCGTTTCATAGGTTTTGGTATCTACCAAGGACTCCTGTTCTTCCAGCGCCCAATTAGTTCTGCTCTGGGTTTCCAGCATTTTCAGTAAGCGTTCATACACCACGCAAAGGTGCGTTACGTCAGATAAAGCGTAGAAAAGTTGTTCGTCAGAAAGGGGGCGTTCCGCCCAATTAGTAAACCGAGGGCCTTTATCGATCTTTTGATGTGCAACTGCAGCGACTAGTTTATCGTAACCAATTTGATCGCCAAAGCCGCAAACCATTGCGGCAATCTGGGTGTCAAAAACCGAGGTGGGCGTTTTGCCCATTAACCGATGGAAAATCTCTATATCTTGTCGTGCTGCATGGAACACTTTTGTTACTGAGGGGTTCGCCATGATTTCTAGCAAAGGAGCTAGATCGAGATTCGAGGCTAGCGGATCGATAACTGCCGAGTATTTTTGAGTGGCTACTTGAACAAGACATAGTTTAGGCCAAAACGTCGATTCACGCAGAAACTCTGTATCGACCGATATATATGCGGCATCTGCAATATCGCAGCAAAATGCATCAAGTGCCGACTGTTCGACGATTAAATTTATCTTATTTGTCATCTAATTCGGCTTATAGCATAAGGATATGTAAATGCGAGGCGACATTGTGGTTTTCATTCGTAGTAATGGGAATTAGATGTGTCTCTCTGGCTAAAATTTTCTGAAGTCGTATAACACGCGTGATCCCTTTAGAGAGCTATCTTATGCATCCCTACCGTACCCATACCTGCGGCGCGTTGCGCCCGACTAATGTTGATGAGACTGTTCGGCTTTCGGGGTGGGTTCACCGCAAGCGTGATCATGGCGGCCTGCTTTTTATTGACTTAAGGGATCATTATGGCCTGACTCAGTGTGTATTTGATCGAGAAGTGAGTGAGGAAGCATTTTCTTTGGCTGAGGATGTACGGTTGGAGAGTGTCCTCACCTTGACAGGCACCTGCGTAGCCCGCTCTACCGAAACGGTTAACGACACAATGCCAACTGGAGGCATTGAACTACGAGTTCGAGAGGGCCTCATTGAGTCAGCAGTCGACGGTCTTCCACTTCAGGTTAATAGCGATGAGGACTATGGTGAGGAAACACGCCTACGTTATCGTTTTTTAGACCTTCGTCGGCTGAAAATGCAGCGCAATATTGCGTTGCGCTCTGATGTTATTTCATCAATCCGACGTAGGATGATCGATCAGGGATTCCGTGAGTTTCAAACGCCAATTCTAACGGCGGCTAGCCCTGAAGGGGCGCGGGATTTCCTAGTCCCATCACGAATGCATCCGGGGTCGTTTTACGCGCTTCCTCAGGCGCCTCAGCAGTTTAAGCAATTGTTAATGGTTGCTGGTTTTGATCGATATTTTCAGATTGCTCCTTGCTTCCGAGATGAAGATGCCCGTGCGGATAGATCGCCAGGTGAATTTTACCAGCTTGATTTTGAAATGAGCTTTGTCACTCAGGAAGACGTATTTGCTACTATTGAACCGGTTTTAGGCGGTGTGTTTGAAGAATTTGCTAAAGACCGCGTTGTCACACCGGCGCCATTCCCACGTATTCCATTCGAAGAAGCAATGCTGAAGTACGGATCAGATAAGCCGGATCTTAGGAATCCGATCGAGATTAAGGACGTCACGGAAGCTTTTAGGGATTCGGGTTTTAAGATCTTTGCCCGCCTAATCGAAGCTGGAGCAGTTGTTCGCGCAGTCCCGGGGCCGGGTGGGGGCAGTCGCGCATTTTGTGATAGGATGAATTCCTGGGCGCAAACCCAAGACAAACCTGGTCTCGGTTATATCTTCTTTCGGGATGGAGAAGGTGCTGGCCCTATAGCTAATAATATTGGTCCTGAACGAGTTGAGATCATTCGCTCTGCATGTAATTTGCAAGACGGCGATGCTGTATTTTTCATATGTGATAAACCGGAGGCTGCCGCTGGGTTTGCAGGTAATGCAAGAACCAAGATTGGCGAAGAGCTAGATTTAATCGAAAAAGGTGCCTTCAGGTTTTGTTGGGTCGTCGATTTCCCGATGTTCGAGTTCGATGAAAAATCACAAAAAATAGAATTTTCTCATAATCCCTTCTCCATGCCTCAAGGCGGTATGGAGGCTCTGAAAAGCCAAGACCCCCTAACAATCAAAGCTTTTCAGTATGACATCGTTTGTAACGGAGTAGAGTTGTCATCAGGAGCAATTCGAAACCATAGACCCGAAATAATGTATAAGGCCTTTGAGATAGCTGGTTACGGTCCTGAAGTTGTAGATGAACGCTTTGGTGGCATGATCAACGCATTGAAATTGGGGGCGCCTCCTCACGGGGGCTCGGCTCCTGGCATAGATCGTATAGTTATGCTGCTAGCTGATGAGCCAAATATTCGAGAAGTGATTGCATTTCCAATGAACCAGCAGGCTCAAGATCTCATGATGGGCGCTCCTGCTGAGGCGGACCCAAGACATCTTCGGGAACTTGGCATTCGGATTGATAGTATTCCAGGCTAGAGTTTGATTTTGACTGGGAGCGCTTTAGTTCAGCTTTCAGGACTGTGTTTAAATTGCTCATAAAGCAAACCCATGTCGTTAAGAGTAACTCTGGCATCACCCCGCAGGAATTTTATCAAAGAAAAAAATTGTTCATAATTAATGCCTTAAAGATAAAGGGCGCCGAAGTTTTTTCAGGTCTATCGTCTGCTCTGGTGGTTTATTAAGCTCATTGTCAGTCTGGGCGTTAGGAGGTGGCAGTGAGCAGTGTTTCATCACGTGCCGGAGTTGAGGTAGGCGGTACTTTTACAGATCTTGTTTATGTAAATGAGGGACGCATTGTTGTTGCGAAGGCTCCTTCAACCCCCACTTCTCCGGATCAGGGCGCTTTAAACGCATTAATAAAGGGCAATGTTAATTTAGCGACACTTGATGAGCTTGCTCACGGCTCCACTGTTGCTACGAATGCAATTCTGGAACGTAAAGGTGCACGAGTAGCTTTGATTGTAACGGAGGGCTTCCGTGACTTGCTGCTTCTTCAGCGGCATCAGCGACGCAGCATCTATGATCTGAACTATGAGAAACCAGCTCCTGTCGTCCGTCGACGGGACACGATTGAAGTTTCAGAACGAGTTGGGCCTACCGGCGAAATAGTAAAGGACTTGGATGAGGCCAAAGCTCGAGAAGCTATAAAGGATCTGTTAGCTGAGCGCAGTTTTGATGTTGTTGCTATTTGCCTACTCAACAGTTTTGTAAATCCATCACACGAGGAGGCACTTGTCCGTATAGTCGAAGACACTTTGCCAGGGATGCCAACTGCTCCATCGCATAAGGTGGCAAAAGAGTTTCGTGAATATGAGCGTGCCTCCACAACAACTCTTTCGGCTTACGTACAGCCGGT
Source organism: Alphaproteobacteria bacterium (assembly GCA_030833925.1). Classification (GTDB taxonomy): domain Bacteria; phylum Pseudomonadota; class Alphaproteobacteria; order Bin95; family Bin95; genus VMCJ01. Next base: position 25,984 of record JAURGE010000010.1, read on the forward strand.
AGTAAGCCGGTATCTAAACCGTTTTGAGTCAAGCTTAACCACGAAGGGATTCAGTGGCGCTTTTTCGGTGATGCAGTCCAATGGTGGTCGAATGCCAGCGGCGGCAATGGCTGAAAACGCAATCTCTGCTCTTTTTTCAGGACCAGCAGCTGGAGTGGTCGGGGCCGTCAGGCAGGCAGCGCGTTCGGGTTTCCAAAATCTGATAACTCTAGATGTCGGTGGAACTTCAACCGACGTATGTCTTGCGCCTGGGGGTCAACCTTCATTGGCATCCGCCACGGAGATTGATGGTCTACCAGTTAAAACGCCAGTGATAGATATGGCTACAGTTGGCGCCGGTGGAGGCTCGCTCGTTTGGATGGACGATGGTGGCATGTTGCGAGTTGGGCCAGAAAGCGCCGGTGCAAATCCTGGACCTGCCTGCTACGGGCGTGGAGGTACAGCCCCAACTATTACTGACGCTCACGTCGTTCGGGGAACAATGCAAGCCAGTGCCTTTCTCGCTGGAGACATGCACCTTGATGCAGAGGCGGCACGAAAATCCTTCGAGTCTCTCGCTGAGCGATTTGGCCAATCTCTTTTGGAAACAGCAGATGCAGCAATTCAGCTAGCAGAGTCTAATATCGCGCGAGCAATCCAGCGCATATCAACCGAGCGTGGACGTGATCCTCGCGATTACGCCCTGGTTGCGTTTGGTGGTGCTGGCCCCATGCATGCGGTCCGTGTGGCTGAGGAGATAGGGCTTTCAACAGTAATCGTGCCGCCATTTGCTGGGGTACTATCCGCTCTTGGTCTTCTGGTTGCGGATTACGCTCGATACGATGCGCTCACGGACAGGCAACCCCTTGATGCTGAGGCGCCAAATACGGTGCGGAAGCATTTGGCTAGTCTAACTTGTTCAATTAAAGATCACTTCGCCGAACACAAATTAGCCTCACCGAAGCGTTTCTCTTACAGTTTGGACATGCGCTATAGAGGACAGGCATTTGAGGCTCCTGTGCAAATTGCCGAACAGGATTTGGCCCACCTTAATGATCAAGGGTTGGAAGACCTCTTTCGAAAGGCTCATCAGCAGCTTTATTCATTTGCTAAACCTAAGGGGGAAGCCGTCGAAATTGTAGCGTATAGAGCTGGAGGCACGCTGGCTCCTCCTGGATTTCCAGAAACTCCTTTGGAGTATGAAGAGGTAGAGGGGACTAGAATTAATATATTTGAGCGTGGAAAAACCTCTCAAGCTCTTTTACTGCCTCGCTCGGGACTAACAAAAAATGCGATTGTCGGTCCAATCCTGATTGATGATGGACTGGCAACAGTCTTTACGCCTTTGGGTTGGTTAGCTCGACTAGACCCGTCAGGTAACATAATTATCGAAAAGGAGGTGTAAAACATGGCCCTTGATCCACTTGAGCAAGCGGTTGTTGCGCAATCCCTTATCGCGGCAGCTCAAGAAATGGGTGTCAAATTAATCAGATCTGCTCACTCTCCTATAGTTCGGGAAGCAGAAGATTGTTCAGCAGCATTGATGACTGCAGATGGTAACGTAGTGGCTCAAGCCGAACTTATTCCAATGCAATTGGGGTCAATAACGCACACATTTCGGCACTGTGCTGAAAGACATGATTTAGAGGCCTTAGAAGAAGGGGATTTTTTTATCACGAATGATGCCTACCTCGGCGGTCAGCACATTCAGGACATTTTCCTCTTCAGCCCAATTTTTTTTCAAGGGCAGCGAATAGGTTTTTCAGCCACTGTTGTCCATCATATTGATCTCGGCGGTGGTGCCCCAGGCCTTAACCCAAATGCTACGGATATCCATTCAGAAGGAATTTTGTTCCCTGCGCTTAAGTTAAATAGGGACAGGGACTGGACACGAGGGCCTTGGGAAACTTTCGTGCGAGCTAATGTGCGTATGCCTGATGCAACACTTGGTGATATTGATGCCCAATTTGCTGCCAATGCGGTCGGTGCAGAACGATTGATATCTCTTGCTAAGAAATATGGGGTGTCGAAGCTTGCTGAAGCAATGAAGGAGATGTTGGACTATTCCGAGCGCCGAGTGAGAAACGCTCTTCGGTCTGCGCCTGACGGGGTGTACGAAGGCGAGGACGCTATTGATGATGACGGTCAGGGTTCAGGGCCAATTCTTGTAAAGGTAAGTGTCACCATTTCTGGTGATTCCATGAATATCGATTTTTCTGGGACTAGCCCTCAAGTTAAGTCAAATATGAACAATCCATTTGCCTCCACGGTGTCTTCTGCAATTGCCGCGGCAAAGTCGGTTTTGACTAACCCAGATATTCCTTTTAACGATGGCTGCTCTCGTGCAATCACAGTAACTGCCCCAGAGGGTTCGATCTTGAATCCTCGTTACCCGGCCCCAGTTCGCGCGCGTCTTTTGCCAAGTTATCGAGCCTTCGACGCCGTAATGAAGGCGCTTTCGAAGGCTACTCCTGAGCGAGTTATCGCAACCGGGACCGACACAACCACTGCCTGCTGTCTATCCTGGCTAGGGCCCAAAGGTTATGACATTTACTTGGAAATATTTGGTGGTGGATATGGGGCAGGGCCACGAAATGATGGCGTTGATGGCGTCGACAGCCCTCTTTCGAATTGCGCTAACATTCCAGTCGAAGCCACTGATATGGATCATAGTTTCTTCAGATGTGTTGATTACAGCTTCGTGACTGGATCTGGGGGGAGGGGTCGAAGGCGTGGTGGTTTAGCCTTTCGTAAAGTTTATGAAATTCTAGAGAACGGGGTCACTTTTGCCACCTATGGTGACAGATTTAAGATCGCCGCCGACGGTATATTTGGAGGAGAACCAGGCTCCAAGGCCTGCAACCAGGTAATTCGCGGTGAAGAGATCATTGACCTGCCTTCAAAGTGCCAATTCACCCTCAAAAAGGGTGATCGGCTAATCGTCCAGACGGCAGCTGGGGGGGGATATGGCCCACGTCAAGAGAGGCCTAATGCCCTAATAGCCCGAGATTCTGAAGATGGTTTGATGGCTGCAGAATAGTTATTCTGCAGCCTCAGCTGATGCTGCTTTCCGTGCTTGTCGTTTGCGTTCGTGCGGGTCAAGGAACCGTTTGCGCAGTCGAATAACTTTGGGTGTTACTTCTACAAGTTCATCATCGGAAATATAAGCAAGGGATTTCTCGAGGGTCATATCGACAGGGGTAGTCAACGTAACAGCATCGTCCTTACCTGCTGCTCGAAAGTTAGTAAGTTGCTTTGCTTTCAATGGATTGACTTCTAAATCTGACGGCTTGGCGTTCTCGCCGATAATCATGCCTTGATAAACTGGTACACCTGCAGGAATGAACATAAAACCCCGTTCTTCGAGATTAAAGAGAGCATATGGAGAAGCCTTACCATTCTCCATGGAAATAAGGACCCCGGTTCTCCTAGCAGCTATGGGGCCTTTATATGGTCCGTAGGAGTGAAAGACGCGGTTCATTATACCGGTTCCCCGTGTCTCTGTAAGAAACTGACCATGGTAGCCGATAAGTCCTCGGGCTGGCGCCAAAAACACAAGGCGTTGTTTTCCACCTCCGGAGGGCCGCAATTCTTGCAGTTCACCCTTTCGCTCAGAAATCGAAGAAACAACGGCGCCGCCATATTCTTCATCGACGTCTACGAAGACCTCCTCGATGGGCTCCTCGCGCTTTCCTGTTTCTGGATTATTGCGAAAGAGAACGCGAGGGCGGCTGACTGATAATTCATATCCTTCGCGTCGCATCTGTTCAATTAATACGGCAAGTTGGAGTTCGCCGCGTCCAGAAACCTCAAAGGCATCTTTGTCTGCAGTATCGGTTACGCGGATAGCCACATTGCCCTCCGCTTCGCGCATCAAGCGGTCGCGAATTTGCCTCGATGTTACCTTGTCACCATCTTGGCCTGCTAAAGGACTGTCGTTGATTGAGAAGGTCATAGCCAGCGTGGAAGGATCAATGGGCTGCGCGGGCAGAGGGTCCGTTACATCTGGGCTTGCCAGCGTGTCGGCCACCGTTGCTTCAGCAAGTCCGGCTAATGCAACAATATCACCCGCGAATGCCTCTTCTATTGGTTGCCTCTCCAAGCCTCTGAACGCTAAGATTTTTGTGATCCGCCCAAGTTCTATGCGTTCTCCATTTCGGCTTAGTGCATGAACCGGTGCATTGGCTTTTATTGAGCCACTTTCGATCCGACCTGTAAGGATGCGACCAAGATAAGGGTTACTCTCCAATGTTGTTGCTAACATTCGGAATGGTGCATTTTGAGCCACGGTAGGCTCTGGTGTGTGCCTTACAATTAGGTCAAATAAAGGGGCCATATCTGAGCCAGGTTGATCTGGATCTAAACTCGCCCAACCGGCTTTAGCAGAGGCAAAAACACATGGAAAATCGAGCTGCTCTTCATTAGCGCCCAACACGCCAAAAAGATCAAAAGTTTCATCCTGTACTTCGTAGGCTCTCTGCTCGGGTTTATCCACTTTGTTCACAACTACAATTGGTTTTAAGCCAAGTGCAAGCGCCTTTGACAGTACAAACTTTGTCTGAGGCATTGGTCCTTCTGATGCATCAACTAGCAGGCAGACCCCATCTACCATACCGAGGATACGTTCAACCTCACCTCCAAAGTCGGCGTGTCCTGGGGTGTCGACAATGTTAATCCGCACATTTTTCCATTCGACGGATGTGCACTTAGCCAAGATTGTTATGCCTCGTTCTTGCTCCAGGTCATTGGAGTCCATCGCCCTTTCCATGACGCGCTGGTTTTCACGAAAGGCGCCAGACTGTTTTAACAGGCAGTCAACTAAAGTTGTTTTGCCATGATCAACATGGGCAATAATTGCGATATTGCGGATATCCATGGATAGGAGCGTCCTTGGGCAGGTGAAGCGCGAAAATCGTTCGGATGGGTTTAGGGAAATTTTTGCGGGAATATAGGCGGAACTGAATTAACTACAAGCGCAATTGACAGCAAGAGCTCTGACAGGTCTTCTGCGGCTATAAAAATTAGTGATTAGGAGCGTTCCTATGCCCGATTCAGCTCAAGCTGCCTCAAACATGCGAAACGGGGGCCAGATTTTGGCAGACCAGCTTCGTATCCATGGCTGTGATACAGCATTTTGCGTCGCGGGTGAGAGTTACCTAGAGCTTCTCGATGCACTTTACGACCATAAAGACTTCAAGCTTTACACGTGCCGTAACGAGACAGGTGCTGCGAATGCTGCTGAAGCTTATGGTAAACTGACCGGAAAACCTGGAGTAGTAATGGTTACTCGTGGGCCCGGGGCCTGCCATGGAGTCATCGGCCTTCATACTGCCTATCAGGACTCTACCCCACTGATAATGCTGATTGGCCAAGTGGCCCGAGACCAGTTTGATCGCGAGGCTTTCCAAGAAATTGACTACCGCAGAATGCTGGGACAGGTGACAAAGTGGACCGCCCAGATTGAGAATGTTGAACGGGTGCCAGAATATCTTGCTCGCGCCTTCTCCGTTGCCATGTCGGGCCGACCAGGACCAGTGGCTCTAGCTTTGCCTGAAGACATGCTGCGTGACTTCTCAAGTGTTTCTGACGCAGCTCCTTATCGATACACTCGTGCAGCCCCAAGTCCGGAAGACCTAAAGGCCATGTCTGATATGCTCAGTATGGCAGAGCGTCCGCTGATGATTGTTGGTGGTGGTGGATGGACCCAGCAAGCTGCCAACGATATACAAAGCTTTGCAGTGGCCTGGGATCTTCCGGTAGCTTGCTCGTTCCGGCGGCTCGACATCATTAATCACTTGGGGGATCGCTTCGTTGGGGATCTATCAACAGCTCCCGCGCCTAAGCTTCTTCAAATGGTGAAGGATGCGGACCTTTTGTTGGTTGTAGGTGCGCGTTTAGGAGAGATTACTACTCAGGGCTATGCCATGATGGAAAGCCCAAAGCCGTCTAAAAAGTTTATTCATATTCATTCATCTGCAGAGGAGATCGGCAGCGTTTATCAGCCTGATCTTGGCATACAGTCTGGGATGTCAGCTTTCGCGGCTGCTGCCAAGGAGCTTAGTGTTACTTCTGGAAACTGGGGCCACTGGCGGGAAGCTGCTCGAGCAGACTTTGAGGTCTGGGCAAATCCCCAGGCTGGTAGCGGCGATCTCGATCTCGCTACCTGTATGGCAGAAATCCGAAAGCGAGCGGATGCCGATACTATCGTAACAGTGGATGCGGGCAATTTTTCTGGTTGGGCTATGCGATACATGCAATTCCAACAACTGCACACCTTTGCCGCGCCCACGAGTGGTGCAATGGGATATGCTGTTCCAGCTGCAGTCGGTGCTTCGTTAGCTTTTCCTGCGCGGAAGGTTTTTGGCTTCGTTGGGGATGGTGGGTTTATGATGACCAGCCAGGAACTCGCCACTGCGGCTCAGTATGGTGGTACCCCCATAATTTTCCTTTTTAACAATGGAATGTATGGCACTATTCGTGCTCATCAGGCAAAGCGTCATCCGGGCCGAGCAATCGCAATCGAGTTGAAAAATCCAGATTTCCAAAAGTTGGTGGAGGCTTATGGCTGTCATGGCGAAACCGTGTCCAAGACAGCTGAATTTGGTCCTGCGCTAGATCGGGCCATTGCCTCAGGAAAGCCAGCCGTAATCAATATCAAAATGGATCCTAATATAATTTCAACCACAACAACTTTAGAGAAGATGGAAGCCACGGCTCGTGCAGCAGGAGTTGTCTAACAAATGGTAGATGAGACGGAAGAAGTTTTTGCCAAAGTATGGTCACCACTTGGAAACTCTTCTGCCTTGCAGAGTATAAGCTTCACAGGAGATGGGCCAGGTTTACCTTCCGCTTTTAAGGTTGGTCTTTGCGCACAAGTTACGGAAGGGGCTGCTGGGCTCGCAGCAGCTGAAATCTGGCGGGACAGAACAGGGCGAGCTCAAACTATTTCCGTTAATCGTGAGGCTGCCGCCATAGGCTTTAATTCAGAGCGTCACGTCCACGTGGTTGGTGTAGAGCCAGAATATATCTGGGACGATATTTCAGGGCATTATCAATGTGGCGATGGCCGTTGGGTCCAACTCCACTGCAACTACACTCATCACATGGCTGCAACGACAGCTGCCTTTCACGCTCCTGTTTCCAGAGCTGGAATGCAAGCAGTACTGAATAGAATGACTGGCCTTCAGGTTGAGCAAGTGATGATTGATCATGGCCTGCCAGGCGGAATGATGCGGACCCAAGCTGAGTGGCGTGCTACTCCACAAGGACAAGCACTAGATGGCTCATCGCTAACTGAGATTGTCCAATTTGGGGAGGCTGAGGCCAAGTCTTGGTCTGTTTCTCCAGCCCGACCGCTTTCTGGCATTCGAGTGCTCGATATGACACGGGTAATTGCTGGACCAGTTTGCGGCAGAACTCTTGCAGCTTTTGGGGCTGACGTGCTCCGCATCACACCACCTCGATATCCTGACCGTGGTCCACTTGTCCTAGATGGCGGTGCAGGTAAGCGCAACGCTATGTTGGATATAAAATCCTCAGAGGGTCGCAAGATTTTCGAGGATCTTGTTCGTGGTGCTGATATCATCGTTCAAGGATACAGGCCAGGTGCGCTTGATAGTGCTGGTGTTGGGCCTGATGCTTTAAGGGAGATTAACCCCTCGATAGTTTCCGTGACTCTTTGTGCTTTTGGTTACACAGGACCTTGGGCTTTGAGGCGCGGGTTCGACTCGATAGTTCAAACGGTTTCGGGTATTGCCGATGCTGGCGGTCGGGCAGCAGGTCTTGCTCAAGGTGCTCCTAAATCCTTGCCAGCACAGGCATTAGACCATGGATGTGGCTATTTAATGGCTGCTGCTGCGATGAGTGCTCTCCTTCGTCAACGGAGGGAAGGTGGTGCATGGCGGGTGCGTGCAGCGCTCGCTTGGACGGGACGTTGGCTTGAAGATTTGGGAACTATTGATGCAATCCACGCAGAGGCTCCCTCAGAAGCGACTATTCAAGCTCATTTAGTGGAAGAGGAAGGTCCTTTTGGACGCGTTCGGCGAATTCCAATGGCAACTGAGCTCTCTGATACCCCGCCGATCTGGGACTTGCCGGCAGCTCCCTTAGACGCACACACCGCTACTTGGCTCGCATAAAATAGAGCTGCGACCCCCGCACTAATTGACCCAGTTATAATGTCTGCTGTACCCAAAAAAAGACATGGTGATTTTTAGAAGGGCGATTGCTCCGTGACAGATGCCGCGCACACGAAGCGCAGACATGACCTGAGGCCACTCCTAATGTTGGGGCCCTTTCTTAGGCCTTACAAAGTTAGAATTTTGGCAGCTGTTTTAGCGTTATGTGTCGCTGCTGGGGCAGTGCTTACCATTGGTATGGGCCTGAGAAAACTCATCGATTTTGGTTTTGCAGCCAATGATCCTAGGGTGCTTAACACAGCCCTTCTGTGGCTTGCAGTGATGATAGGCTTGCTTGCTTTAGGTACATTCGGCCGTTACTTCCTCGTGACCTGGATAGGTGAGCGCGTTGTTGCTGACTTAAGGCGCGCCGTATACCGACGTGTCCTCCAATTTAGCCCTGCCTTTTTTGAAACTCGACCCACAGGTGAGGTGTTATCGCGTCTTTCAGTAGATGCCGAAGTTATTCAGACTGTTATTGGCTCAGCTGCATCTGTGGCAGCCCGTAATTTTCTGCTTGTGCTAGGCGGTTTAATCCTAATGGCCATCGCTAGCCCGTCATTAACTGGTGCAACTGCTCTAGCTATCCCAGTTGTGGTGGCGCCTATAATCATCTTTGGTCGTAAAGTGAGACGTCTCAGTCGAGAAAACCAAGATCGTATAGCCGCGGTTTCAGAGCATGTCGAAGAGAGTGTGAATGCAATTCGTATAGTTCAGGCATTTGCTCAGGAGGATGCAGACTTAAGCCGTTTCTCCCGCCGCCTTGAGTATGCTTTTGCTGGGGCCGTTCGCAGAATCCAAGCTCGCGCGTGGCTTACTGCTACTGTAATTTTACTAGTTTTTGGCGCTGTTGGCTTTGTCCTATGGCTAGGTGGGCGAATGGTTCTAGCTGGTGAGATGACCGGTGGTGAGTTATCCGCCTTTGTATTCTATGCCGTTGTCACGGCGGGTGGTGTCGGTGCCTTAAGCGAGGTTTGGGGCGATTTGCAGCGAGCGGCCGGTGCTACGGAGCGGCTGGTCGGGTTATTGGTTGAAGAACCAGTGATTAAATCACCATCAAACCCTATTAGTGCGCCAAAACCAATCAAGGGCCATCTTAGCTTTAAAAATGTATCTTTTGGCTATCCTGCTCGTCCTGAACCTTTGGCTATGCATAGCACTTCATTCACCATTAATGCTGGCGAAACAGTAGCGTTGGTTGGACCGTCTGGAGCAGGTAAAACGACAATATTTCAACTTTTAATGCGGTTTTATGACCCGCAGGTTGGCCAGATAACGTTAGACGGCATTGACGTCGCTCAGATGGATCCACGAGCCCTCCGCAGTAATTTTGGGTTTGTCCCACAAGAACCGGGTATTTTCTCGGCTAGTGTGTTGGAAAACATACGCTTTGGCAGGCCAGATGCTACTGATTTTGAAGTTAGAGCAGCGGCAGAAGCTGCGGCCGCACTGGATTTCATTGAGGCGATGCCAGAAGGGTTCCAGTCAGATCTTGGTCAAAAAGGCGTTAGATTGTCTGGAGGGCAGCGTCAACGAATTGCAATCGCACGCGCAATTTTAAGAGATCCACCAATTCTTCTTTTAGATGAGGCGACCAGCTCCCTAGATTCTGAAAGTGAGGTCCGGGTTCAGGCAGCTTTAGAGAATTTGCAGAAGAATAGGACCACATTGGTTATTGCACACCGTTTAGCCACAGTTCAGAACGCTGACCGTATCATAGTTCTTGATCAGGGCAGGGTAGTTGCGGAAGGCGATCATAACAGCCTCATGGCTTCTGAGGGACTTTATGCCCGTCTTGCGCAGCTTCAGTTAAAAGCTTCGCATATCTAAAGTTTGGACTATTGAAATTTAGATGGTCTGACTCAAAATTGGCTGATGTTTTTGAAGCCTTGTACCAAAGATGTCTGTATTAAGCGTTGAGTGCGATCGATTGTTTCGCGTGGTGCTCGCAAAGAACGAGCATTTCGCTTAGTTATCCAAGTAAGTAAGAATGATTTGCTAAAAAATGCTATCCATCCAAAAGCGCACTATGGAAAAGTTAAAGCGCTTGCGATTTGGTAGTACGGCAAAATCAACAGTTTTTGATACTGAATAGGGTTATTTAGATGCGCGACCTTCACATGCCAGGCCGATCGGCCGCTCGCTCGGTAAATGCTATGGCGGCAACCAGTCAGCCATCCTCTACTTTAGCTGCCATAGAAATTCTTATGGCAGGCGGTAATGCCTTGGATGCAGCGATTGCTGCGTGCGCTGTCCAGTGTGTGACTGAGCCAGGGTCAACTGGCATCGGTGGAGACTGTTTTTGTCTCTATCAGCCCGCTGACGCTTCATCACCAATAGGGTTTAATGGTTCTGGCCGAGCACCGGCAAAGGCTGACATCCAGTTTTTTAAGGATAACGGCTTTACGGCATTAGATCCGTCAAGTGCCCACGTAGTTACGGTCCCGGGCGCAATTGATGCTTGGGAGACTCTATCTCGCGACCATGGGCGGTTAGGTTTAGATCGACTGCTTCAACCTGCAATTCGTTACGCTGAAGAAGGTTTTGCCGTTCACGAGCGCACGGCAGTGGATTTTGCCAACGGATACCAGAAGCTCTCTAAAGATGCCGGTGCTAGGGAAGTATATTTTAATGCAGCTGGGCAGCTTCCAGTTGCAGGTGAAAAATTTAGGCAGCCTGCGCTTGCTGCAACGCTTCGGGCGATTGCTTCTCAAGGTAGAAGTGCTTTCTATGAAGGCCCTGTAGCAGAGGACATTGTAGCTACTTTAAAAACAAAAGGTGGTTTGCATGAGATGTCAGATTTTACCGATCATGCAGGTGAATATGTGAAACCAATAAGTTCCACTTTCAGAGGTTATGACGTCTTCGAATTGCCACCAAATGGAGTAGGCGCGATCGCTCTTCTTTTGATGAACATTTTGGAAGTATTACCAGTTGCCAATGGTCCTCTTGATATTAGCAGGCTCCATCATCTTATAGAGGCAACCAAACTAGCCTATCGTGACCGCAATGCGTTTATAGCGGATCCAGTCTTTTCTGAAGTCCCATTGGATGTACTTTTGTCAAAGAAATACGCGGCTGAACTAACCCGTGGTATCGATGATATTCGTGCAGCAAAGAATTTACCGCCAGCCGGCATGCCCCCTCAGGGAAATACTGTTTATATTTCTGTTGTTGATGCAGATGGCAATGCTTGCTCGTTTATTAACAGCCTGTTTAAGGGTTTTGGTAGTGGTATCGTTGCGGCACGATCGGGGGTAGTGCTCCAAAACCGAGGCTTTGGTTTTACTTTGGAGGAGGGGCATCCTAACCAAATTGAGCCGAAGAAGCGTCCCATGCATACCATTATTCCTGGAATGGTAGCCAAAGACGGCAGACCTGTTATGCCATTTGGCGTAATGGGTGGTCACTTCCAGCCTGTAGGCCATGCCTGGACTCTATCCTCAATGTTTGACTTTGGTTTAGATCCGCAGGAGGCAATGGACCTTCCGCGAATTTTTTCCTATGACGGTAACGTCGAGATTGAGCGCGGGATCAGCAAAGCGTCAGCAGAGGTTTTAGCTAGCAGAGGCCACCAAATAACCAATATTGGGATGCCACACGGCGGTGGACAGGCAATATTCATAGATCATCAACATGGCACACTAGTAGGTGGATCGGATCCACGGAAAGACGGTTTAGCACTAGGCTACTAAAGGCATAACGCTGGACTTAAACCATACAGAAACCACCATTCACACTTATGGTTTGTCCAGTGACCCAGCTGGCAGCATCAGAGGCAAGAAACGCAATCATTGGAGCAACATCGTCAACAGCACCAATACGTCTAAGTGGGTAATTTCGCACGATCTTATCCATGTTCTTTTCAAGAAATGATGCGTCTGAATGAGATGTTTGAACTAGGCCGAGTGAGACGGTATTCACTGTTATGTTATTTCGACCGAGTTCCTTGGCGAGTGACTTGCCCAGCGCCATAGTTCCCGCGCGTGTTGCAGCAGCCATTGAAATGTTAGCCTCTCCAATTCGGGAACTGTCTCCAATAAGACTAATGATACGGCCAGAGTTCTGCTCTACCATATATGGTGCAGCCGCTCGGCAGCAGTGGATAGCGCCGTAGAGGCAGGCATCAATTTGTGGCTTCCAATCCTCCGGGCCTGAGTCCAAAAATTTTTGAACCTTCACATAGCCGGCATTGTTAACCAGGATGTCTATTCTACCGAAGTCAGCAACAACAGATGCTGTCATGATCTTTACGGCTTCATAGTCTCCAATATCGGCCTTGTAGCTTTTCGCTCTTCCACCCTCTGCTTCAATATCTCGAACGACGCGTTCAGCTTCTATAGCTGATCGATTGTAGTTAACGGCGACTGTCGCTCCCTCCTTTGCAAGAGTTAACGCGATTTCTCGACCAACATCACGTCCACCGCCTGTGACTAGGGCAACTTTACCTTCGAGTTTTAAATCCATCGCCTTAAGCCTTTTCTTGGTTTGCTGTTGTCACGAGACGGAACAGTCGTTCTGGAGTTGCTGGGAGCTCTGTTATATCGATGTTTAGGTGTGAAAGTGCATCCGCAATAGCATTGGCGACAGCTGCGGGAGCTCCAATTGTGCCTCCCTCTCCCATGCCACGATAGCCTCCGATAGTTCCAGCTGCAAAAGCCTCAAGGTGCACCGCCTCAATTGAAGGAACTTCCGCTGCAGATGGTACGAGATAGTCAACCAGACTTGCCGTAAAAATTTGACCCTGTGGATCGTGGATTACCTCTTCCATAAGAGCTACGCCAATACCTTGTGCAACGCCCCCTTGTACCTGACCCTCGACAATTTGGGGATTTATGACACGACCGCAGTCCTCGGCAGCAACATATCGAAGTACACGAACCTCAAAGGTTTCTGGGTCAATATCGACTGTGGCAATATGAGTGGCTGAGGTGGTTGTACCAAATTCTGGATCATAGAAGCTAGTTGCTCGAAGATCTAACTCCTGTCTTAGTGCTAGTGGAAAGCGCCCCATTTCTGAGTAAACGGCTCTGCCAATATCTTTAAAAGAAAGTACTTTATTGGTGGCGGGTTGGCGCACGACACCATCTTCAATTTCGAGCTCTAAAAGCTCACAGTCCATTAAGAAGCCTGCAGCCTTTAATAGTTTTTCTCTAACTTCCTTCCCTGCTTTATGCGCAGCGCCCCCCGCCAGAACGGTAGAACGACTTGCATATGAGCCGGTTGAATGAGTTATGGCAGCACTATCACCGTGAACGATAGTTACATCCTCAGGCCTGACGCCAATTTCGTCTGCCACTATCTGGGCAAGAGTGGTCTCTAGACCTTGTCCAATCGAGGCTGTGCCAAAGGTAGCGATTACGGACCCTGTTGCATCTATCTCAACTGAGGCACTTTCTGTGCCTGTGTTGATTGGCATCCCGGGCGCTGCAGACATGCGAGATCCCAAGCCAGTAAGTTCTGCGTAGGAAGCTATTCCAATGCCGAACCATCTACCTGCTGCCTTAGCGGCATCTCTATTATCCTTCAACGTGGTGTAGTCGATGACTTCAGCAGCAAGGTCCAGACACTCAATGAACCCTGACTTATCCCATACGATGCCAGATCCGGTTTTGTATGGAAATTGGTCGGGTTGAACGAGATTTTTCCGCCGGAATTCTAGGGGGTCGATCCCGAATTCTTTGGCCGCCTTATCGATTAGTCGTTCCAAAATGAAACAAGCCCCTGGACGGCCCACGCCTCGGTAGGGGCCAGAGGGCGTTTTGTTTGTAGCAACGACTTGAACGTCAGCCTCATAGCTTGGGACTTGGTAGGGACCAGGCAGAAAACCTGCTATCTGCATTGGCTCCAGAGCCGCGGTCCAGGGATAGATTGAGTAAGCTCCCGCATCACCAAGAATAGATGCTCGAATTCCAAGAATGCGACCTGAAGAATCGAGCGCCATTTCTGCTTTAACAGTTTGATCAAATGCCTGGGTGGTTGAGATTAAATCTTCTTGACGGTCTGACACATATTTTACTGATCGTGTCAGTTTCTGAGCTAGGAAACAAACTATTACCTCTTCAGGATAAAGAGAGACCTTTCCTCCAAAACCTCCGCCAACATCAGCAGCCAGAACGCGAATGCTAGGGCCGTTTAGCTCTAGAACTTCAGCGAGTGCATCCCGAATAATACCCGGTGCCTGGGTGGCACTGTGCAGAGTAAGGCGGGCTAACCGTCGGTCCCATTCGGCCGTGTAGGCTCTTGGCTCTATAGCGACTGGCGTTGTTCGCGTGAAACGGTACTGACCCGATACAACACGAAAGGCTTCTGATATGGCTTGTTCGATGTTTCCACGAGAAAAATTGCGTGATACCAGAAGATTAGATCCATGTTCTGGGTGTAGAAAGTCGGATTGCGCTGTTAGAGAAAGATTAGCATCGGTCACGGCCGGCAGAGCAGCATATTCTATTTGAATTGCGGCCCTTGCATCTTCGGCGAGGTATCTATCCGTAGCTACAACCGCTACAACTGGCTCTCCCACGTAACGAACGCGGTCACGAGCAAGCGGCCATAATGCTGTTGGCTTATAACCTGGCATGCGTGAAGTTGCATAAAGTGGCTTAAGCTCAGACGCTAATGCTTCCCCGTCGATAACATCAATGACGCCAGGCATTGCTCTTGCGAGGTCTAAGTTAATCGATCGTATTAATGCGTGGGCATAATCGCTGCGAAGTATTGCAACATGAAGGGCTCGGGTCGGCTGAACATCTGCTGCGTATCGCCCTGAGCCAGACAGAAGCCGAGGGTCTTCCTTTCTTTGTACGCGCGCACCAACATACTTCGGTCTCATTACTTCAAAAGTCATGGCCCGGCACCAGAAGTCTCGGCAATGGCCTCACTGATGGCTGCTATAATGTGATCATAGCCCGTACAACGGCAGAGATTTCCCGAGAGTGCATCGCGTATATCTCTTTCAGTCAAAGAAGTTCGTTGGTTTAGGAGTTCGGTTGCTGTCATAAGCATCCCAGGCGTGCAGAAACCGCATTGCAGGGCGTGGTGTTCCCTAAATTTCTGCTGGAGGAAATTTAGATGATTAGAATCACCTAAACCCTCGACAGTAGTAATCTCGTGACCTTCTGCCTGAACTGCTAGGAGGAGGCAGGACCGAATACTTTCGCCATCAAGGAGAATTGTGCAGGCCCCGCAGACACCATGCTCACAGCCGATATGTGTTCCGGTTAGGCCAAGGCCTTCCCGCAGTGCGTCTGCTAGAAGGTGGCGCGGTTCAACCTCTAGCTCATGCGCCTCGCCGTTAACATTCAACGTGATTGTGCGTCTGTTTAACATATGGCCTGTCCCCAGGCCGCATCGAGGGAACGACCAGTCATTATACCTGCCAGGTGGACGCGAAATTCAGCGGATGCATGGAGGTCAGTCATGGGCTGACATGCAGCTTTTGCTGCTTCCATAGCAGCAGCGCGGTTGGTGGAATTGAGGTTTTCTCCTTCTAGCTTGGCCTCGGCATCGTAGACTCTGATTGGGGTTTCTCCGAGTCCAAGCAGGGCTATTCGCGCTTCTGAAATTTTTCCGTTTTGGGTTTCTAGCAGAACGCCAGCCCCTGCAAGTGCGAAGTCACCTGCGCGCCTGGCAGTCTCAAAAAACCCCCAGGCTACTGGAGCTGGTGGCAGGTGAATTGCGAGGATGATCTCGTCTTCAGATAGGCTTGTATGCAAAGCGCCTAAAAAGAAATCTTTCGCTTCGATCATCCGTTGGCCTGAACGGCCTAGGACTTCGATTTCAGCATCTAGCAGCAAAGCTAACATTGGCCATTCTGCTGCTGGGTCTCCGTGGGCAAGGCTGCCACCAATCGTGCCGCGATTGCGAATAGCTACGTGTGCGACATGCGTCATTGCCGCACGAAGGATTGGATAGCTGTTACCGAGAACTTCCGAAACTAAAATATCTCTGTGTCGAACGCCTGCTCCTATTACCCATCTGCCCGAGCTACCTTTCTCAATGCGCTTTAAAGAGGCAATTTTGCTAATATCAATGAGGAGTTCCGGTTCTAAAAGCCTGAAATTTAACATCGGCATGAGGCTCTGGCCCCCGGCAATCAACTTTGCATTGCCACCGTGTGCACCCAAAGCAGCAACAGCTTCCTCTGGGTTCGAGGCTCGAAAATATTCAAAAGGAGGTGGTTTCACAGACGTACACGCAAGAAAATTAGACTGAGGATATTAGCACCTAAGCAGTCAAATTGATTTCATGCAATGCGGAAACAAGCAAAGGCCAAACTCTTCAGCCTTGAACTGATGCAAGAGGTCCAATACTTTATCGACTCGCGCACGATACGGGTGCGTAATCAAAAATCAGGTTTGTTCGATTGAAGTCACCCAGGTCGTGCACCTGGATTACAGGTCGACATACTTAATGACAGGGGGGATCCAGGTAATGAAAAAACTTTTTACGCGAGGTGTCATTCGCGTCAGCGCGCTTGCAGCCTGCTGCGCTGTAGGCGCAATGATGGCTGGAACAGCTTCGGCAAAAGATTCAATTAAAGTAGGTGTTGTAACCTTCTTAACAGGACCAGCTGCTGGTCCTTTTGGTGTGCCAGGTAAGAACGGCGCTGAATTAGTAATAGATGCGATTAACGCTGGCACCCTGCCTGCGCCCCATAACTCCAAGGGATTTGGTGGCGCAACGATGGAGCCTGTATTCATCGACGAAGCTGGCGGTGGTGCAAAGCAAGTTGCCGAATATAGAAATCTAGTTGAGAAGCAGAATGTTGACGCAGTAATAGGCTACATCTCCTCTGGCTCCTGTATGGCTATCGCCCCAGTGGCAGATGAGCTGCAGAAGCTGACCATCATGTCAGTTTGTGGAACTCCTCGGTTATTTGAAGAGAAACCGCGCAGCCATGTATTCCGCACCCAGGGTAATGCCGTCGGTGATTCGATTGCTGCCGCTCGGTACATGGTCGAAATGTTTCCTAAGATGAAGTCCTACACTGGTATCAACCAGAACTATGCATGGGGACAGGATAGCTGGAAATTCTATGATCTCGCGATGAAGAAGCTTGATCCAGCAAGCCAGGCTTCGGATAAGCCGCAGTTCCCTAAAATTTTCTCCGGCCAGTACTCGGCTGAAATCTCCACAATGCTTCTTGATAAGGCACCAGTAGTTCATACGTCCTTCTGGGACGGTGATATTGAAGCCTTCATGCTGCAAGGTCTTGTTCGGGGATTTTTCCAACAGAAGAAACTTGTATCGGTCGTTGGGGGTTCAGCTGTCGACAGCCTTGGCAAAAAATTCCCCGATGGCGTCGTTTTAGGGACGCGTGGCAAGTATGGCTTGCTAGTTCGGGAAGACATGAGCGATCCATTGAACGCCTGGTTCGTTACCGAATATAAAAAGCGTTACGACGTGTACCCACTTGGTCCATCTTACCAGTATGCAAAGGCAATTCTGTACTACAAGCTAGGTATGGATAAAGCTGCAAAGGCGGCCGGTGGCTCGCCAAACCAAGACCAAGTTATGAGCGCTCTGAAGAATATGAAGTTCAACAGCTTTGACGGCGAGGTCTCTATGTCTCTCGGTGAAGGCCGCCAGGCAGTTCACCCGGTCGGCTACGGCATTACCAAGTGGAATGCAAAGAAGGGTGAGCCAGGAATCGAGAAAGTGAAGTACTATGGGGCAGAGTGTATTAACCCGCCTGCTGGTACACTTTCTGAGGATTGGCTAAACCAAGGAATGCCAGGAGCTAAGTGCAACTAAGTTAGCTCTTGCATGGCTACGAATTGGCCGGGGCGGCGGGTGCGTCGCCCCGGTCCTTTGTTTACAATTTACGTGATTTTTTAAGGTGCGAGGTGCTCGACCATGTTGGCTCAGGTCCTGACCATTATTTTAGACGGGCTTAACTATGCCTCGTTCCTATTTATCGTTTCCGTAGGGTTGACGATTGTTTTTGGGGTTTTAAAGATCTTAAACGTCGCTCATGGAGCGTTTTACGCTTGGGGTGCCTACGCTGCTGCTTATGCAATTACCCAGGCCAGTGAATTAGGTTACCCGGACTGGATTGGGTTTCTGCTGATTTTTGCGGCCTCTATCATTGTGGGTCTTGTGCTTGGCAGCATTATAGAACGGCTAATTCTTAGAAAAATGTACGCACAGGATGAGGTGCTGATCGCCCTAGCTACCTTTGGCCTTTTTCTAGTGCTCGAAGATATCATATTGGTAGTTTTTGGTGTCGACCCCTACTTTGCCTATCAGCCAATGGCAGTACTTGGGAACGTGGTCATTGGAGGCGTTTTCCGCGACGTATACTCCCTTACACTGTTTGCACTTGCAGTGGTCGTGGCTGTTGGTTGTTGGTGGGCGCTAACCAAAACCAAATGGGGAAAACTAATCGCCGTTGTGATTTACGATCGCGAAATCAGCCAGGCTATGGGGATTAACGTTTCCGCTGTTTATTTGATCGTATTTATTGTTGGGGCAATGCTTGGTGCTCTTGGTGGTGCTTACGTGGCGCCGACAACATCAGTAGCACCGGGTTTTGGAATTGATGTTATCGTTCTTAGCTTCGCGGTTGTTGTGATTGGCGGCATGGGCTCTATCCCAGGCGCTTTAATTGGCTCTGTGATGGTTGGAGTTCTGCGCGCGATTGCGGTTCACCAATTCCCTGAACTAGAACTATTCGTTGTCTTCGCAGTGATGGCAGGCGTTCTGATTATCCGTCCTGAAGGGTTATTTGCACCTCCCAAGGCTCGGACGATTTAGGGGATCGGACCAATGATAGAAACTTTAAAAAAAGACAAAACGGTCCGTTGGATTATCTTGGGTTTCCTGGCCCTAGCCATTACAGGAAATTTCATGGAGGCCTGGGTCCAAAACAACATTATGTTCGGTCTAGCGCGTGGTCTCGCTGTATTAGGTCTCATGGTGCTTTGGAGAACAGGGCTAATTTCATTTGGCCACGCTCTTTATTTCGGTATTGGAGCCTATGCGGTAGGTTTAGTTGATCGCAATCTTGGAATTTCGGACATCTTTCTTCGGTTAATTTTTGCAGTCGGCGCATCAGCATTTGTGGGTTTCTTGTTAGGTTTCATACTGAGGAAGTACCGTGGAATCTTTTTTGCGATGCTAAATTTGGCATTTTCCATGGTGCTTTACGGTATCCTGGTTAAGGTGGAAAGTCTCGGGTCGACCGATGGATTTTCAGTTTCCCAAACTACCATCCTAGGATGGGCTCCAGAGAACAAATATGCCCTTTTTGCTGCAATCGTTATTGCGTGTGCGATAGGTGCGGTTCTTGTTCAATGTTACTTGAAAACCGCCCTTGGATCTCTGACAACTGCCATTAGAGATAATGAGCTTCGCGTTGAATACCTTGGTTTCTCCGTTGCTCGAGCAATCCACGTAAAATACGTGATGTCGGCTGGGTTGGCAGGAGCGTCTGGTGCGCTACTTGCTATGGCTCTTGGTCAAGTAGATCCAGATTCAATGGTCAATTGGCCTGTTTCTGGTGAGTTAGTCTTCATTACAGTGATGGCTGGACCAGGTAGCGTTATCGCACCTTTCCTTGGCGGTGTCGTATTTGAATTTTTGCGAACCTACGCCTTTGAACTTGCACCCGAGGCTTGGCAGCTCATAGTCGGTGGTACTTTGCTTGGGATCATTTTCTTCCTTCCCATGGGGCTTTGGTCTTTGTTGGAGCGAATTTGGAAGCGAAGAGGAGTTTCGTCATGACTGAAGTGCCTGCCCTAAAAGTCACTGATCTCTGCAAATCCTTTTCCGGCATAATGGCTGCCAACAATCTCAACGTGGAGGCAGCAGACGGAGAAATTATTGGGATCATCGGAGCTAACGGCGCGGGTAAGACTGTTTTTGTTAATATGATTACCGGCTACCTAAAGCCTACAAGCGGTACAATTGAATTTCAGGGAAAAGATATCACAGGCATTGAGCCTCGGAATGCAACACACGTAGGTGTATGTCGGTCATTCCAGGTTTCTCAAGTTTTTATGACTATGACTGTCGAAGAGAATTTGCTGACGGCGCTTTCGATTGCCAAGCAGGATGGTCGCGCAATGCTTCAGTCCCCGCGGGCGCCTGACTTACTGATCGAATGCGAGAGGTTGATGACGCTCTACAAAATTGTTGATCATCGAAATCAAGTTGCCAGTACCCTCTCTCAGGGCGTTCGAAAGCTCCTTGATATCGCAATGGCAGTAGTTTCCAACCCTAAAATCCTTCTCCTCGATGAGCCCACCTCCGGAGTTTCTGTTGAGGAAAAGTTTGGAATAATGGATATCGTCATCCAGGCTCTAAAAGAGCAAGGAGCTACAGTTCTGTTTGTTGAACATGACATGGAGATTGTGGAGCGCTACGTAGATCGAGTGCTGGCATTTTACCAGGGTGAAATTATCTGCGACGCTCCTCCAATTGAAGCCTTAAGGGATCCAAAGGTCATCGAGTATGTAATTGGTGGAGACCACGCTCTCAATACCGCTTTAAGCGGGGGTGCTGGTCATGCTTGAGGTTAAAGATCTAACTGTAGACATCGGTCCCATTCGTATTTTGCAAGATGTATCTCTTCGTATTGAAGTAGGACAGATGGTGGGTCTTATTGGGCGGAACGGAGCAGGTAAAACAACGTTTCTTCGCTCTGTGATGGGACTGCTCAAGGCCAACTCAGGTACAATGCAATTTGAGGATGTAGATTTAATCGCGCTGCCATCACAAAAACGCGCCAGTCTCGGCTTTGGTTATATGCCAGAGGATAGAAAGCTGGTGCCATCACTAACCGTCGAAGAAAATATACTGACTCCAGTCTGGGCGGTTGGAATCGAAGACTGGGGGTCGCGGCTTGAATGGGTCTATTCGCTTATCCCTGAGGCAAGGGAATTTCGTAATCGTCCAGCTACAAGCCTTTCCGGCGGACAGCAGAAGTTAGCAGCTTTGGCACGTGCACTCCTGATTGGTAAGCGCATGCTACTTTTGGATGAACCTTCAGAGGGGATTGCTCCGGCTTTAGCAAAGCGCATGTCAGAAATTCTGTCTAACCTAAAGTCTGAAGGGGTGACGATCCTCGTTGCTGAGTCCAACACAGCGCACTGCGCCGAATTGTTAGATCGAATGTATGTTGTGGAGCGTGGTAACGTAACGCTGAGCTGATTTGCTATAGATTGTCTGTCTATTAAGGTTGGCTTTAAGTACTCTGATCTTGAAAGGGACAAATTATGAGCGCGACAAGTGTCTCTAACGGCTCCCGTTACCGCTCAGCAATCCGCCCAGGTCAGGAGGATAGCGATAGAATTCCTCCTGATTGCGCAGGATTGAACTTTTTTGATATTGACCATCAGTTTCAGAGTTTATTGCCGCTGTATTTAACTCAAGCGGAACTTGATCATTTCGGTCCACATTTTGAAAGAATGGGTGAGGTCGCTGGGGGTCGTTTGAACGACCTAGCCATGGTGGCTGATAAGAATGGCCCTGTGCTCCATCCAAGAGATCGATTTGGTCGCGATGCCGACTGGATCGAATACCATCCAGCTTACAGAGAAATGGAAAAGATTTGCTGGGGCGACTTTCAGATGGCCGCAATGGGGCATCGTCCAGGAGCGTTAGGTTGGCCTGAAGTAACGTCACCGCCCGTCAAATATGCGTTCCAGTACATGTTTTCCCAATCAGAATTTGGTCTTCTTTGCCCTCTTTCTGTTTCAGAAACATCTGCATATCACTTCGAGTGGAACGATGATCCAAAGTTAAAAGAGATGTTTTGGGAAGGTTTGACTTCACTTGATTTTGAGAAGCGTCTAACCGGCACTCAATTTATGACTGAAAAGGCAGCTGGCTCGGATGTTGGCGAGGCAACATTAACTGCTGTGCCAGATGGAGACTGCTGGCGCCTTTACGGTGAAAAATGGTTTTGTTCCCACGCTGATGCTGACGTCGCTTTGCTTCTGGCCAGACCTGAGGGCGGTGCTTCGGGTACCCGAGGACTAGGTTTGTTTGCGATGCCACGAAGACTCGAGGATGGAAGCCGTAACAGTTATCGAATTGTGCGGCTGAAAGATAAATTAGGCACTAAATCGATGGCATCTGGTGAGATCATTTTTGATGGAGCATTAGCTTACGCAGTTGGTGATGTTCAGAACGGCATCAAACAAATGCTTAATCAGGTTAACTTATCTAGACTTTCCCACGGTGTGCGTGCTGCTGGGATGATGCGCCGATGTCTCAATGAGGCCCTTGTGGCAGCCCGCTTTCGCCGACAATTCGGCGAGCCAGTGGTCCGTAAGCCTCTTATGCGCAGCCAACTTCTGGATATCTTGATACCAACTGAACAAGCCCTTACCGCATTTTTCTATGCAGCAAGTGCTATGCGTCGAGCTAATAACGGCGAGGAAGCAGGTGCTAAGGCATTACGAATAGCAACGCCTCTGCTCAAAATGATGGCTTGTCGGGATAATGTGCCGGTTGCGACGGCATCGATGGAGACCCGAGGCGGTCTAGGATACATAGAGGAATGGGTTAACGCTCGCCTGATACGTGATGCCCAGATAGGGCTTCTTTGGGAAGGTACAACCAATATAAATGCGCTTGATGTTATTTCGCGCGCTGTTGGTAAAGAGCATGCTGAGGAGGCGCTTCGTGAGGACATCGCCCAATGGTTGGACGCGGCAAAGGAATGTCCTGGTCAGCTTAAGGGTAGGCTATTGCAAACATTAGATCGCGCTATTGAGTTTGCGCGGATAGTTGCAGGCGATCCTCGGAATGAGCAATACTGCCGCCAAGCCGCGACAGGTCTTTATAATGCGCAGACATCTGCACTGATGGCAGCTGAAGGCGCAGTGCTTGGTGCGTCTGGAGGTGACGCACGAAGGCTTCTAATTGCGCGATTAGCGCTCGATCGGCGGTTAAACATGGCTGATCCTCTATCACTGAATGGAAATTCCTTTGAGGCTGATGCTTCGATACTCCTATTAGAAGACGCTCCAATTTCTTTAGAAAGCGCACAGGCCCTTCTTGCCCGGTAAAGAGAAATGAAGATTTCTGAAAAAAAGGCTTTCTAGGAAACTTTAGATAGCGTGCTAGACAACAATAAGTGTTGTGGCGTCGGCGCCACAGATATCTGCTTTCACTAGAATACTGTCTCGAAGGTCCGCGTCGAATGAAGCTGCTGAGTAGTGAAATGTTATGGAGATTTATCCCAAAAACGCTCGTTAAGGTTCGAGTCTTTCAGCCTTTAGCGCAGCAAGAGTGGCTGGCCGTTGGGTCATCATCTCCATGTGGGTTTTGACCTTTAGCAACCGGCTAATATCAACGCCATCAGCTGACGCCCAGCGACAAATCGTATAAAGGTACGGATCTGCGACGGAGAAGGTCTCACCCATTACCCAAGGGCCAGCGATAGCTTCATTTTCGAGATAGTCGAAGCACAACGACATAGATATTGGAACGTGTGCTTGCATCGACTTAATAGCCGCTGGATCACTTGCCCAGCGATGTCCCCGGCCTTTATGGGCGTGAGCAACGTGGACAGTGGCACAAAGATAGCTGTTGAAAGCTTGCAATCGGGCAAATTTGAAGTGATCCTCTTTTAGAATGAGATCGCTGCGTTCGTGCGTTTCAGCCAAGTAAACTAAAATAGCGGGGGTTTCTGTAAGGATGCCGTGTTCTGTAGATAAAGCTGGCACTCGACCTTTGGGGTTGAGTTTAAGATAGTCTGCACTCTGTTGTTGGTTCTGGGAAAAATCGATCCTATGGGAACGATAGTCCGCACCTACTTCCTCTAAGAGAATATGACTCGCTAAAGCGCAAGATCCAGGCGAGTAATAGAAGTCCAACACCTTTAAATTCCTTTAAAATATTTGAGACAAAAGCGAGAATAAACCAAGGTCCGTGATTGAACGAGATCGCGGAAAGATAAGACGAGCATCTCTTATTTATAAACTTTTCAGAAAGGCTATTAGGGCTTCCCTATCCGACGCATTTAGCCGAGTAAAGCTGCGCCTTGATTGTTCGGCCTCTCCGCCGTGCCACAGCACCGCTTGTTCAATTGTCATCGCACGGCCGTCATGCAGGTAGTTGGCATTGCCGTTGACTTCTTTATGACGACCCAGTCCCCAAAGTGGAGGTGTCCGCCATTCGCGCCCACCGCCGTCAGCGAGGCCTTCGCCCATATCATGAAGAAGGAGATCGGTATAAGGCCAAATCGTTTGTCCGGACAACCATGAAAAGCGGTGACTTCCTGTCTTGTGGCTTGGCGTATGGCAGGCATCACATTTGCTAGTATAAAATATTGAGCGCCCACGATTGACAATCTTTGGCTCTGCGTATCTTGGAGGTGGCCCAAGGTTAGCAACATAATCTGTGACACTTTGCAGAAATTTTTCGTTTGCCTCTATTCCATCGCCAGCAAGAGCCCGGCAGTCCGTTTGATGAGGAGTGCAGTCGCCGAACGTCTGCGGATAAAGCTTTGATGAAACTCCCATATCAATGAGCAAAGCATGCGCCGTTTGTTGAAGAAGAGTACCTTGAGTGGCTCTCCAACCAAAACGACCGATGCCACGCACGCCTGATATGCCATCTCCATTATAATCATCCGGATCGGCTAGGCTTTCCAGGTGACTGTCTGGGATCGCTTCAAGAAGACCTAGGCCAAAAATAGCAGGGGCGGTTCTGACTGAAATAGTATTTGGTATTGATAATGAGGTAGCTTGTTTAATTGACCAGAATGGAGTGGTTAGGGAAAATTTTAGCCCGTCCGTGTAACGCCACTCTCTTGAAATGAGCTGCAGCATTAGCTGCCCTTCTGGCTTTAGGCCCGCCACAGCGCGGTCCTGTAATTGTTCTCCGTATTCAGATTTAAGTTGGGAAAATTGAGCTACAGTTCCTGTAACCTCTGTCTCAAATAATCCATTTGTTGGTGGACGCCCCCGACCGTCATTTCGGTGACACTGCTCGCAGGAAAGAGCGTTGTATAAGGGTCCTAACCCCTGCAAAGCTGGAGGGTTTGCTGGCCTGGCTACCCAGCGGGTGTAGAAGAGTGTCGAGCCTTTTTTAAATTCAGAAAGATCGGGTGCAGGTAAGGTTGAGACCGGACCCGAGAAAGCGGCGCTGGGTTCGATCAATATGGAGGTTGCATTGCCACCGGGGTGAGCTTCAGAGGGGTCAAATATTGGCTGCCCGTGGGCTGTTGCGGGTGCGCAAATAAGTATCGTGACTAGTAATTTGGTTATGTCAGGTAGTGCACGGATCATGTTACATCTCCTGAGAAAGATTTTATGCTTTGTTTAGATCATTCGCTATTCAGGAGATGTTTATGACGTCCGAACCTATTGCTCCCGACGTTTGGAAAACGCTGGTCGGTATAACCACCGCAACATTGACCACAGTTCTTTTAAAAAAGGGTCTTCGGAATACTTGGATCCGTCGGGCTGCGCCCCTGCGATCTGGAGGAGGACGGCTTGCTGGACCTGCTTTTACTTTGCGGTTTGTTCCATATCGAGAGGATTTGGCAAGTCCTGCGTCCTGGTCTTCCCCAATTTCAACTCGCGCGGCCATTGAAGCGATGCCTGCTGGGGCAATGGTTATAGCTGATGCTATGGGGTCTACTGATGCGGGAATTTTTGGCGATATTCTCTGTGCACGGATGGTGAAAAGAGGAGTCAATGGCCTCATAACCGATGGAGTGATGCGCGATCTGTCTGGGGTGTTGGGAACGGGCTTACCGGTATGGGCAGCTGGAGCAGCAGCCCCCCCGTCAGTAGCGGCTCTTCATTTTGTTGGCTGGGAGGAGACCATTGCATGCGGTGGCGTCTGTATTGTTCCTGGCGATGCGGTAGTGGCTGATGATGATGGTGCAGTGGTAATTCCAAGATCTATTGTAGAAGAAGTTGCAAGCCAGGGTGCAGAGCAAGAGGCTCAGGAAGAGTGGATCATGTCTGAGGTTGAGGCTGGGGCATCTCTGCCAGGCTTATATCCTCCCAATGCTGAAAACCTCTCACGTTATGAAGCCACCAAGAAAAAGAAATAGCCAAAGTCTTGTTGCTAAACTGAACTTGGGTCCAAACTTTTTCGGAAGTAATAAAAATGGGAAAAGAAAATGAGCAATTTTACTAAGAATCCTGATGGTGGATTGCCCGTTGTTATCCCCTTCGATGCAGCTTTGGGTGCTGAGATATCAAATATTAGTCTCTCTAATCCCCTTAGTGAGGATCAATTTCAAGTTGTTGAAAAGGCGTTCGTAGAACACAAGGTCTTGGTCTTTAGAAATCAACCCTTGACTGATGATCAACACTTGGCGTTTGCAGCTCGTTTTGGACCCCTTGAGGGTCACATAAATACTCCGACCCGTCATAAGCGCTTACCTGATGTTCAGGTTTTTTCTAACGTCAAAGAAGACGGTTCAACTACAGGATATCACCCGGAACTTGGAACTTACGTATGGCATACAGATAAATCTTATGTAGCAGAGCCTTCACTGACAACCGTACTTCGCTCGCCTGCTATCGCCAGCCTAGGTGGTGACACGCTGTTTGCTAATACGCAGGCTGCTTATGAGGATTTAGACCCAGAGACACGAAATAAGATTGCAGGACTGAAGGCTGAGCATTCCTGGAAGAGAAGCCGTGAAAAAGTTGGTGAGAAACCTGCGACTTTGGAACAGATAGCGGCTGCTCCACCCGTTCAACACCCGATAGTTAGAACTCATCCAATTACGGGAAAAAAAGGTATCTATGTTGGCTCTCACGCAAGCCATATTCCTTCGTTGGAATACGATGCAGGTGTTAAATTACTGCAACAGCTAGAGGTTCATGCTACCAAGGAGAAGTATATTTACCGCCATAAATGGCAGGTAAATGACGTTTTGATGTGGGACAATAGATCCACCATGCACTGCGTCACTCCATACGACGCTGCTAAAGAAAAAAGAACTGTTCATAGAGTTGTGGTTAAGGGTGATCGGCCATTTTAGGTACGTCACCGTAATTAAATACTTTGCACTTCCGAGCGTGAATTGTCTTACGGCTGAAATAGATTTCATAAAATTGGATATCTACTTCTTTGATCCTTGGTATGCCCGTGGCACTTGATTGGTGGTGAGTGTATGTTTTTCAACGGTCGTTTGCGCGTTGTTTTTATAAAGGAGAGTACTTCATGGCCGGTCGCATAGCTGCTCGTCTTCAGGAGCTTGGAATAACGTTACCTGATGCGCCAAAGCCAGTCGCAAATTACGTGCCATTTGTCATTACTGGTAACCTGGTTTTTATTTCTGGTCAGGTCTCGGCCATTGGTGGAGATAAGTACCTTGGAAAGGTTGGTTCTGAAGTAGATATCAACCACGCGATAAGCGCGGCGCGAGCCTGTGCTCTGGCTATCTTGGGACAGCTGAATGCTGCTCTTGAAGGTGATCTGGACCGAGTGACGCGCTGCGTTAAGCTTGGTGGATTTGTGAATTGTTCCGCTGATTTCGATCAGCAGCCTGCCGTGATTAACGGCGCATCTGACTTGATGGTGGATGTATTTGGTGAGGTGGGAGCCCATGCGCGGTTCGCGGTGGGTGCGCCAAATTTGCCTTTCAATTTCTCTGTGGAGATAGATGCTGTCTTCGAGTTTTCTTGATCATAATGTCATGGCTTAAATGCAATGACCGTTCAGAAAAGTGAAATAGAAGTCCGCATACTAGAGCGAGTTTCTGACGTCGCCCGCTCTGAGTGGGATGCTTGTGCCGGGCTTGATAACCCATTTTTGTGTCACGATTTTTTAAGTGCTCTTGAGGAAAGTCTCTCAGTATCAGCAGACGAAGGGTGGTTGCCTAGGCATATCGCTGTCTACGATGACGATGGAAGGCTCGCTGCGGCAATCCCCCTGTATTTAAAGGGCCACTCTCAAGGTGAGTACATCTTTGACCACAGCTGGGCGCAAGCTTGGGAAAGGGCAGGTGGCCAGTATTACCCGAAGCTCTTGTCGGCAGTACCTTTCACGCCGGTGACTGGAAGGCGTTTTTTGGTTCGTCACGATCTAGATGAAACTTTGTACGAAAATAAACTCGTGCAGGCGCTGATCAAAGTCGTTGAGAAAACTGAAGTTGCTACTCTCCATGTTAATTTTTTAACGCACGGTGAATGGGAGCGAATGGGGAAATTAGGGTTTTTGCAGAGATCAGGACAACAATTTCATTGGACCAATGCCAATTACAGAACATTCCAGGACTTCCTAGATGCGCTCTCAAGCCGGAAGCGTAAAAACATTCGAAAAGAGCGTGAAGCAGTAGCTGCTCAAGGCGTTAATATGAGAGTTTTTACCGGGGATAGCCTCAAGACAGAGCACTGGGATGCATTTTATCGCTTTTATAGAAATACGACTGACCGAAAATGGGGATGGGATTATTTAAAGCGACCTTTTTTCTCCTATCTCCATGAACGGATGTCCGACCGTGTTGCATTGATAATGGCGGAGCATGAGGGCCAATGGGTTGCAGGCGCTTTGAATTTGATTGGCTCAGATACGCTTTATGGCCGTAATTGGGGTTGTACCGAGAACTTTAAAAATTTGCATTTCGAGACCTGCTATTACCAGGCGATAGATTTTGCGATCCAACGTGGCTTGAAAAGAGTAGAGGCAGGTGCTCAAGGTCAACATAAATTGCAGCGGGGTTACCTACCTGTCGAAACCTACAGTATTCACTACATTGCTGACCAAAATTTTCGTCGTGCAGTCGGAGATTTCCTAAAGAGAGAACGGCAGGCTGTCGGTGAAGAGATAGAATTTCTTGAGGAGTTTTCTCCCTTCAAAAAAAGTGGTTAGGTGGCTGCTATTGCGAAAATGTTTTCAATAATTAGATAGTTGTAGGAAGCCGAAAGCCCATGTCATCATCTTATCAAGTGGATGACTTTACCTGGATCCCAAACATGTCGAGTTTTGGTGTCCAGTGGCTCATATGTCCCGGTCTGTGGCTGTAAATTATATGTCAGGTCGCGGAAGTCGAGCTATTGCAGGCCTTGCTGTGATAGGGTGTGGCGTCGCCGTAGGTCCATTAGATACAGCAGTAAACATCGCTTTTCCGGCAATTGTTGGAGATTTTCAATTACCCCTCGAAATGATCCAATGGATCATAATTTGTTATGTTCTGACCTACTCCAGTCTGACTTTGGTCGCGGGAAAACTAGGGGATCGGTACGGGCGACGGAGAATATTTAAAATTGGCCTAGTAGCCAGCTGTGTTGGCCTTGCCGCGTGCTCACTAGCACCAACCTATGGAGCATTGCTGCCAGCAAGAGTTGCTCAAGGTTTGGGAACGGCGCTCGCTATTGCTTGCGGGCCAGCGCTTGCTACGTCTCTTTATCCTGAAAGTCAGCGGAGTCGGGTAGTCGGATACTACGCCGCAATGTTTGCTGCTGCGGGAGCATTGGGCCCAATAATCGGTGGTGCTTTGGCGGATGCTTTTGGTTGGCAGGCGGTTTTTTGGTTTCGAATTCCATTGGCTTGCTCAGTTCTTGCGCTTGTTTGGTTGTTACCGGCAGACCGACATAATTCAGATAGAGAAAAGCCATTCGACTTTTTGGGCGCTTTTCTTCTTGTTGTCATGCTTGCAGGTCTTGCTGTAGCTCTCAGCCTTGCTAGGTGGAGCCGGACCACGGAAGCCATATTTGTGGCACTAATGGTATTCGTTACATTGGTCGTGTTTGTTAGAGTTGAGCGAACGGCAGCAGATCCTGTTCTGCGGATTGATGCTTTTAGAAATTTACGATTTTGTATTTTAAATTTCCTAAATGTAATCGTCTGCGGGGCAACCTTCACCCCGTTGCTTTTTACCCCTTTCTTTTTGACCCAGCATGCTGGATTTGATGCGGCGGCGGGAGGTTTAGCTCTCGCGATGGGTGCTTGTGGGACAACGATTGCCGCAGCATTAGCCGGTCAGCTAATCGAGCGAGTATCTGGAGGGGTGGTGGCTATAGTCGGTGCAGGCCTAGCGGCCTGCGGCCTTGGACTGGTTGGCCAGGTGCAGGTAGATGGAAGCTTGATGGAGGTCATTCTTACTCTTGCAATAGCAGGCATTGGCCTAGGTTTTGTTCAGACTGCTTACTTAGATGGTGTTACGGGCCTATTGCCAGAAAAAGACCGAGGCGTTGCAGGCGGACTAACTATGGTAACCAGAACTATTGGCGTCATTGCAGCCGCGTCTATGCTAACTTTGCTTTTCAGTCAGGTGGAGACTACTGCATTAGGGGGTGGTTTGGCATCGGCAGACGCCTTTTTAAAGGGCTACAGCATGGTGTTTTCAGTTGCTGCCTCTGCTGCAGTCTTTGGTGCTGTGTTAGCTTTGGCCCTCTACCGTCCCAGATAAGGGACAAAATTTCGCAGGAGTTCACCTATGCTTTCGGAAACACCGTTCATGGCTGCAGAGGCTGACAGGGCCTTTGAAGTTCTGAAGGCCGGCGGTATTGCGATTATGCCGATGGATGTTGGCTACTCTGCGATAGGAGGTTCTTACTCTGCGCTGCGGCGTATATTTGACGCAAAACGCCGCGAGCCTACTAAGTTCAACGCTATGATCGGGGACTGTGAACTCGCCCGCGAACTTTATTTGTTACCGGGTCTAAGTTGGGATGTTTTTGATGCAATAACTCGAGACGATGATTTGCCGTTGGGTGTTATTGGACCGTGCCGCATGGATCATCCAATGCTCGCTTCTATGGAGCCGGAAGCGCTTAGGATGTCGACGAAGGATAATACCCTTTGCATGTTGACTAATGCTGGACCATTTCATGCAGCTATATCCCGCCGTAGTCGAGAAGCTAGCCACCCTCTTTTTGGATCCTCAGCTAATCTCTCTATGCAGGGAACAAAGTTTCGTGCCGTTGAAATCGAACCAGACATTCTTGCTATCGCAGACGTTGTAATCGACCATGGACTGCGAAAATTTTGGCCTTACCAGGCCTCTTCAACCTTATTGAACTTGATAACTTTTGAGGTGGTACGTTTTGGCTCTGGCTATGAATTGATTCAGGACACGCTAGAACGGCGCTTTAATATCAATTTGCCTGCAGCCCCTTCGCCCCTTCGAATTCAGGGAAGAGATTAGTGCTAACGAGAGAGCATTTCGATGTAATACTAGCTGGTGGTGACCTAATCGATGGTTCAGGATCCTCACGGTTTGTCGCTGATGTGGGCATCCTCGGAGATCACGTTGCTGCCATTGGTGACCTTTCTGATGCGTCTGCTGATGAGCGCCTTGATGTGTCCGGTAAAGTCGTGGCGCCAGGTTTCATTGATGCTCACACCCATGACGATCGTTTGCTCTTTGCAGATCCGGCAATGAAGCCAAAATCATCTCAGGGTGTTACAACGGTGATAGTTGGCAATTGCGGCGTCAGCCTCGCGCCATTCTCAGCTCCAGGCCGACCAAAACCTCCTTTGGATTTGATTTTTGGTCTAGACCCAGTTCGCTTTCCAACTTTTTCTGGTTTTCTTGATGCAGTTGATCGGCAGCCTGCTGCAACCAACGCAGCATTCCTTATTGGACACCAGACGGTGCGTGTCCGTGAGGTGGTCGATCTCAACCGGCCAGCCGAATATGACGAAATTTTAGCTATGCGATCCCATGTGGCGGAGGCCATGGAAGCGGGAGCTATAGGACTTTCAACTGGGTTGTTTTACCCTCCAGCTCGCGCTGCAACTACTGATGAAGTTGTAGCATTGACCGAAGTAGCTGCTGCTGCTGGCGGACTTTACGCTACACACCTTCGCGACGAAGGCGCAAAGCTATTAGATTCAGTGAAAGAGGCGCTTGAAATAGGTCGCAGAACGAATGCTCCCGTTGTATTGTCTCATCATAAGGCCTCAGGTGTTGCAAATCATGGAAAAGTCAAAGAGTCGTTACCTTTAATTCGGGAGGCTCGTAAGTCCCAGAAGGTAGCGTTAGACGTTTATCCGTACATAGCTAGTTCAACAGTTCTATTATCAGAGCGTGTGGCTGACTCATCAAAAGTTCTCATTACATGGTCTGAGCCGATGCCCGAGGCAGCAGGTCGTGATTTAGCTGAACTTGCGATGGAGTATCAGCAAAGTCCCATTGCTATGGTCTCCCGCTTGCAGCCTGCAGGCGCAATCTACTTTTCTATGGCTGAGGATGATGTTCGAGAGGTTATATCCTTCGAAGATGTTATGATTGGATCTGATGGGATTCCTCATGACGAGAAGCCTCACCCTCGACTTTGGGGAACCTTTCCTCGCATCCTTGGTTACTACGTACGAGAGGTAGGTTTGTTTTCACTGGAGGAGGCCGTTCGACGAATGACTTCTCTACCCGCTTCCGTTTTTGGCCTCAAAGACCGCGGCTGCATCCGTGAGGGTGCTTATGCAGATATAACAATTTTCAACCCTGAGACTATTATCGACAGTGCTAACTTTGATAGCCCTACGCAGCCTGCTGAAGGAATTCTAGCAGTGATGACGAACGGAACTTTTATTTGGAGAAATGGCAAGCCCACAGGAGCTCGTCCCGGCCGTGCTCTCCGTCTTCGTGATCAGGTGATGCCGAAAAACTAATTTATTTAGCGGCTTAGAATTTAGCATGTATTTGCAAGTATGCTGAGAGCCGAAAGGGTTACGCTTTCAATGACCTTGATGGTGGCGATATCACGTTTTCAAACAACTTCCATTGAAGAAATTTAGCGCATTTTTTTGGCAGCTCTTAGGCAAGCTAAAAGGGCGTTTATCCACTCGTTTATAGCCTAGGACTTTCGACAGAATGGTGCGTGAGCTATATGTCGAGGTTAGACAAAACGGCCACGCGGTTGATCTAGCGTCTTAGTTCTTCCGGTCGACACAAAGGATGCCGCCACGACATGCGATGGATTGCAATTGCCGCTGCAACTGCTTTGGGATTTTTCACTTTTGGGCAGGTGCAAGCTGAGTCCTCTAAAAGTGCCAGAGATACCTATAAGCAGTTAGAACTTTTCGGAACAGTCCTTGATCGCATTCGTGCTGATTACGTTGAAGAAGTTAGCGATGCCGAGCTAATTAAAGCAGCCATAGACGGTATGTTGTCCTCTCTTGATCCTCACTCTTCATATCTTGACGAAGAGGATCGTGAGCGCCTTGACGTTGATACACGTGGTGAATTTGGAGGTCTTGGTATCGAAGTCACAATGGAGGGCGGTTATGTTAAGGTCGTATCTCCAATAGACGACACACCGGCTGCGAAAGCAGGCCTTAAGCCAAATGACCTTATAATCGCTTTGGACGGTAAAAGTGTTCGGGGTATGGCGTTGAGTGACGCTGTAAAGCTTATGCGTGGTAAGGTGGGAGAAAAAATCAAACTCACTGTTCGTCGTGGGGAGGCCCCCCCTTTTGACGTCGAAATTATAAGGGATGTTATCAAAGTAAGTCCTGTGCGTGCGAGAGCAGAGGGTAAAGTTGGTTACATTAGGGTCTCAAGCTTTAGCCGTCAGACAGAGCCAAACCTGGTGAAGGCTGTCAAACAACTGCGAGATGAAATAGGGACAGATATTGAGGGTTTCATTCTTGACCTGCGGAACAACCCCGGTGGCCTTCTCGATCAAGCGATTTCGGTATCTGATGCCTTCTTAGAAAAAGGGGAAATTGTTTCAACTAGAGGTCGAGAAAAGGAAAAAGCCCAGCGTTACAACGCAGAATCTGGAGATATCACCGATGGTTTGCCTCTGGTTGTATTAATCAACGGCGGATCGGCTTCTGCTTCAGAGATCGTCGCTGGAGCCCTTCATGACCATAATCGCGCAATTCTAATTGGAGAGCGGACTTTCGGAA
Organism: Alphaproteobacteria bacterium; assembly: GCA_030833925.1. GTDB lineage: Bacteria > Pseudomonadota > Alphaproteobacteria > Bin95 > Bin95 > VMCJ01. The sequence continues at coordinate 59,922 of JAURGE010000010.1, forward strand.
AAGGTTCTGTCCAAACAATTCAGCGCATACCTGGTCATGGAGCAATCCGTTTAACTATTGCTAGGTATTACACGCCCTCAGGAATCTCAATTCAAGCGAAGGGAATTGAGCCTGACATTATCGTTCCGCCGGCGAAAATAGAGGCAATAGACACGTCGGGTCGACGTCGCGAAGCTGATTTAGATGGAGCCTTAGATCGCTCGGAAGAAAAATCAGAGAAGGCACCGCCTTTAACCCTAGAAGAAAAAGAAGCAAAAGCGGCAGCTCAGGATTATCAATTAATCCGAGCTCTTGACGTACTGCGTGGTATTTCATTGTACCGACAATCGGCTTTAAGCAAGTAGACGGTTTGGTTTCTTGGAAAAACTGCTTTGTGCAAGAAGTCACTGCCCACGTTAGGGAAATAATTTGCTTAATGGATCGAAGATATACTGGATGCAACTATAGCAATTGCGCGCGCGATCTAATGCCGTTTGCTAAAAGAGCTGTGAGCCATAAGGAGAGTGATTATGTCAGCGTTGCCACCCGCTGTAGGTGATGGTTATCGGCCATGTGTTGGGTTGATGGTGGCAGCTCCAGGGCGAGGCATATTTATTGGTCGCCGCACTGGCATTGTAGGAGGCTGGCAAATGCCCCAGGGGGGTATAGACGAGGGAGAAACACCTGAAGCCGCTGCCCTCCGGGAGTTGGAAGAAGAAACAGGCCTCACCGACGCTTCCATTATAACGGCCCACCCTGATTGGCTCGAATATGACTTGCCGAGCTGGGCACTTCGCAAGGGGCCACGAGCCCGCTGGATTGGGCAAACCCAGAAATGGTTTTTGCTTCGTTACGATGGCCCAGACTCCGCTGTAGATTTGGCTCGCCATGAAATTGAGTTTGATGAGTGGCGCTGGGCAAAACCGCAGGAGGCTCTCAACGCAATAGTCGACTTCAAGCGCGGTGTTTATGAAAAAGTGATGGATGAGCTAGCAGCACCAGCCGAAGCTATAATCGCGGGGAAATAGATATGAGCGATCGGCCATTGCCGCTTAAGGGTGTTAAAGTTCTTGAATTTTGCCAGACCATAATGGGCCCTACAGCTGGCCTGTTATTGGCAGACCTGGGCGCGGACGTAATAAAGATCGAGCCAGCGCCGGGTGGGGACAAAACCCGCAAACTCTCAGGTTTTGCCGCTGGCTTTTTTGCTGGTTTCAACAGAAATAAACGTTCAATTGCTCTCGATCTCAAGTCGGTGGAAGGACGTGCAATAGCTCATAGGCTAGTTGAGTCTGCTGATGTTGTCATTGAGAACTATGCTCCCGGAACTATGGCTAAACTTGGCTGCGATTATGAGACTCTAAAATCGATTAATGCCCGGCTTATATTTTGCGCACTTAAAGGATTTTTGTCTGGCCCTTATGAAAATAGACTGGCGTTAGATGAGGTCGTCCAGTTCATGGCCGGTATGTCATATATGACAGGTCCCCCTGGGCGCCCACTTCGTGCTGGAGCCAGTGTTATTGATATCATGGGTGGCTCATATGCAGTCATAGGTATCCTATGTGCTCTTAGGGAACGGGAAGAGACAGGTAAGGGACAATTTATAAAGTCAGCACTCTTCGAATCTACCGCTTTTTTGATGACGCAACATCTTGCTGGTGAGGTTGTAACTGGAAGAGAAACCCCACCCATGCCTGCCCGGTTGGGCGCTTGGTCGGTTTATGAGCCATTTGAGACTAAGGATGGTCGAATGGTATTTATTGGACTTACAAGTGACAATCACTGGCGGAGGTTTCGGGACCATTTTGGTCTAGAACACCTCAAAAATGATCCTGATTTTGCGACAAATGAAAGCCGGGTTGCCATCAGAGACAAGCTTTTGCCAATTGTTGCGAAAATTGCCAAGAACTTTGAACACGATGAACTTCTGGAAGTTCTTGAGAGAATTGAGGTTCCATTTTCGCCAGTGGCTCGCCCAAGCGATCTTTTCGAAGATGCCCAACTTAACTTCAACGGCAGAATGTTATCGGTAGAGATGCCAAATGGTGAGGTTGCAAAGCTCCCAAGACTACCAATCGAAGTTGGTGAGCATGATTTTGGCCTCCGTCGACAGCCACCGTCTATCGGCGCTCATACTCACGAAATTCTTATCGATGCCGGCTTAAGCGAAACTGAAATCCATATGCTGGCTGCTTCTGGGACGGTCAAGCTGGGTGGGGACGAAGGTTAATGGTATCAACTGACATCAAGCCTTCTGGCCCATTATCTGCATTAAATGATCTCGTTGCCTCGGGAAAAATGAGAGCAGACCCAGAACAACAGAAGGCGCTAGAGCGTCTGACTGTTCTCTGTGAATCGTTGGCAGGGTACAGACCTGAATTGAAACCATCTGGTCGCGGGGGGTTTTTGAAGAGCCTTGGCCTAAGCAGCTCGGCGCGTTGCTCATCTTCCAGCGTTCCAAAGGGGTTATATATCTTTGGACCAGTTGGTCGCGGTAAGTCGATGCTGATGGATCTGTTTTTTGATCATGTGAAAGTCGCTCAAAAGCGTCGAGTTCACTTTCATTCTTTTATGCAGGATGTTCAGAAGTTAGCGCATGCTCGTCGTCGCTCTGGTTTGGATGGAGATCCCATCCCTGCGATAGCAAAAGAAATTGCTGCAACTGCTTGGCTGCTCTGCTTCGATGAATTCC
>JAURGE010000110.1 GCA_030833925.1 Alphaproteobacteria bacterium
GTTGGCTGGTTTTCTAGGCTGGCCAAGGGCACAGGATCTATCTTGTCAAAGCCATGGATGCGTGCAACTTCTTCAACAAGGTCAGCCTCACCATCGATATCAGGGCGCCAGGAGGGAGGAGTGGCCTCTATCTTGTCACCGGTATCATTTGGCTCAAACCCAAGAGCTTTCAGAATTCGAATTTGCTCTGTTTTAGCAATCTCAACGCCTGCCAATGCCAAAGTGCGAGTTGGGCGCAGGGAGACAGCTCGCTTCCATGCGGGCGTTTCCCCGGCAAAAATTACCTCGCTAGGTTCACCCCCGCACAAATCCAGAATCATAGCGGTTGCAGCTTCGATGCCTGGTAGAAGGCTCTCTGGATCTACCCCTCTCTCGAACCGGTAACGCGCGTCAGAGTGAATGCCTAGCTTGCGACCTGTTGTGGCAGTTCTAAGTGGGTCAAACCAAGCGCTTTCAAGAAAAACTTCCGTTGTCTCGTCAGTGCAGCCCGTTTCCTCACCACCGATAATACCACCGAGACCGTGCGGTTGTTCCTGATCACCAATAACGGTCATTTCGCCTTCAAGCTCATAAGTTTTGTTATCAAGAGCTGGCAGTTTCTCACCCGGGCGGGCTAGGCGTGCAATAATATCTCCGTTGAGCTTATTTACATCGAAAACATGCAGCGGACGTGCTGCATCCATTGTGAAGAAGTTCGTTATGTCTACTAGCGCAGAAATGGGTCGAAGGCCGACGGCGCGGAGCCTATCCTGCAACCACCGTGGACTTGGACCGTTTTTCACACCACGAATATGTCGACCGGCAAAAGCGGCGCAGGCAGTTTTCGCACTTTCTGGAAAATCTAGATGGACTTTTATAGGGCTTGTGAATGTGCCGGGTACTTTCTGATCCCAGCCAGGTGCACGTTTCAAAGCTCCAAGACCTGCGGCTGCAAGATCGCGTGCTATCCCGCGCACGCCCGCGCAATCTCCGCGGTTTGGTGTTAACCCAATCTCAATTATTGGATCGTCAAGTCCAGCAATTTTAGCAAACGGTGCCCCAATGGGAGTGTCATTTGGTAGGTCGATTATGCCTTCATGATCGTCGGAAAGTTGGAGTTCTCTCTCAGAACACAACATTCCATGTGATCCAATGCCGCGAATTTCTGCATCCTTCAAAGTGAAATCTGAGCCAGGGATGTAAGTCCCTGAGGGCGCAAAAACTCCGATCATTCCTTCTCGTGCATTGGGAGCACCGCAAACAACCTGAACTTCAGATAGGCCTGTATCAACAACGCATACTCTAAGTCGATCAGCGTTTGGATGTTGCGTCGCTGAAAGGACACGTGCGGTTGTAAAAGATGATAAGGCGGGCCCTCTATCGACAACACTGTCTACTTCAAGGCCTATCATCGTCAGGGTTTGGCAGATTTCATCAAGACCTGCGTCGGTATCTAAATGTTCCTTCAGCCAGGAGAGCGTGAATTTCATCGCTGTAGTCCCCCGAGCGTGCCAGGAATATCTAGAGGCACAAATCCATAGTGCTTTAGCCAGCGCAAATCGGAGTCATAGAATGTCCGGAGATCGGGGATGCCATATTTCAGCATAGCAATTCGCTCTATGCCCATCCCGAAAGCAAAGCCCTGATATTTTGTTGAATCAATTCCACAGTTCTCAAGAACACGCGGATGCACCATGCCGGAGCCAAGAATCTCTAACCAGTCATCACCATGACCAATTCTAAGCTCACCATTCGCTCGAGTGCAGCCAATATCAACCTCTGCAGATGGCTCCGTGAAAGGAAAATGGCTGTTTCGGAAGCGGACAGGAAGGTCAGCAACCTCGAAGAAAGTGCGACAGAATTCGATTAGGCAGCCTTTGAGGTGACCCATGTGAGAAACTTCGTCGATCACTAACCCTTCCACTTGGTGGAACATAGGGGAATGGGTAGCGTCATGGTCCGACCTAAAAGTTCGGCCTGGGACAATCACTCGAATAGGCGGGGCTTCGCTCATCATCGTGCGAATCTGCACGGGACTCGTGTGGGTTCTCAGTACGGGACGCGTTCCATCTTCTGCCGCCCGCAGATAGAAGGTATCCATCTCCTGACGGGCAGGGTGCTCCTCTGGAATATTAAGAGCGGTGAAATTTCTCCAGTCGTCTTCGAGGTCGGGTCCTTCCGCCACTCGAAACCCCATTTGCCCAAAAATCTGAACTATTTCATCAATAGTTTGGCTTATGGGATGAACGCGGCCAGCCGGATCATGTCTGGCGGGCAGCGTAACATCTACCTGCTCTGATGAGAGTTTGGCATCTAATGCTGAAGCTTCTAGGTCTGCTTTTCGAACGTCGATTGCTGCCTCTACGGCCTGTTTCAGAGCATTGACAGCTTGGCCGTAGTCTTTCCGCTGCTCAGCAGGAAGGCTGCCTAAAGCCTGCATGAGGCCGCCTATGCGGCCTTTTCGGCCGATTGCAGCCAATCGCGCTGTCTCAAGCGCGGCTAGGTCACCCGCAGAGTCTACCGCAGCCAGGAGCTCCGCCTGTACTGCGCTAAGATCATCGTTCATTTCGCCCGTCCCCCAGCTCGCCTTATCAGGCCAGTGCAGCGCGAGCCTTTTCAATGACGGCCTCAAAACCGGCAGCATCGTTCATGGCTAGATCCGCGAGCATCTTACGATCAATGTCGATTCCAGCTTTATGGATTCCATTCATGAATTGGCTGTAGCTTAATCCATGGGCACGGACCCCAGCGTTAATCCGCTGGATCCAAAGAGCGCGGAAGTTACGCTTCTTCGTGCGGCGATCGCGGTAGGCATACTGCAGGCCTTTTTCGACCCGCTCCAAAGAGAGGCGATAGTTGTTATTTGATCGACCTCTATAGCCCTTTGCGGCTTTGGTGATTTTCTTGTGGCGGGCGCGGCTTGTAACGCCACCTTTTACGCGAGACATGTCTGTTCTCCTATCAAGTCAGATTGAAGCGGGTCAGTTCAGGCGTAAGGCATGAACTGGCGCACAATTTTTGCATCGGCCTCGGATAGAACCCGGGTCCCACGCGCTTGGCGCTTCATCTTGGTGGACTTGGAAGAAAGGCAGTGACGCTTGTAAGCCACATTAAACAGGAATTTGCCCGAAGCCGTCTTTTTAAAACGACCTTTCGTGCTAGATTTGGTCTTCATCTTGGGCATTTCGACACCTCGCTAAGTTGCGTGCGGCAGGTCGCCGTTTTGAACCGCCAT
>JAURGE010000111.1 GCA_030833925.1 Alphaproteobacteria bacterium
GTCAGGTCAGTCTGGGCACCTTGCTAAGGCAATGCCTGCAGGTGATTTAATTCGTCAAATTTGGACCGATGCTAAGAGAATTCTTTCGAATTAATGTGCCAATGTTTTACTGGTAATTATTGGATTCAGCGAAAGTTAAGATTTCTATTTGCGTTTGTAGAGGTTTCTGGGTTAAATCGTTTTTATGTTGAATATTGTTGAAATTGGCTATCTAAGCCTTCGACTTATCTGCCCGGCGCATTGACTGCGTCGGGAGTCCGCTTGGCGCTGCGCCTAGCTAGTTCAACTGTTTTCACCTGCAATGGGTGATGCCTTCTAGAAACCGTGATTAACTTCTCTTACAAACTCTATCTGCAACCCTGGTCTGTGTGTTGTGGTCGCCTGTATTCCGATCCGATCTTAAGCTAAGAGGTAGGTCGACGGGCGCAAACTGAAGTTTCTCACGCGCGTTTATGAGAATGGAAAATTAACAATGGCTGTCATGCCTTTTCACAAATACCAGCCTTTCCAGCCAATCGATCTGAATGATCGCACTTGGCCAGGTAAAGTCATCGACAAAGCCCCGATATGGTGTTCCGTCGATTTAAGAGATGGAAATCAGGCTTTGATTGAACCCATGGGGCCTGAGCGTAAGGCAAGGATGTTCAAAGCACTGCTAGGAATGGGCTTCAAGGAAATTGAGGTTGGCTTTCCAGCTGCGTCAGAAACAGATTTCGCATTTTGTCGTCAGATTATCGAAAAGGGCATGATCCCTGATGATGTGGCAATTCAAGTTTTAACGCAGTCGCGTCCTGAGCTTATTGAGCGGACCTTTGAAGCCGTCGCTGGCGCGAAGCAGGCGATTATCCATTTGTACAACTCCACATCCACGACACAGCGTCGGGTTGTTTTCAATCTCGACATGGCGGGAATTACAAAAATAGCGACTGATGGCGCTAAACTTATCAAAGAGCTCGCGGTGAAAGCCGAAGCAGCTGGGACAAAAATCATTCACGAGTACTCGCCGGAAAGCTTCACTCAGACGGAACTGCCATATGCTCTAGAAATTTGTGAGGCAGTTATGGATGTTTGGCAGCCCACGCCGGAAAACAAAACAATTATAAATCTCCCCGCTACGGTCGAAGTTGCCACACCAAATGTTTACGCTGATCAAATCGAATGGATGCATAGAAACTTCAGCCGGCGTGAATCATTAGTCCTCTCCCTGCATCCCCATAACGACCGCGGCACGGGAGTTGCTGCCGCTGAGTTTGGCGTCATGGCTGGGGCTGACCGCATTGAAGGTACACTTTTTGGAAATGGTGAGCGCACGGGTAACGTAGACGTCATCACTTTGGCCATGAACATGGTTAGTCAAGGCATTGATGCCAAGCTTGATATGCACAACATGCGTGAGCTGCGGGCCACCGCTGAATATTGTAACCAGCTTCCAGTGCACCCCCGTCACCCGTATGCCGGTGATCTTGTCTTTACAGCTTTTTCTGGCAGCCATCAGGATGCAATCAACAAAGGCCTTAAGGCAATGAAAACGGCAAATAGTGAAAAGTGGGATGTTCCATATTTGCCGATTGACCCTGCAGATGTCGGCGCAAGCTATGAGGCGGTCATTCGTATCAATTCCCAATCTGGGAAGGGTGGCATCTCCTACATTATGGAAACCGAATTTGGAGTGCAGATGCCGCGCGCGCTTCAAGTAGAATTCTCAGGTGTTGTACAACGCATTTCTGATGCCACTGGGGCCGAGCAAACTTCCGCTGATATTTGGTCTGCCTTCGAAAAAGAATATCTTGATGCTGATACACCATTTAGTTTTGTTGACCACATGACTCGTGTTGCGACAAACGCTTCAGAAGTTCGATTAATGACAGCGACAATGAAGAAGGATGGCAAAGAAAAGGATATAGAGGGTAAGGGTTCTGGTCCCATAGACGCCTTTGTCGATGCGATGCGGAAAGAAACTGGAAAAGAAATCAAAGTGTTCAGCTATTCGGAACATTCGGTTGGTGTGGGTGCTGATGCAACTGCGATCGCTTTCGTAGAGGCTGAAGTAGATGGAAAGCACCTCTATGGTGTTGGCAGAAGCGCCAATATCGTATCCGCGTCACTAATCGCGGTCACTTGTGCAGTAAACCGGGCTCTAAATTCGAACTGATTACCAGCCTTGCCGGGCAGCGGTAGTTGCATTTGCAATTGCCGCCTGTCCCGGCTCTATGACGGGAACCTGGAGATTGTCTTCCAATTCCTGACGATAGTCTGCCATGCCTGCGCAACCCATTATGATGACATTGGCGCCGTCTTTTGAAATCAGTTCACGACCAGCATCAATCATTGCTTCCACAGTTCTATTGGTGTCAGAAAGCTCGGGTACCGAAAGTGATACGGGGCGGCTACCAGCGTACCTCTCACTAAGGCCAAGTTCAGCTACTCGCCTTCGCTGACGTTCAACAGAAGCGGTAGCCAAAGCAACGATGCCAAATCGCATTCCCCTTTGCATCGCTGCTAGCATCCCAGCTTCCCCCAGCGCAAAACATGGATAGCTAACGATTTCCTTCGCTGCCGCTAAAGCTGGATCTGAGAAACAGGCAATCACTAAAGCGTCTGCATTTTTTTTATATGTCTTCAAATGTTTGACTAGTGCTGACTGAGCGAGTGCGTAGTCGGTCATGCTTGCAATACTAATGGGACCATCGGCTACAGTTTCGCATTCAACCTGCATGTCTGCTGCTCGAAATGGCTCCGCTGCGCGAGATAAGGCCTCAGTACAACTCACAGTAGAGTTTGGATTTATAACGCGAATGAGCATCATTCCTCCAAGGGTGGCGTGGCCCCAGCCTGATTCGTAATTATGCCGTAATGCTCAGGTCGACGATGCGCAGCAAAGTTAAAGATCGTTGATTTATTAAAATTACAGGCATCCAGATCGGCGTCAGCAATGATGAGCTCGTCGCCTAAGGTGCGAGCTAAGGCAACAATTTCGCCAGATGGAGCTGCTATTATGCTGCCTCCCATCAATTCAAAGCCATCTTCGTTTCCAGCTTTTGCAACACCGACAACCCATGTTCCGTTTTGGTAAGCCCCCATTTGCATCGACATATGATTGTGCATCATCCTGAGATGTGGGGCTTCAGGACCTCGGCTGTTACCAACGGGTGTGTTATAACCAAGCATAACAACTTCTACCCCT
>JAURGE010000112.1 GCA_030833925.1 Alphaproteobacteria bacterium
AGGAATGTTTTCCAATAACGACGATCTCGCCGAAAAGATCGATGCAGCGGGAAAGTCGTCTGGGGAAACAGTATGGCGTATGCCTCTTGGCAGTGCTTACGACAAGCAATTAGCGTCCCGGGTCGCAGATATGAAAAACGTTGGTGGGAGAGAAGCTGGTAGCATCACTGCAGCGCAATTTATCCAACGTTTTGTCGTCGATGAAACCCCATGGGCGCACCTCGATATTGCCGGAGTGGCATGGACGACCCAGTCTAAGCCAACGTCACCTAAGGGTGGTGTTGGATTTGGAGTGCGCCTTTTAGATCAGTTCATCGCTGATAATTTTGAGAAGTAACTAAAAGGTATGAGTAATGGCCTAGATGGAGTCTCTTTCCTCAATGCAGACGGCCGTCCACTGGTATCGGCTCTAGGCCGTTATCTTGAGGCCCAGAACATTAATGATGGAGTATTAGTTCTCTGTCTGAATAAGGAGCGGGTGAGCGAGCTGGATGACGGTTTGTGGGCATTCGATCCAGCAAGCTTTTTGGTTCACGGTGCCGAGGGGGAAAATGACTCGACTGAGCATCCTGTCTGGATATCAACAACTGAGCCCAATGACTTTCGTTCGCGGTTAATAGTTGTTGACGATGCAGCACCTGCAGATTGGGCGCGCTACTCTAAATGTGCATATCTTTTTGATGCTCAAGACCCGTCGGCTCGTGAAAATGCGCGTTCAAGATGGCGGCAGTGGACCGAAGATGGAAAACGCCTGGCGTATTGGAATTTCGACGGCGAAAATTGGCAGCTGAAGGATCAAAATTGAAATCAGCACCTTCAGCCTCATACCAACGCATAAAATTTCTAAACAATAATCACAAATTTACCGACGGAATTTCTAAGTTCATCCGTTATCTTATTGTCGCGAACTTAAGTGCAAGTTTTAGTGTCTTTGAAGCAGCAACGTCGTAGCCAAATTATTGCAGATGATTCTGCTCTAATGACTAGGATAGCGAGGGGAGACCCCTCTGCTTCCAGGGAGTTAGTTCAAATGTATTCTGGCAAAGTGGCAAGATTTGCTGCTGCTTTGCTTAATGATTCCATGCAAGGCGAGGATATAGCTCACGACGTAATTCTCCGATTGTGGCGGGGAGCTAGGAACTGGAAAGGTCGCGGAACAATAATGGGATGGCTGCGGACAGCGGCATATAGAGCTTCAATTGATAAAATACGTACGGATCGTCGTTTCCTCTCAGACCCGGATGGTGATGTCACAAATTTGATTGAAGAGTGCTCCCCAAGCCCAGAGGATTTGGCGCACGGTACAGAGATTAGTTTAGAGATCGAGGCAGTTTTGTCGCGGCTGCCATATAGGCAAAGGGCGGCGTTAATTCTGTCGTATCAGGACGGATTGTCTGGCTTAGAGATCGCTGAAGTTCTCGGAGTGAGCATTGAGGCGGTTGAATCTTTGTTGGCAAGAGGAAGACGCACTTGTCGATCGCAATTGGCTAAAACTTATCACGAGATATCAGGGAGCTTGCCCAGTAGGGTAGCATAAGACATGAGGCTGAGAATGAATTTAAAAGAGAAGACAAATCAGAGATTTGACTCCTATGGCGGGCAGATTTGGCATTGGCCAGAGGGAAGGGGTGTTGCTCTATTGATGTGCATTGTCTCGTCAAGTTTCCGGCGAAATTTGTCTAACGATCGCAGATTAGCAAACAGCATTCGTAATGTTGGCGGCGCTGTTGATATTGATCGAGTTGAACGTCGTCTGTTGGCTGTCATGGGGGTAGGTGAAGAAATTAAGTCAACTTTTGGTTTTTCCATCAGGAAAACAGTCAGCTTTGCGTCCCTAAGTCTAGTGCTGGGTCTTGTCATGGGAGGCCTGCTATCCGACTTAATTTCAATTCAAGGAGGCTATGCTGGCCTCTCTGAAACAGAGTGGATGCTGCCTGACGATGAATTAGATTTTGAGGAGATCACTTAATGAGTTGGCTTTTCACACCACGCCCCAAACTTCTAATTTCCTCTCTGTTTTTAAATCTTTTTCTTTCTGGATTAATTGGTGCTTGGGTCTTCGTTGGAAATTTCAATCAAACACCTTACCCGCGATCTATACACCGGATGATGAAGAGTGCTGAAGGTGATAGCCGCACAGTAATTCAAGCTGCATATGCTAAGCGTGAGTTAGAATTACGCGCTGTTAGGAAGATATACCGAAGTGCAAACCAGGCATTCGTTCAAGCTCTGGAGGCTGACCCTTTCAAGCCCTCGGAATTTAAGGCAGCTAATGAGGCTCGAAATCAAGCCCGCATTGAAATTAATAGAATTACCCAGGGTTTAGCTTTAGAGGTTCTCCCTAAATTAGATCTTGAGACGCGGAAGAAATTAGCCAGAAAACGCCAATCTCGCGGTAAGCATGTCCAGAATTAATTTGCGGCTACATATCGGCAAGGTACCGGAGTAATTTCGCCACGCTTTAACATTTCGGCGAGTTCGCGTTTAAGGATCTTACCCGAGGCTGTTAATGGAAAGCTATCCATAACTAAAAAGTATTCAGGCATGTCGTAACGCGATAACCCCCCAGCAGCGAGATGTTCAAGGACATTCTGGACATCGGGTGTATCCGCTCCATGAGTCAGCATCACGCTAAGGCATACTTTTTCGCCTAACCGATCATCTGGTACTGCAAAAGCGGCTGCTTTTTCAATTGTGGGATGAGCGACGGCAATGTCTTCAACCTTTGCAGGGTGAATATTATGACCTCCGCGAATAATGATGTCTTTTAGACGACCTGTTACAATCAAATTTCCATTCTCGTCGATCCGTCCAAGATCGCCAGAAAGAAACCATCCGTCTTTATTAAATGAACTCTCAGTTGCCTGCTGGTTGTTAAAGTAGCCAAGCATCAAACAGGCCCCATGTCCCGCAATTTGCCCGATTGTACCAGGCAGCACATCAGCATCTGGATTTATTTGATCAACAA
>JAURGE010000113.1 GCA_030833925.1 Alphaproteobacteria bacterium
CGCGCTACAAGATGCCGTTGGGGCACGAAATTCCATCGAAGTGCGGCTGGTTGTATTTTACGTTCTTTTTGGATTGGTTTTTACGCTTGCATCCGTTTGGGCAGGTTTAATGTTCGCGGGTGTTTTAGCGGAACCGGTATCTAATTTGATAGTAGCCGCCGATCAAGTTCGCTCCGGTAATCTGAAGGCAAGAGTTAATGTAGGCCCGCATACTGATGAAATGGGCAACCTTTTGATCAGTTTCAACCGCATGACAGCTCAGCTCGAAACCCAGCGTGACGAGTTGATCACAGCCAATAATGAAATGGACCGACGCCGCAGATTTACTGGAGCAGTGTTAGATGGTGTGGCGTCGGGGGTGATTGGCATTGATGAGGCGGGGATAATTCGCACGGCTAATCCATATGCTGTTGATGCTCTGGATGCTCAAGGTTCCGATCTTGTTTTGAGAAAACTTTCAGACGTGGCGCCGGAATTTCTCGAAATTGGTGATTTTAGTGAACGGCAAGAAACAGAAGTGCGCATTATGCGCGGCGGACGTCAAAGGGTATTGCTTGCACGTTCGGTGTCTGTTTCAGGAGAGCACGTTGGTGCAAAGGTGATTACCTTTACGGACATCACCGATCTTTTGCAGGCCAAACGCCAGGCAGCCTGGGCTGGCGTTGCTCGTCGAATTGCGCATGAGATTAAAAATCCTCTAACGCCAATACAGCTCTCAGCCGAGCGTCTTAAGCGAAAATATCTTGGGACTATCCAAAAAGACCCGGATGTTTTTTCCTTATGTTGTGAGACGATCATTCGGCAGGTTGGCGCTTTGCGCAGCATGGTTGATGAATTTTCTGAGTTTGCAAGGTTGCCAGCACCAAAGGTTCAGCGCACAAATGTTTTTGAGTTAGCGCAAGAAGCGATATTTTTACTTCAGAATGAGCATCGTTCTGTTACCTTCAGTCTTCAAAGTGAAAGCAAGGAGACTTTGATTGACTGTGACCCTGGCCAGATTATTAGGGCGTTCAACAACGTTCTAATAAATGCTGTTCATTCAGTGTTAGGACGTGCGGCCGAAGAAGACCATGGTTTTACTCCCAAGATCGAAGTTGTAATCCTTACGGCGGATCAATCTGTAACTGTAATTTGTTCAGACAATGGAAGAGGCTTCTCTCCTGAAGTGTTAGAAAGCGCACTAGAGCCATATGTGACTACTAAGGAAGATGGCTCGGGACTTGGGCTTTCAATTGTTCAACGCGTCATAGAGGAACACCGGGGTTTATTGAGGATTCAAAACCGAGATGAGGGCGGTGCTTCAATTGAGATTCGATTGCCGAAAAATCTAGATTTTACAGATAATGTGGGGATCGATCCGGAGAAAATGATGGTTAGGAAGACGTCATGAGAGTTGACGTTCTTGTCGTCGATGATGAAGTCGATATTTGTCTGCAGGTTGCAGGTATCCTCGAGGATGAGGGTTACACTGTTGCGTCTGCTGAGAATGCTGATGCAGCCCTAGAGATTGTGAGGTCTAAGCGTCCAAAAGTGGTAATTTTGGATGTTTGGTTGGAACGCAGTCGTCTTGATGGTCTCGAGCTACTCAATGAAATACGTAGGGAAGACCCAGAAATTGTAATCCTTATGATGAGTGGCCACGCTGATATTGAGATAGCTGTGCGCGCAATTCGTGAGGGTGCCTACAATTTTATAGAGAAACCCTTTGCTGCTGATAGACTGGTAATATCTGTTTCTCGTGCTCATGAAGCGGCAGAACTCAGGCAGCAAATTTCTGAATTGAAGGCGGCTAACCGGAGGGAATGGCCTTTAATCGGGGCCTCAGCTGCAATGTCATCACTGAGGGCGCAAATTGAGAAACTTTCAAGAGTTAACAGCCGAATTTTAATCCAAGGACCGAGTGGTTCTGGAAAAGAGGTTATCGCGCGAAGTGTTCATGCAGCCTCAGACAGAGCTGACGCTCCTTTTGTTGCAATTAACTGTGCGGGCATTCGGCCAGATAACATGGAAGCAATGTTATTTGGTGAACAGTCTGCTGATGGAACCCTTATCCAGGGAATGCTTGGAAACGCTGATGGAGGTGTCGTACTGCTTGATGAGATCGCAGATATGCCCCTCGAAACTCAAGCTAAAATGCTTCGCGTTATACAGGAGCAATCATTTACTCCGGTAGGCGCTTCTCATCCGGTATCTGTTGATATCCGCGTTATGGCGTGCAGTGCTCGGGATCTTCAAAAGATGGTGAGAGAGGGCTTTTTCCGTGAAGATCTGTATTTTCGCCTGAATGTAGTTCCTGTTAGCGCTCCAGCACTTTCAGAGCGTGTAGAAGATATACCCGCTCTGGTGGAGTACTTTGTAAACTCTGCTGTAAGTTCGGGGCAGGTTAAGCGAAGATTGTCTTCCGGCGCTCTTTCTGCGCTTCAGGCACACTCATGGCCTGGAAATGTTCGTCAATTGCGCAATGTTATCGAATGGTTGCTTATTATGGCACCAGGCGGTCCTGATGATGAAATTGGTGTAGATGCGCTACCACCAGATATTCTCGGTCAGGACCCAAATGCACTTCTTGACGAGCGACGAGAGGAGTTAATGGACATATCTCTCAAAGATGCAAGAGAAGCTTTTGAAAGGAGTTATCTTGCAGCTCAAATGAAACGCTTTGGTGGAAATGTATCAAAGACAGCGAAAGCTGTTGGGATGGAGAGGTCAGCACTCCATAGAAAGCTTAGATCCTTAAGTCTTGGCGAAGGAAACGAGCCATGAGAGTCATTGTATGCGGAGCAGGGCAAGTTGGTCTTAGTATAGCCAGTCAGTTGGCTTTAGAGGGTATGGATGTAGTTGTTGTCGACCACTCCGCTACGTTAGCACAGCGGCTAGGCGATAGCCTTGATGTGCAGAC
>JAURGE010000114.1 GCA_030833925.1 Alphaproteobacteria bacterium
ATCGGCAAGGATGATAAATTCATGCGATAAATCCCCACCAATTGGACCTGTATCCGCTCGCATTGGTATTGCTTTTAGGCCCATCCGCTCAAACGTCGCGAGGTACGCCATAAACATTTTGTTGTAAGAGTGTTTGGCCCCTGCATAATCTAGATCGAAGGAATAGGCATCCTTCATTAAAAACTCGCGCCCTCGCATCACACCAAACCGGGGTCGCACTTCATCCCGAAATTTCCACTGAATGTGATATAGATTTTGAGGAACGTCCCGATAACTTTTCACATAGAAACGAAAGATGTCTGTTATTAGCTCTTCGTTGGTTGGCCCATACAGCATATCTCGTTCATGCCTATCCTTAATACGGAGCATCTCCTTCCCATAGTCATCATACCGCCCACTTTCGCGCCAGAGATCGGCTGATTGAATAGTTGGCATTAAGAGTTCGTGCGCGCCTGATCGGTTTTGCTCTTCCCTAACCACCTGTTCAATTTTCTTCAAAACCCTTAGGCCTAGGGGCAGCCAAGAGTAAATGCCGGCCGCTGATTGCCTAACCATCCCTGCTCGAAGCATGAGACGGTGAGAAACAATTTGAGCTTCGGCCGGAGTTTCTTTCAAGGTCGGCATAAAGTAGCGCGTCAGGCGCATGATAACGGCTCCAAAATCAAAAAAATTTTAAATTGTTAGACCATGTTTGGTGATATCCGCAAAGCGCTCTTATTTTTGTTGAGACTTTGCTCCTAGAACATTTCTGCAAGCCAGAGGTAAGTCACTGAGCGTTTTGTCCTTTGTACGCGGTTTCTGTGCTAAGCGTTTTTTAGCAAGTTCTGCTGGCTGCAGCCATGAGTCGAGTTCGCTTCCACAGCCGTCGCCAGTTGGAGGATCTTTCTGGTTAACACAGTCTTGACTATTGGATGGGCATGCTAGTCGTACATGAAAATGATAGGTGTGACCAAACCATGGGCGGATTTTGGTAAGCCAGCTGCGATTTTCAACTTTTGTCTGTTCGCAAAGTACTTTTTTTATCGGCGGAGCAACAAAAATTCGAGAAACACGATCATCCTTTGCAACTGCTTCTAAAAGCCATGCTTCCCTTTCGGTAAAATTTTCATTCACCCAAGGGCTTTTAAAGCTTCCTACAACAGTTTCAGCGCTAAGAAACTCACGATCGTTTAAGTTTAGTTCCTGCTTAGGTGACGGTTTAAACCAAATATCAACATCAAGGCCTGTCTGGTGGCTTAAATGCCCACCGTCCATAGGCCCTCCACGTGGTTGTGAAATATCCCCAATTAATAATGCAGGAAACCCACTCTTTGTTACTTTAGAGCCCAGATCCTCAATAAAACTCTTTAAGACTGGATGAGCCCAACTGCGGTTCCGACTTGGACGCATGGTCTGAAACCCGGCACCACTCTTTGGAAGATAAACTCCGCCAGCTAGGCACCCATTTACATAATCGCCTATGGCTTCTTGCGGTAAGTCTGCTGGTTGAGTTTGGTTGCTGAACAAAACACTCGCTGGTACGAGTTCGTTCGCATTAGCTTTGCAATATATCAAGAAAGTTAAGAAGAGGCAGGTGCACGCAAGCCAGCAGCTTCCATAAGCGGTATCACCTCTTCTATCCATTGTGCGCATTCTCCCAGGTAATCTAGCCACGACAGGAGAATTCCATCTACCCCCATATCGGCTAATCGGACCATATCATCCACTACCTTTTTAGGTGTCCCAACGAGGGGGTAGCCGCCATGCCCTGCCTTAAAATGAAACCGAAAGGCGTCCATCACAGACGGTTCTAAAGTTTCAGATTCCATACCGAAAATTGAAAGCATATTATTTACAGCTTCATCATCACCGAATTGAACCACATATCTTTCAAGAGCTGCTTCTGCTTCTTTTTGTGTCGGACGAATTACAGCATATCCGTGGATCCAGCATCCTGAGTGCCGTCCAGCAGCAGAAGCCATCTGCTTCAATTGGTATATTTGGGCTCTATCACTTTCTTCATTTTTCTGACGAAGCATGACAAAATTCATATCACAATTTTCTGCCGAAAAACGCTGACCTATTAGAGAAGACCCGGCATTCATTACCGGTAACAATGCACGCTGTACCGGCTTAGGTTCACTCCAAAGGTCTTTGCCATGGAAAAACTCTCCCTCGAAATTAAAGGACTCCGTTTCCGTCCATAACCGTCGGCAAAGTCTTAACCATTCGGCGGCGTAATCGTATCTTCGATCGTGCTCTCTCCATTCTGCATCAAACATTTCGAATTCATTTCGAAACCAACCACAAACTACATTCAAAACGAAGCGTCCGTCCGTGATATGATCAATAGTTGCTGCCTGCTTTGCAGCCATAACTGGATGAACAAGAGGCGCGTGGATCGTTGAGAGCACCGCAATCTGCTTCGTGACAGCCCCTATACCAGCAGCCCAAGTAAAACTCTCAAACGTCCTATTATTAAAATTCGAGCTGCCGCCATAACCTTTCCACCGCCCAACTGGCAGAAGTGCTTCAAATCCTGCTTGATCAACCATCCTTGCTAGCTTGACATTATCGGACCAGGTCATGGGCCAGGCTTCCGGTGCGGTCGTCACCGTAGAGCCCCCGGAGCAATTTATGGCCATTACCCCTAACTTCATCCTATTGGAGCGGAATATTGGATTTAAGGTAGCCATTTCCCATGTCTCCGACCAGCAACAGCATCCAGTAAGACTGATTACGAGTTTACTGTGAGCTCTTCTTAAGAAGAATATCACGAGCCTCATTAACCCTAGAGGCAAGAAATGCATTACCGCCAACATCCGGATGGACCTTTGATATAAGACGCTTGTAGGCGGCATTAATTTCCGCAACG
>JAURGE010000115.1 GCA_030833925.1 Alphaproteobacteria bacterium
TTACAGACCAGGGGCGACTAAACGAGCGGACTTTAGAGGGAGCGGTAACTGCTGGTTCGTATTTAATCAGCAAGCAATTAGTGAAAAATGCAACGCCCGCGCCCCCTGTTGTCATCGATCCATTGGAGACGGGACAATATTTAATAGGTAGTACGCGAGAGCCACATGGTCGAAGCGACTTTACT
Source organism: Alphaproteobacteria bacterium (assembly GCA_030833925.1). Classification (GTDB taxonomy): domain Bacteria; phylum Pseudomonadota; class Alphaproteobacteria; order Bin95; family Bin95; genus VMCJ01. The sequence goes on from JAURGE010000115.1 coordinate 186, forward strand.
GACGTATCAGTTATTCGTAATCTAATCAGGCAAGCAGTGAAGATTTATCCTGCACTTAAAAACCGTCGGGTTATTCGCACATTTACCGGCGTTAGGGCCGCCGTGGCTGATGGGTTGCCCATTGTTGGACTGATGCCGCAGCATCGTCGCACATGGATCGCAAGTGGATTTGAGGGGGATGGAATCTGTCTCTCGGCATGGGCTGGTAGAGCTGTCTGTGATGCGATATTCGATAAATCTACAGGCGTCATGGATGCTTTTTCACCTAATAGATTTCAAGAGATGAGTGAGGTTGTTTAGTGTCACAATTTTTCTGGAATGATGAGCCAGTTCGATTCACCGAGAACGATACTGTTGCAACCGCCCTTTTTCACCATGGAGTCTCTAATTTTTCACGATCTAAAGATGGTCGTCCAAACTACATTTTTTGTGGGATTGGCCAGTGCCAATCTTGTTTAGTGCGTAAAGAGAGCGGCGAATCAGTAGAGGCCTGCCTTTCCAGTTGTGCGGAAAACGCGAGATTTTATTCAAGCGATTGCGGTGGCCCCGTTCATGAGCAGTGATAGCGTGGATTCCTGCGATGTTTTAGTCGTGGGAGGCGGAGTGGCCGGTATGAGTGCCGCTTGTAAGCTCGCTGAATGGGGCTTAAGGGTTCAGATAGTTGAGCAAGCCCCGACGTTAGGCGGCGCAGTTCTGAGGCGAGCTCAAAAGGGACAAAACTCTAAGCTGAATGGAGTCCACGAGCCTATTTGGCGGGATTTGATGGCGCGCTTTGATCGTGTTCGTAAGCTGATAAGTGTTTCTATTTGTACCACGTACACGGGTACTGATTCAACAGGCGAAATCGTTATCACCAACACCTCTACCTCAACCAGCGTAAGGTTGAGACCCAAAGCCATTATCGTCGCGACCGGCGCCTCGGAGAGGGTTAGACCTCGATTGGGCTGGCATTTGCCGGGCGTAATGACGGCAGGCGCATTGCAGGTAATTCTTAAAACATCTTTGAGAGCGCCAAAGAAGCGGGTGTTACTTGCTGGCTCTGGTCCACTATTGTTGGCAGTGGCGGCACAACTTACCCGCCTCGGAAACCCTCCACTCGCAGTAATTGAGGAGGCTAGACCGTTTAGGAAGTTTTGGCGCGCATTAAGTCTTCCAGCTGGCTACTTACTTGAGGCGGCCAACTACATGATGATATTGAAGGTTGCGGGCGTTCCTATTCTTCAGGGACGATTCATCTCGCGAATTGAACAGTATGCTGGCGGCTTGAGAGTAAGTATCACTGGAGAAGACCAGCTATGTTTCGAAACAGATTTTTTAGCGCTCCACGACGGTATTGCCAAAAACAGTTATGGCATGCGCCCTGGTGGTATGCCGATTTGGTACGAAGCCGGCGATTGCGCTCTTGGGCTGGGGGCTAGAGCTTCTAGAGCGCATGGAGAGGCAGTAGCAATTGAAGTCATTAAACAGTTACGAGTCTGTCCGGTCGAATCAGTCGAAATGAAAGTTCGCACCAAAGTGCTACTAGATGTTTTGTCTCGCGAGATGGCTGCCCAAAGTACACTTGCAGAAATTTACTCTGTTGATGAGCAGTCTGTCTTAGATGAACTGCCGCATGAGGTAATCATTTGCAGGTGTGAAAATAAATCTTTATCTGATTTATATGACTTAGGCTCTGACCCCACCAATCGAGAGATTCGTCTAAACGGTCGATTCGCTATGGGCGCTTGCCAAGGTCGATTTTGTGCTCATTGGATCAATATGCTGCGAAAGAAAGCTGGAACAGCTGAAGGCGATCGATTGATAGGTTCTCATTGGCCAATAAAGCCAATCTCGATCCAGGCGCTGATGCACGAATCCGATCATGCGTCGTCTACTGAAAGGGAGTGCTCGGATTAGCTGCTTTGATATTGCGGATGTCTCTGGCTGAATGAGATCTATCTAACTTTGCGTCGAACTAGGAATCCTGCTGTATGTTTCCCGCTTAGTGTTCGCACGTTGATTCGACATGGTATTTCTCAGCCAATTGCCGGCCAGTCCAGTTGAGGTTAATTCAGTGTGGCCTGTCACGCGAGGTTGTTATGAATCTCGAGTCGTAAGATAACCAGTTGGTCTCGACCAGAAGCAAAACTCTCAACCTTATGAAAAATCACGAGTGTCGAAACTTCTCCTGGTCAGTTGTCGATCGGTCGAAACCGAGGGTTACATAGCTGTGATGCTTTTGGATTCATAAATCCATACACTTCTCCGCAACTTGTTCTTCAAATCAAAAAATCCCCACACTTTTAGTGAGCTGAAAAACCCTCGTTTTTGACCAGTTGCCGCGTGTTCAACTTTCTGAAAAGTCACGAGCGTCAAAACTTGCAGTTGTCACTCAATAGAGTTCGAGGTTTACACGGCTGTGATGTTTATGGATTTGTAAATCCATACACTTTCAGTGAACTGAAAAACCCTCGTTTTTGACCAGTTGCGGCGTTTTCAACTCTCAGAAAAAGCACAAGCGTCAAAACTTTTGACGCTTGATGTCCTAATAGTTCTAAAGGCCTGATGTGCGCTAGTGCCTTGTAATTACTGACTATGCTACAGCTATACTACAAATGCGATTCTTGATCGCCTAACCTATTGATTTATAT
>JAURGE010000116.1 GCA_030833925.1 Alphaproteobacteria bacterium
GCATTTCTGTTAGATTTGAATGTAGCTAGGCAACAAAGCGGATTGTTTAAATTGGTTTGTATCACCTGAGTGATAAGATGAACGCCATAAGGCATCAGCGCTATTAAAAATGTTGGTGCTAGACCGGCTAATAGACCTGCAAGAAATGTTCCCAAAATTGTCATGGAATAGAAGAAAAAAAGCCAGATTTTGCTATTGTCTTGAAAAAGGCGTGCGGTTGATTTTACACCGACTAAGGCATCGTCTTCCTTGTCTTGATGAGCGTAAATTGTGTCATACCCTAGTGTCCACATAATTCCGGACAGATATAAAATTACTGGTGCCCATGACAATTCACCAACAATGGCTGTCCAGCCAACTAGAGCACCCCAGTTAAATGCAAGGCCTAAGAAGAACTGGGGCCACCAGGTGAAACGTTTCATAAAAGGGTAAATGGCAGCAAATGGAACAGACGCTAATCCCACAACAATTGTTAGTGTATTAAATTGAAACAGAATAACCGCGCCTATAATCAGGAGGCTGAGCAAAAATATTAACGCTTGATAAATTTTAATCTCGCCCGAAGGAATTGGGCGCAGCGCTGTTCTGGCAATCTTTCCATCAATGTGCCGATCAGCAATGTCGTTTAAAGTGCAACCTGCAGCTCGCATCACGATAGCGCCTGCGCCAAACAAAAGGGCGTAGTAAAAGAATTCCCAATTAAATGGAGAACTTTTTGCTGCGCTAGCAAGTGAAAGTCCTTGCCAACAAGGTATTAAAAGTAGCCACGTCCCAATTGGTCGATCAAGTCGAGCCAACCGTGCATATGGGAGCCATCTCGAAGGTAACTTCCTCAGCAATATGCTATCGCCTACAATATCAGAAGCCTTACTTGCCCGCTCGAAGGGTATTTGGCTTTGCTCGGATTTATTGCCGTTCATTGGGAGGCCTTATATGGAGCGGGAACATAGCTCACCGAAGTATCGGGGGCCACGGCTCTTTGTCGAGAGTAAACTTGCCTCAGGTCAAGCAATAAATCTGCATCGAGAGCAAGCTCGCTATCTGCTTACTGTAATGCGGAGATCGACCGGGTCCACTGTGCGCGTATTTAACGGTATGGATGGAGAATGGTCGGCAACACTTGTCCAAACAGGCAGAGACAAGGCGTCTCTAAACCTTGAGGAGAAAATTAGAGTACAGGTGGTATCGGAAGGACCTTGGTTGGCATTCGCAATGATCAAGCGGGCTCCAACTGAGTTAATTGTAGAGAAAGCGACTGAATTAGGTGTTTCTATTTTGCAACCAGTACGAACCAGTCGATCAAATTCTGACCGTTTAAATTGCCAACGCTTATCCCGTATTGCCATTGAGGCAGCTGAACAAAGTGAACGAATGGACGCTCCACAAATCAAAGAGCCGACAAGTTTAAGTGAATTACTTTCCAACTGGCCCAAAGAGCGTCTCTTAATAGTGGGGGATGAGACAGGGGCCTCACCTCCGATGTGTGATGCATTAAAGGGAAAGGCAAGAACTTCTTACGGCTTGCTTATCGGTCCAGAAGGGGGCTTTACTTCTGACGAGCTAAATGGTTTCAACAAAATATCATTTGTTCAAAAAATCAGTTTAGGTCCACGAGTGTTGCGTGCTGAAACTGCTGCGATAGTTAGCCTTGCACTTGCTCAGGCTATAATTGGCGATTTCGACACGATTAGAGGCAACGAAGGGTAAAAAAATCATGGCGGCGCCTCCTAGTACAGGTGGAGATCCCATTTCATCAAAACGTCAGCTGGTTGAGTGGCTCGAAATTGGGGTGAAACCAAAATCTCATTGGCGTGTTGGTACTGAGCATGAAAAATTTGTTTTTCAGCTCGAGGATAAGAGGCGTGCAGATTATGGTGGTGAAAGAGGAATTGCTGCCCTACTTAATGGATTAGCTGAACGCTTTGGTTGGGCAAAAATTGAAGAAGATGGGAATACGATCGCGCTTACTCGTGATGGCTGTAACATCACCTTAGAACCGGGCGGCCAATTTGAGCTGTCAGGAGCTCCAGTCGAAACTTTGCACGAAACATGCGTGGAAGCTAATGGTCACCTCAAAGAGGCCCGGGAGGTTTGCGCAGATCTTGGTCTTGGTATGATTGGGCTAGGTTTTGACCCGTCCTGGTCTCAAGCGGAAATGCCGTGGATGCCAAAGGGACGGTATAAAGTGATGCGTCGGTATATGCCGACCGTTGGAACCCGGGGTCTCGACATGATGACCAGAACATGCACGATCCAATCAAACCTCGATTTTGGTAGCGAGGCGGATATGGTGGAGAAATTCCGTATTAGCCTGGCACTTCAACCACTTGCAACAGCACTTTTTGCCAATTCGCCATTCGTTGAGGGGAGCATCACGGGTAGAGTCAGCGAAAGGTCCTATGTTTGGACAGATACAGATCCAGACCGCTGCGGCATGCTTGAATTTGTCTTTGAAGACGGTTTTGGATTTGAACGTTACGTCGACTACCTGCTTGATGTACCGATGTACTTTGTTTTCCGTGATGGAAAATATGTCGAT
>JAURGE010000117.1 GCA_030833925.1 Alphaproteobacteria bacterium
CAATTCGGAAAAAAGCGCGCCAGTGACGATCAGTGTACGGAATAGCACCGATATATCCATCAGCCGTCCGATAAGGTCTGCGATGGGGCGTTAGCAATCGCGAATAGCCTGCAGGACCCAATGAGGGTTCAAAGGCCTTACCTTGCAAGTGTTCTTGCATCAAGAAAGCAGTGAAGGCCTCAAACATGCCTACGTCCACTTTCTGACCTTCCCCCGTTCGCTCCCTATGAAATAAGGCCATAGCGATAGCGTAGCTGGCAAAGAGTCCAGATATTTTGTCGACCATAACCATCGGCGCGTAGCGGGGCTCACCGCCGGTCATCCGCCCGTTCAACTCCGCAAATCCAGAAAGACCTTGAATGAGATCATCATAAGCCGCCTTATCAGCATAGGGGCCTTCAGGACGGAAACCTGTCAGCGCCGCATAGACAATATCCGAGCGAATTTGGGAAACGGTATCATAGTCAACGCCAAGCCTCACGGCTGGTTGAGGGCGAATGTTTAAAACAAAACAATCAGCAGTCTCTATCAAACGCTGGAATGCGACTTTTCCTGCTTGCTGCTTCATATCCAAGACTAGGCTGCGCTTGTTACGCGCTTTAGTCATATAACCACCAGCCATACCTTTATTTCGCCCAGGGCCTGTCTGGCGCGAGGTATCACCAGAGGGTGCTTCAATTTTAATTACATCGGCTCCCATCTCGGCTAATATCTGCGTGCAATAGGGGCCAAAAAGCACGGTGGTCAGGTCGACCACTCGGATACCATCAAGCGCTCCTCTAGATTGCGCATTCATGAGCAATCAACTCCATAGGCGAAAGTTTTTACGACTGATGATACAAACCCTACTGGTTTCTGCCATAGATACAAAAGTCACGGCGAGGTTGGGACAGGATAATGAGTATACTTGAAACCTTGATCGATAGAACATCGACCCCTCCAAGGTTAATGGAGGACACCGACGGCCCTACCCCATCTGACATTCAAGATATACTTCGAGCGGCAATGTCAGCGCCAGATCACGGGTCGGTTCGCCCTTGGCGCTTCGTCGTTATTGAGGGAGAAGACAGAGCCGTGCTCGGTCGTGTTTTTGCCGATGCCCTAAAAACTAGAGATCCCGGAGCAAGCGAAGAAGCAATAGCAAAGGAAATGAGCCGACCATTACGCGCGCCCGTTGTGATTGCCATTCTTGCACGCGTTGTTCACGACAGACCGAATGTTCCCGAAATCGAACAAATTGTTGCAACAGCATGTGCAGCACAAAATATGTTGCTTGCAGCAAACGCGAAGGGGTTCGGTGGAATACTCTTAACAGGGAAAAATGCACAAGATGAAAATGTCCGTGCTTTCTTTGGTTTGAAGCCAGGCGATGAACTAGTCAGCTTCCTTTATCTTGGGAAGTCAAAAGGCGATCAGCCAGCAAAACCGAGACCTGACCCTGCCCAATTTATTGAGAAATTTGGGGCAATGATTACGTGACCGTTTCGACGCCTGTAGGCAAGATAACTCGACCAGTTTGGTTCATACTTGGGTGGGTGTTTGTTGTTCTGGGCGCTCTTGGAGCAATTTTGCCCTTACTACCCACCACTCCTTTTATCATTCTTGCAGCAATTGCGTTTGGTAAAAGTTCAGAACGATGCCGACGTTGGCTTTACCAACAACCCTACTTTGGCCCTTTACTGATAGCGTGGGAAAGTCACGGCCTTATACCATTAGGCGCCAAGATTTTAGCACTTCTGAGCATGTCGTTGAGTTTTTTGGCCCTAATTATTAGCGGCAAGGTTCCAATTTGGGCGCTAGTTATCATCGGCATAACCTTATTGGGATGTGGCTGGTTTGTAGCTTCAAGACCCAGCAAAAACCCAGATGAAGATTCAGAAATGGAGCGCCTAAATTGACTGATACACGCGCCGCTGCTCTAGCAGCTGAGTTTGATATTGATCCACACCGCCCTCTTCTGATTGTTGATGCGGACGAGGTTTTATTTCATTTCATGTCAGCGTTCCTGAATTTTATCGAAGAAAAGGGACACGCTTTTGTTTTTAGGTCATACGCCCTGGCAGGGAACGTTTTGAAGGAAGCGAACGGAATTCCTTTGGCACGCGAGCAGGTAACGGATCTGGTGAGCGACTTCTTTAAAGTGCGCACCCGTCAAATTCCTCCCGATCTAGAAGCTGCATCGGTTATTAGCGGTCTTTTAGCGGATGGCATTCAAGGCATTGTTTTAAGCAATGTGCCTCTTAATGCTGTTGAAGACCGTCGCTACGCCCTTGCTGATGCCGGCATAAACCTACCCTTAGCACCATGGTCCGGACCAAAGGGGCCAGCTGTGGCCGCCCTAGCGGCTAAAACACGGAAACCAACGGCATTCGTTGATGATATTGCATCTC
>JAURGE010000118.1 GCA_030833925.1 Alphaproteobacteria bacterium
AAGAATGCATGGGTGGTAAGATGGAACATCGCAGCAGGATAGGCTGACAATCCAGCTGCGAAAAACATGTAACCAAGTTGGGAACATGTTGAGTAGGCAATCACTCGTTTTATATCAAACTGCGTTAAGCCCACTGTTGCTGCAAAGAATGCAGTGAATGCGCCAATCATTGTAACAAATGCCAAGACGTTTGGCGCATACTCAAAGATCGGTGAAAGTCGACAAACCATGAAGACACCCGCGGTCACCATAGTCGCAGCATGAATTAGAGCTGAAACTGGTGTGGGGCCTTCCATTGCATCAGGCAACCAAGTGTGAAGGCCGAGCTGAGCTGACTTGCCCATAGCACCAATAAATAAAAGGAAACAAAGCACTTCCAACGCGTGCATATCCATACCCAAAAAGTGGATGCGCGCATCAGTAAATTGGGCAGCAGCGCCAAAAATTGCATCAAAGGACACAGTGTCGAAGAGCAGAAAAACACCGAAAATCCCGAGCGCAAAGCCAAAGTCACCAACACGATTTACGATGAACGCTTTCATCGCGGCGGCATTAGCGCTAGGCCTGTCGTACCAGAAGCCAATCAAGAGATAGGAGCATACGCCAACTCCCTCCCAACCGAAGAACATCTGCACAAGATTATCTGCAGTTACTAACATGAGCATGGCAAATGTAAAAAGCGAGAGGTATGCCATGAAACGCGGTTTAGAATGATCGTGGCTCATGTACCCTATTGAGTACACGTGAACACAGGCCGAGACGATGGTAACGACACACATCATGACTACCGAAAGAGTGTCAAAACGTAACGCCCATCCAGCCTCAAAGCTGCCACTAGCGATCCAGCGGAAAAGCTCGACAGATCTAGGATTGTGACTTAGAGCCACATCGATAAAGGCTGCACATGAAATTAACGCTGCCACGATCAAGCCAGCACATGTAACAAGCTGAGCACCTCGATCGCCTAGACGACGGTTTCCTAATCCCGCAATCAAAGCGCCAATTAACGGTGCAAAAATCGCAAATACGTATAGGGCATCCATAAGTTTATCAGCCCTTCATCATGTTAACGTCTTCAACCGCGATTGAGCCACGGTTGCGGAAGTAGACAACAAGAATAGCCAAACCTATGGCTGCTTCTGCTGCTGCCACCGTCAGAATAAATATAGCAAAAGCCTGACCGGCCAGATCACCATTAAAGGCTGAAAATGCCACTAAATTTATATTGACTGCCAGCAGCATTAACTCGATTGACATCAAAATGACTATCACATTCCTGCGATTGAGAAAGATGCCAAAAATCCCCAAGGTGAATAAAACCGCCGCCACGGCAAGATAGTGACCTAATCCAATAATCATTGGGCACCCCCTCCAAGCGGCACTTTGACAACTTCGACGGCTTTTTCAGGAGTACGTTCAAGCTGATCAGCAATTCTCTGCCGACGCACACCTGGCCGACTGCGCAGCGTCAGCACTATTGCTCCGATCATAGCAACCAAGAGAATTAGCCCTGATATCTGGAATAGGACGAAAAGGTCAGTGTAAATGATTTGGCCTAGTGCCCTGATATTTTCTATTTGATCTGCAGGTGGCGTTGGTAGTGCGCCTCCCATAACCTTAACATCACCAAAGGCCGCACTGCCAAGCACCAAGCTAAGTTCTGCTAGAAGCGCCAGACCCACAACCGCGCCAATCGAAATGTAACGCGCTGCACCAGCTCTTAACTCCTGAAAATTGACATCCAACATCATGACAACAAACAGGAAAAGCACTGCAACTGCGCCGACGTAAACGACAACCAACGCCATTGCTAAGTATTCAGCCCCAATCAAAACGAATAATCCGGCTGAATTAAAGAAAGCCAGTATTAAAAACAGGACTGCGTGCACGGGATTTCGTGCAGTAACAACCATAACCCCCGAAGCCACAGCAACGGCAGCAAATAGATAAAAACATAATGCGGCGACGGTCATCGCGACCCTCCAACCAATTTTAAGGCTGCCTGCGCAAAAGCCCCGTTATTTGATCTCGGAAAAACAGAGGCACAACACGACAGGCAAAGGTATTTATCTGTATGGCGCATCCTGCACCAAGTTCCTGGCAATAGCGGTTTCCCACCTATCACCGTTTTCGAGCAGCTTTTGTTTGTTGTACATGAGCTCCTCACGTGTCTCAGTAGCAAACTCAAAATTCGGACCTTCAACTATAGCGTCAACCGGGCATGCTTCCTGGCAAAAACCACAGTAGATGCATTTAGTCATATCAATGTCATACCGGGTGGTACGCCTACTACCATCGTCCCGGGGCTCCGCTTCTATGGTGATCGCCTGTGCTGGGCAAATAGCCTCGCACAGCTTGCAGGCAATGC
>JAURGE010000119.1 GCA_030833925.1 Alphaproteobacteria bacterium
TTCAAAGTCTGCAGGCCGGTAGCGCAGACTACTGCGCGGGCTCGAAGTTTTCCAGACCGGCATTGCACTGTGACGCTCGATACCCCCTCCGCGATTCCGATAACTGCATCGCGCCAAAAAAATGCTGCTCCTGATGCGCGCAAATAAGCTTGTGTAGCGCCATATCCCAACATATGGCCTTCTCCGTCCAACTTCAGGAGTCGCCTGACCTCTGATCCAAAACCGAGCGCGACAGCTTTATGGTTTGTAAGATCTGCAACCACCTTTACTTCATTCCCAAGCGTTTGCAACTTGACAGCCAGCGCATCTAACGCCCCCTCCTCCGCTTCATCTGTAGCGACGAAATAACTAGGTCGTACTTGAAAAATACCGGCTAAAGGTCCATTTCTTTTGGCAAGCTCTTTGCAATATCCGAGGGACTCATAGGCTACGTCAGCGAGAATACCCTCCCGCTTGCTGGCGACGGATACTGCACCATCGCTCGCACCAGACGCGCCTGCCGCAGGGCCGATACCATCCACTACGGCGACACGCAGCCCTCTTTGGGCCGCATGCCAGGTAACAGAAGCGCCAACAATTCCTGCCCCGACTACCACCAGATCGAATTCTTGCATTTACTTTTATCGCTCTTCTTTTCGAAGTCATCTTAGCGAGAATCACTGGTCAGCAATTACAAAATAGCCCTCTAGACCTATAATTTTTTGACAGGGAAATCTGCGAAATGCTCCAATAATCAGCGTTTACCCGCATCTAAATACAAATTAATTTATATGATGATGGGGCTTATTTGTATTGAGACCAAGGCCTCCGTTCGTTAAAGTGAATCGCCTCAAAGCCCGCCGGGTGGGGGCGAAATCTTTAAAACAACAACGCGCCTCGCGAGACGCAGCCAACGGGAGTAATCATGAGAGTTTTAAACACACTAAAGGCGTTAATTTTTACACTACTTTGCGCGTCAACGGCCGCCACAGCTGTCGCTCAAACTAGCAAGGTTGATGAAATTCGATCCAGGGGAACACTGCGCATGGCAGGAATCTTGAATGAGGACCCTTACTTCGCCAAAGACCCTCGGACAGGTGAGTGGCGTGGATTCGCGGTCGAGATGGCGCGTGACATCGCTGAAAACATTGGTGTGAAGCTAGAGGTGGTGGAGTCGAGCTGGGCGAATTCAATCTTGGACGTCCAATCCGGGAAAGTCGATTTGGCTTTGGCACTGACTGCTTTACCGAAGCGTGCACTTTCAGTTCACTTCACGTCGCCAACTTACTACAACAGTTTTGTGATCATCTCCCCAAAGGCGAGTATGAAGGACAAGACTTGGGCCCAGCTCAATGATCCAGCAATCACAATTGCGGTCGACCTCGGCTCCGCCCAAGATCAGATTACAAAACAGATGCTACCGAAAGCAAAAATCCTGCGATTTAAGACGCGAGACGAAGCCGTTATTGCGCTGACATCTGGTAAGGCGGATGCAGTCATCAACACAGTTTTGAATGGGATGGTGATGACTAAGAAAAATGCAGCACTGGGTAAGGTATACGTTCCTCATCCCTTGCTTTCATCGCCCTCTGTGATTGGCTTAAATTACAAGACAGATGACACTTGGAAGCAATTTGTTTCAGCATGGGCCGACTACAACCGCCGCGTCGGTAACAATCAAACTTGGATTCTAAAAGGCCTTGAGCCTTTTGGAATTGGTCTTGATGATTTACCCGAAGGCTTCTCTTTCAACTGACCCACACTAAAGAGGTTACGTAGCTGGCGCTGCGTGGCCTCTTTTATTCTTTTTTAACAGGAAATTAGCATGTACCAGTGGGATTTTTACACGGTGCTGCAGTCGTTTGATCTATTCCTGATCGGTCTATGGACTACGTTTCTCTATACAGTTGGATCAATAAGTATTGGAATAGTCGTTGGTTTAGCCGTTTGCTTTGCAAGACTAGCGAAACTTCAATCTGTGCGTCTTTTGGCACGCAGCTATCAAGAATTGTTTCGATGCACGCCGCTGCTCGTTCAAATAATGTGGGCATACTACGCGCTGCCGTTACTAACGGGCTACTCGATTTCTAACACAACCGCAGGACTGCTAACGCTGTCGCTGTATGTGGGCGCTTTTTATTCTGAAATATTCCGCGGTGGTATCAACGCAATTGAACGCGGCCAAACAGAGGCGGGTTTGGCCACCGGCCTTTCACGTGTGCAAGTAATGCATCACATAATCCTGCCACAGGCAATAAAAAAGATGCTGCCCGCTTTCATCAACCAATCGGTTATACAAGTCAAAAACACCTCGTTGCTATACGCCATATCA
>JAURGE010000011.1 GCA_030833925.1 Alphaproteobacteria bacterium
CAAGCCAATTGAGAACCATAAGAGCTCTAGCGCCGGCCGCTTTTGCTTTGGCAGGATTGATTTTTTTTATTGGTGAATTTGCTATCCCACCAGCAGCAAAAACTCTTCGAGCGATGGGGCTAGAACCATTTGCCAAAGTAGCCCAGCCAACCAAAGCGGTTTGGCTGCGCGATGGGAAGGATGTTATTCGGATCAACAAAATTTCGGATGATGAAAGAGAAATAGAAAATATCACAATTTTTAAGCGCTCCATTGATGGCCTGCTAGCTTTTGAAATCCACGCTAAATCTGCTAATCGCACCAAAGATGGTTGGAGGCTTAAGAATGCCGAAATACTTGATTTAAGTGACCAAAGTCGCAAATCCGAAGATTATATAAACTGGCCATCAGCGCTCATTCCAGGATCTTTTAGATCACTTGTGGCCCATCCCTCAGAATTAACCCTCTTTGAATTGAGGGCTATCGCCAATGCACCTTCTGTTAGCCCAAAACCAGATTATTACTACAAACACTGGATACAGCTACGCTATTCCGCACCTGTTTCCTCAGCAATTATGTTGCTTCTAGCCATTCCGTTCGCAGGTTTAATGATGCGAGGTCGCTCTGTTGCGCCACCCTTAGCATTAGGGTTGCTTTCAGGCTTTGCATTTTTTGTTGTTGAAAATTTTTCAACAGTAGCGGCGGAATCTGGAGCAATTGGCCCTTACGCTGGAGCCTGGGGGCCACCGGTGCTGCTACTTCTGATTCTGCTCAGCATGGCTAGCTTTCAGGAACGCCCCGGATGAGTACTTCGGTTAAGTTCGGTGCACTGGTTAACCCAACAAGTCGCAGGAACTTGAGGCACCCTCAGGACATTTCTGATCTAGTAGCAAAAGGGGCAATTATTGAAACTCCCGCATCTTTGGAAGAGGTGCCTGCAGCAATCAGCCGACTAACCGCCGCCAAGTTAGACGTCCTTGCAATCAGCGGTGGAGATGGCACCGTTCTAAGAGCTTTGACCCACATCCTTGCTAACGGCATTTCTGAGAACCAACCTGCCCTCTGTCTCACTCCTGATGGCACAACAAATATGACTGCTGCAGATGTGGGTATGCCATCAAGCATTAACACCCTGAGTCGAGCCTACGAATTAGCAAAGTCTGGCAAGGGCAGGCTGATCACCCGCCAAACCATACGCCTTGAGGGTGTTACTGATAAAATGGGATCAAATGCCCCCCAAATAGGCATGTTCTTTGGTGCTATCGGCATCTGCCGCGCAATTGCATTCTGTCGAACACATTTGCATCGCCGAGGCATAGTTGGCGGAGTGGCATCTTGGCTTACGTTAACCCCATTGCTTTTAAAAAATGTTCTCTCAAGTAATGAAGATGGCGTACTGGCTGGTTCAGCTATGACTTTAAACACCGTTGATAAAAATGGCATCGGGCACGTATTGGATGGATCCTATTCAATTTTAATGGCTTCGACCCTTGAAAGACTGGCACTTGGGGCCAGACCCTTCTGGGGGGAAGGCTCTGGCCTGCCGATGACTGCCGTTAAAGCGCCACCTCCGAAACTGCTTGCCAATATCGGCCCACTGCTATTTGGAAGAGCTAAGCGGCCTAAAGAACCTGGTTACATAAGCCTCAAAAACGACTTTTATGAGATTTTTTATACTGGCCAGGTTACTTTAGATGGCGAGCTATACAATGCAGAAGCGGCTCAACCGATAAGGCTATCAGCAGGTGGTGAAGTAAGGTTTCTAATACCTTGAAAGATATGGACCTAATTGGACTAATCACAGGCGAATTAAAACAGTCGCCGGAGTCTAATGCGATCGCGCTAGCCCAGGTGGCTCGCGAAAAGATTGGGGGCGTTAAGGCAACTTTGTTTTATGGCTCCTGCCTGAGAGACGGCATAACACCTGATGCAATTGCTGACCTATATCTTCTGACAGAGAGCCACACTGCAAGCAGACAAGGTCGATTGGCTCGCTTTTTTAACATTATTCTGCCACCAAATGTTGTCTATTTGGAGTGTACGGTTCCTGATGGAAAACTGAGAGCAAAGGCAGCAATACTGACAATTGATCAGTTTACTAGGCTAACAGGAAGTGGGACCTTCCATAGTTATTTTTGGGCTCGGTTTGCACAACCTGCCAGAATTGTTTGGGCAGAAAACGACTTATTCATAAAAAAGATCGCCAATGCATGTAAATCTGCAATTTTGACGTTTGCGACTGAGACCCATAATAAACTGCCGGCTAAAAGCGAAGTTTTTTGGACAGAAGGATTTCGGCATACCTACGCTGCCGAACTGCGCGCTGAGGGTCCTGACCGCCCACACCACATCTATTTTTCCAATAAGCAGCGCTACGATTTTATCTTTGACACGTTAGTTTCAGACCCGCCAGCTTTTAGATCCACATTCTATCGTCGTACTTTGAGGTGCTGGCTAGGAAAAATATTATCAGTGGCACGCCTAATAAAAGGCATCTTCACTTTTGAAGGTGGTCTGGATTACATCGTTTGGAAAATCGATCGCCATACTGGCGTTAAAGTCGAGATTAAGCCCTGGCATCGACGCTTCCCACTGATTGCCGCCCCAGGACTTGCTTGGACTGTTTGGCGCCGTGGTGGATTCAAGTGACGCGACTCGCAGGCTTAAGCTATATCAAGTGCTCGAAACTCAACCAGCAACGACATTGTCAGGTTTTTAGCCAAAAATGCCGACGCTCCACCACCTACCACTTTCGCCTTTCTGTCGAAAAGTAAGGATCACGCTTGGCGAAAAATCTTTACCAATCGAGCTACGGGAACAGCGAGTTTGGGATAGACGCCAAGACTTTCTGGCACTTAATCCTGCGGGAAAAGTTCCTGTCTTGGAGATGGAGAATGGTATTGTGTTCTCAGAGTCCCAAGCCATCTGTGAACTTCTGGAAGAGATGGTTCCTTCACCATCACTTTTGGGAACGACCGCGGAAACTAGAGCGGAAACTCGGCGCCTCGTCGCGTGGTTCGACGATAAGTTCTATCACGACGTAACTCGGAACGTTTACGGTGAAAAAGTTTTGCGCCGTCAAATTGGTGGCGGCGCCCCGGACTCAGTTGCAATGAGAGCTGGTCGAGCCAACATCGCTCACCACTTCAATTATATTGCGTGGTTGTGCGACCGGCGAACATGGCTAGCTGGAGACAGTTTTACCCTTGCCGATATAACAGCGGGAGCTCACATATCAGTCCTCGATTTTCTCGGTGACATTGACTGGGATCGGTTTGAAGGCGCGAAACTTTGGTATCAGCGAATTAAATCACGCCCCAGCTTTAGGCCACTTCTGGCCGACCGCGTTAATGGCTTCCAGCCACCATCTCACTACGCCAACCTCGATTTTTGAGTTCATCTTCCAAAGACTACCTGAAGTAATACAGCCAGGTTAAAGTAGGAGGTGGAGATTGCTATGACCCACGCCGAATTCGTCCACTTGCGAGTGCGTTCAGCCTATTCATTACTGGATGGAGCTCTTCATGCGCCCGACATAGTTGATCTGGCAAAGGCTGAAAATATGCCAGCGCTCGCAGTGGTTGATAATCGCAACCTGTTTGGCGCCCTAGAATTTGCCATGAAGGCAGCAGGATCAGGCATTCAGCCAATAACTGGCGTCATTTTGCCAATTTCACGTGATCAATCTGAAATAAGCGCTTCGCAACGTCGACCACCGGCAGATGACCTAGTGCTGTTAGCCCAAGACCAGACTGGCTATGGCAACCTTATGAAATTGGTTTCCAATTCATTTCTGTCTAGCGCCGCGGAATATGAGCCAGAAATTGAGCTAGACAAACTCAAAGGCCATACAGATGGACTGATAGCGCTCACAGGCGGGCCCAGTGGGGCGGTCGATAGGTTAGTTAATGAAAATCAAATAAATCATGCCCGAAAGTGCTTGGAACAGCTCAAAACATTATTTCCTGATCGCCTTTACGTTGAAATTCAGCGGCTTGGTTTACCAGGCGAAAGTGACGCTGAGCAAAAACTGATAGACCTTGCATACACGCTTAATCTGCCAATAGTTGGAACGAACGATGTGCGATTTGGCTCAGCAGAAATGCACGAAGCACATGATGCACTGCTGGCGATTGCCGATGGTCGGCGCTTAGAGGATACCGACAGACGCCGCTCCTCAGAAAATTTTCGCTTTAAATCAGCTGCAGAAATGATTTCTCTTTTCTCGGATATTCCAGAAGCGATAACAAATACCTTAGTAATCGCTCAGCGTTGCGCCGTGATGCCAGAACCACGGGATCCTATTTTGCCGGGGTTTGAAACTGAAGCAGGACGAAATGAAGCTGAAGAGTTAAAGGCTCAGGCACAAAAAGGGCTCACCGCACGTCTAGCCTCAATGAAAATAGATGAAAAAAAGCGAGCCGTTTACCAGGAACGCCTTACGTACGAACTAGGTGTGATCATCCAAATGGGGTTCCCCGGTTACTTTTTAATCGTTGCGGAATTCATCCAATGGGCTAAGGCCGCAGGTATTCCCGTAGGACCTGGACGTGGCTCTGGAGCAGGATCGGTAGTTGCGTGGGCACTAACAATTACGGACCTCGACCCACTTCAATTTGATCTATTATTTGAGCGTTTTTTGAATCCAGAACGAGTGTCAATGCCAGATTTTGACATCGACTTCTGTCAAGAACGACGTGATGAGGTAATAGCCCATGTTCAGCAGAAATATGGTCGAGATAAAGTCGCGCAGATAATAACTTTTGGTAAACTTCAAGCACGCGCAGTACTCAGAGATGTTGGCCGTGTTCTGGGAATGCCGTACGGACAGGTAGACCGGATATGCAAACTTGTCCCGAATAATCCAGCCAATCCTGTAACACTAGGTCAAGCAATCGACGGTGAACCCGCTCTGCAAGAAATGCGCAGGACGGACGAGCAGGTCAGTACATTGATTAATATAGCATTGAAATTGGAGGGGCTTTACCGGAACACCTCTACCCACGCCGCCGGCGTAGTTATAGGGGACCGTCCACTTGATGAGTTGGTCGCCCTTTATCGCGACCCACGCTCGGATATGCCTGTCACACAGTTTAATATGAAGTCGGTGGAAACGGCTGGCCTGGTAAAATTTGACTTCTTAGGTCTGAAGACGCTCACGGTAATAACCGACGCGGTTAAACTTCTTCAGGATCGAGGCATTACACTTAACATTGATGGTATCCCGTTAGACGACAAAAATTCGTTTGACCTTATGGCTAGCGGAAATACTGCTGGTGTTTTCCAACTTGAAGGTTCGGGCATGCGAGACATGCTCAAGCGACTTAAGCCAAACAGGTTCGAAGACATCATTGCCGTTGTGGCCCTATATCGTCCTGGTCCGATGGACAATATTCCCAGCTACATCGCCCGTAAGCACGGGGCCGAACCAGTGACCTATCCTCACCCTATACTCCAGCCAATACTAGAAGAGACTTACGGGATTATCATTTACCAAGAGCAAGTCATGCAAATTGCCCAAGTGCTTGCGGGATACAGCCTTGGAAGTGCTGACCTCTTACGCCGCGCCATGGGGAAAAAGATCAAAACTGAAATGGCTGCTCAACGTGAGATCTTCGTTAACGGTGCCGTTGAGCGTGGCGTGGATGAAACAAAAGCAAGCGAGATCTTTGATCTCGTGGATAAATTTGCGGGCTACGGCTTCAATAAAAGCCACGCCGCCGCCTACGCGCTCGTCGCCTACCAGACGGCATATCTTAAGGCAAACCACCCAGTTGAATTCATCGCAGCATCGATGACTCACGATATGCAGAATACAGATAAACTAGGCCTATTTCGAAGAGAATTGGATCGTTTGGGATCCCCCCTATTACCGCCGGACGTAAATGCCTCCTCCCACATGTTCACTGTTGAAAAGGATAAAAAAAATAAGCTTGGGGTTCGATACGCTCTTGGCGCAATTAGGAACGTAGGACGTCCCGCTGCATTGGCTTTAGTGGATGCTCGAGCTGATGGGCCTTTTAAGAATTTGTCGGACCTTGCAGCCCGACTAGATGCGGGTCGAATAAACAAACGACAAATTGAGGCCCTAGCGCGCGCTGGTGCGTTCGACCAGTTAGAGACAAATAGAGCTCGCGTCTTTGGTGGTGCGGAAGCAATCACACGCGCAGCACAAGCTGCTGCGGAGGATAGGACAAGCAATCAATCTAATCTTTTTGGCGAGAGAGAGGCCTCACCATTTCTTCGTCTTCCCGAAACCAGTGCATGGAGCGACGCAGAACAGCTTTCTAACGAACTAGAAGCAATTGGCATGTACCTATCTGCCCATCCATTGGATGCATATCAAACACATATGAAAAGGCTTGGTGTAACGAACATAGCCGACTTACTAAAAAATGGCCCCCCTCCGTCAACTCGGCGCAATCAGGAATATGGCAACTACAATCGCGGCGCTGAAGCCAATTGCCGTATTGCCGCTACCCAGCTCGCTAGGCAAGAACGGACTTCCTCTCGGGGCAGTCGCTATGCTTTCATTCAACTTTCAGATGCCACTGGTGTTATTGAAGCAACTGCATTCTCTGAGGTTCTATCAACGTCTCGGGAGCTGCTCGATTCTGGCCGTCCTTTACTCCTTGGGGTGGATGCAAGGCTGGGAGATAGCGGTTTACGTGTTGGTATCACGAGTGTTCGTGATTTAGAGGAGGCCGTTGCAGATGCAGGCCGTGAGTTAGTTGTTCACGTTGACGGGCCAGTGGCGTTTGACTCCATTTCAACAATTCTGAAGGGTGAGAAACCTGGTCGCGCAACCGTTCGCCTACTTTTAGAAGTTGATCCAACTAGGGAAATTTCAGTCGAACTAAAAAGAAAGATTGCTCTATCACCGGCTACTGCTCAGGCTATGAAATCACTCCCTGGGGTGATTGACGCAAGAATGGAATAGCTGCCGCACACCACTTTTCAGGAAACGCAATCCAGGCTTCAGTAAAAATCTAATTGACTAACCACAAATACTAGCCAGTCGGGTCATTGCATCCGTCGCTGCGGTGCTCATACTGCGATGGCATCTAATAATCTGGGCTCCGCTCCATGCGTATATTCATGGCTAATCTTCTTCGGCGACAAATTGAGGCTGTTCTTGCTGCCTGGGGCCTTCCCGAACAAAGGCGCCGACTGATGTCTAGTCTAATGATCGAGGCCGATTTGAGAGGAATTGATAGTCACGGAATTGGAATGCTGCCTCACTACGAGGCAAGGCGGCTCGCGGGGCTTGTCTTCCCTGATGCTGAACCCAAAGTCGTAACTGACAATCCGGCATTCTGCATAATTGATGCTGGTCATGGACTTGGACATGCAGCAGGTTCAATGGCTATGGGGATGGCTATTGAAAAAGCAAAAAATACTGCCGTCGGACTTGGTCTTGTCCGTCGCTCAAATCACTATGGAGCTGCTGGAGTATACGCAACCATGGCAAGTGATCAGGGGCTGATCGGCATAAGTATGACAGGGACAAGTCAACGATCAATCGTGCCAACCTTTGCAAAAGAACCAATGTATTCCACCAATCCTATTGCCTGCGCTGTTCCCGCAGGCGATCGACCTGCGTTCGTTTTAGATATGGCGACATCGACTGTTGCTGTGGGCAAACTTGATATCTATCGACGACTTGGAAAGTCCTTACCGGAAGGTTGGGCTCTTGACGAGAATGGTGGCATCAGAACCGACGCCCAGGCGGCCTTTGATGCCAGACCACGCCGGATGACACCTTTGGGTGGCGACAGAGAGAGAGGAAGCCATAAGGGATATGGCCTCGCCATTATGGTCGATATTCTTTCAAGTGTACTGACCGGTTCTTGGTTTGGTGCGCATGACCTCAAAACAGGAAAAACTGGAAAGCATCACAATATAGGCAGTTTCTTTCTTGCAATTGACCCTGATTTTTTTCGCGATGAGGGCGCTAATTTTGCGGAAGATATGGAGTCACTGATCGAGACATTGAAAGCCACACCTCCCGTTGATGAATCTCAGCCTGTAATGGTTGCAGGCGAACCAGAACAGATTGCTAAAGCAAAACGTGAAAAAGAGGGCATCCCTATTTCTGACACTTTGCTGGAGGAACTGCGCAAAGCTTCCGAAACTAGCGGCGCTGCTTATCTTCTCGGAAATTGAAATGATGTTCTCAGAATTAGAAGAGATAGAAAGAGCTAGCACCCTTTTCGAAAGCCAACACAAACACGGCAAGATAGTCTCACGGATTTGGGGTACCCAGAACGTTGGGGCTGGCACGATTGTGCTGCTTCACGGGAGTTTTGGTGCTTGGTCACACTGGGCAAAAAATATCAGAAGGCTTGCACATTCTAGAAAAGTTGTAGCAATCGATTTACCAGGAATGGGTGATAGTGACCAACCTCCTGATCCAATATCAGCGGACTCTATGGGGAAGCTTGTTGCCGAGAGCATCGAACAAATACTCAGTCCTAAAGAAGTTTTTCAGCTTGTTGGGTTTTCATTTGGTGGAATTGTCGGTGGTCAGTCGGCCCTAATTCTCGAAGATCGTATCGATCGGTTTGTGGTAATTGGTTCGAACGCACTCGACCTACCAATTGATGACCGTGCTCCACTCATGAAACCATCAAGTCTGATGACTGATAATGAGCTAAGAGAGGTACATCGACATAACCTTGGCGTGTTCATGTTTGGCAATAATGCCAAGATCGATGACATGGCTTTAGATTTGCAGACAATAAACACAAGGAAAGCTCGAACGCGCAGCGGACTAATCCCACAAGGCGGAAGTCTTAAGGAAGCCTTGAAGAAAATGAGGATCCCTGTCCGCGGAATCTGGGGAGAAAAGGATGCTACTGCCGGGCGTTTTCTTAACGAAAGGCGACAACTTTTCGAGGCCCTCCCGCATTGCCAAGCCTTTACAGTCATTCCTGGCGCAGGCCATTGGGCAGCTTATGAAGAACCAGATAAAGTTAACGCGATACTGTTAGAAAAGGGCCCACATCGATGAAACTTAGCGCGCAATTTCCAACCCGTTTCATAGGTAACGACCCTTCAAAAATTAAAGATTGGGCTCAAGCGGCTGAAGATCTTGGATATGAATATATTGAGGTTCCAGATCATGTTTTTGGCGCCCAAGCACGAGATGGCTGGACCCCGAATTATAGTGAGCACGAGCACTTTCACGAAACTTTCGTAACCCTCGGTTTTCTAGCTGCATGCACCAAAACTATTCGCCTCTCGTCTGGCGTTCTGATTCTACCTCAGCGACAGACTGGAGTTGTCGCTAAACAGGCAGCGGAAGCTGACCTTTTGTCCGGTGGGCGACTAAGACTCGGAATTGGCGTCGGCTGGAACCACATAGAATATCAAGCTCTTGAAACCGACTGGAAAACGCGAGGCGCCAAGCAAGCTGAACAAATAGAAGTCATGCGGTTGCTTTGGTCAGAGGAATTGGTCACCTTCAAGGGGCGTTTCCATGATCTCGATAGGGTTAATATTATCCCTGGTCCAGTTCAACGCCCGATCCCAATATGGCTTGGAGGCATCGCAGACCCAGTCATCCAGCGTGCTGCCAGGTTAGCAGATGGCTGGATGCCTATAATGCCTCCCGGTGAGAAGGCTGAGGAGAAGTTAGCGCAATTCAGAGGCTACCTCGCAGAGAATGGCAGACCGCCAGAGGAGGCCCCGATCGAAGTCTGGCTGCGCGCTGCTGAAATGAACCCAGAACAATGGGGCCAAGACGCCGATTACTGGAGACAGCACGGCATCGCAATGGCTATGCTTTACCCGATGTTCCATGCAGGAAATATAGATGGACAGATAGACATATTGCGTCGTTTCAAGGAAGTAGCAGAAGGATAAGATGGTCAGCAGTCTAACAAAAAGTCCGTCTGATCGTGCGCGGGATTTAGCTCCCCTGATACTCGCTAATGCGGATAAAATTGAGGAGACTCAGGATTTTCCTGTTAGCGTGGTTGACCAAATCGCAAAATACGGGCTTTTCAGACTCTTTCTACCGAAGTCGCTCGGTGGAGAAGAAGCACACCCAAACGACTACCTTGCCGCGTTGATTGAAATAGCAAAAGCTGACGGATCTGTTGCTTGGAATATGTTCGTTGCAAACTCGGCATGCCTCATAGCGCCTCATATTCCATTTGAAACAGCCAGGATGATCTGGTCAGACCCAAAAGCGATTGTAGCTTGGGGTCCACCTGATGCACAGAAAATTCAGGCAGTCGAAGGAGGATACCGTGTCTCAGGACATTGGACTTTTGCAAGCGGCAGTCGTCAAGCTACGTGGATGGGAGCCCACGGTCACGTCCGCGAAACTAATGGGTCAATCCGAGTCAATTCAAAGGGACGCCCCCTGACCCAAACTGTTCTATTTCGCCGAGATCAGGCAACAGTACTAGACGACTGGAATCCTCTAGGAATGCGAGGGACTTGTTCTAGCTCCTATCGAGTAGATGACGTCTTTGTGCCGGAAAACCAAAGCGGAACGAGGGAAACGCCAGAGTGCAGACGTGACAACGGCCCTCTTTTCGCCTTCCCTATGCAGGGGCTGTATGCAGTCGGGGTACTTGGCTGCGCTCTAGGCCTCGTTCAAGCAATGCTCGAAGACTTCTACAATCTCGCTGTGACCAAAACACCACGAGGGCGCAGTCGCCTCGCTGACGACCAATTAACTCAGTCAAAATTTGCACAGCACCAAGCCAATATCGGCGCTGCTCAGGCCTACGCAGAAAAAACTTTATCGGATCTATATAAGCGCGCCCCAAACGAAGGCGCTATTGGCCTTCAAGAAAGGGCGCTTGTCCGCCTTGTTTGCAGCCACGGTATCCAAGCTTCAGTCGAAACCGCAGACTGGGTGCACCGAGCCGCTGGTGTCTCAGCAATCTTCAAAGGCTCCCCTTTTGAACGTCGCTTTCGTGATATTCACACCCTTTCCCAGCAAATCCAGTCCAGATCTGCTCATTTTGAGGCGGTAGGAGAAATTCTTCTAGGTGGCAATCCAGAAACATTTTTTTAGGGAGAAATTGCATGCGCATTGGTTACATCGGGCTAGGCGCCATGGGCAGACCAATGGCAGTAAATATAGTTACCGCCGGTCATGACGTGGTCGTTTACGATTTAAATGAAAATCAAACCAAAATACTCGCCCAACGAGGGGCGTCTGTTGCTGGTTCACCGCGTGAGGTGGCTGAGGAAACTGACTATGTGCTCACTTGCCTGCCGAGCATTGAGGCAGCAGAAGCAGTGGCTCTAGGCCCAAATGGAGTTGTAGCCGGTTCCAGAGCAAAAGCATTCGTCAACATGGGCACAACTGGTAGTGCCTTTTCCCGATCAACCGCAGAAGCGATGAGAGCGGCTGGTAAGTCTTATCTAGATGCTCCTATCTCCGGTGGACCACCCGGGGCGGAGGCAGGCACACTTGGAGTGATGTGTTCTGGAGATCGCGAAACTTTTGAAGCCCTAAAAGCTAACGCATTAGAGGCAATTTCGTCGAAAATAGTGTACCTGGGTGAAAAACCAGGTGCCGCACAGGTCATGAAACTGGTCAACAACATCATTTTCTTTGGCAATGTTGCTGTTGCAATGGAGGCGCTAACTCTCGGGGCCAAGGCGGGTCTAGGTGCTGAGCAAATGCTGGAGGTAATTAACGCGTCCTCAGGTCGAAACACAGCCACCGAATGGCTTATTCCCAATCACGCCTTGAACCGCGCCTTTGATTTTGGCGGGGCAAACTACATTATCGCAAAGGATCTCGACCTCTGGCGACAGGAAGTTGAAGCATTTCAAACACCCATGCAGCTTGGCATGAGTCTGCGGACATTGTACCTACAGTCAATGTGGCGAGAGGGTATGGGAGCAGACCTTACAACTCTGCTTAAAACCCTTGAAGAAATCGGGAATACCGAACTCAAACCTTAATTTTCTTAAATAGAACTCAAAAGGAGGCTAGTCGGCTATGGCCGAGTTTAAATATTTACACACTATGATCCGCGTGAAGGATCTCGATAAATCTCTTGACTTCTACACCCGTCTTTTGGGGATGCAGGAACTGCGAAAAAAGGACTTCCCAACTGGTGATTTCACGCTCGCATTCGTGGGATACGGTGATGAAGTTAACAATACAGTGATTGAACTGACCCATAACTGGGGACAAGAAGAGCCGTATGACCTTGGCAATGGTTTTGGCCATTTAGCACTGGGTGTGAAAGACATTTACGCAACCTGCGAAAAATTGGCCAACGAAGGGGTGTCAATTCCTCGGCCACCGGGGCCAATGAAGCATGGTGGCAGCGTTATCGCATTTATTGAGGATCCCGATGGATACAAAATTGAGCTAATCGAAAAAAAAGATATGTAATTTAAGGTCAGCGGAAACATTTAATGTTTCCGCTGCCGATTTTCTTAATCAACTCTGGGCGATTGAACTCAAAAATTATTCTCTACCAATGCTAGTTGGAGAAGAGATCTTACAACTTCATTTGCTGTGAAATCGGCTCAAATTGCCAGATCTGCAGGCGCGAGAAACTACGTTACGATAAAATGAGACAGTTTTGTTTGGCCGTGGCAGACGGTGAACCGAACATCGGTACGCAAAAATATTACTTAAATCCTGATAAATGTAGCGATGTTGCAATCATTCTGCTTATTGTATTTGCAACAAGAGACATTTCTGTTCCGAAGGGAAGAAGTATGGCCCCCAAAGTTACTTTACGTCTGAACAATGCCGATAACGTTGTGGTTGCTCGTGTCGACCTTGCACCAGGAGCTCTAGTGGAAGGAAATGTAACCGCACAAGATCATGTTCCAGCCGGTCACAAGGTGGCGACGGGGCCAATACCAAAAGGTCAAGCTATTCGAAAATATAATCAAATCATTGGGTTTGCATCGATAGATATTAACCCAGGTGACCATGTGCATGTGCAAAACTGTGCGATGGGAGATTTTGAGCGCGACTATGCAATAGGATCTGATGTTAAGCCGATTGACTATGTAAAAGATAAAGAACGCGCCACATTTGAAGGTTACGTGCGCTCAAATGGTCGAGTTGGCACACGGAACTATATTGGTGTCCTTACCAGTGTGAATTGCTCCGCCTCAGTCGCTCGCTTCATTGCGAGGGATATGGAGAACTCTGGTTTCCTTGAAAACTTTCCAGGAGTAGACGGGGTTGTTGCTTTGACCCATTCAACAGGCTGCGGCATGGCTGGGGCTGGCGAAGGGTATGAAAATCTGCAACGCGTTTTGTGGGGTCACGCGAGACACCCAAACTTTGCTGGAATTTTAATGGTAGGCCTAGGCTGTGAGGTGAACCAGATTGATTTCCTTTTGGAATCTTACGGGATTGATCGAGGCCCTCTCTTTCAAACGATGAACATCCAGGATGCAGGCGGAGTGCGGAAGACTGTGAACTGGGGCATGGATATGGTGAAGGAAATGCTCCCCGAGGCAGCCAAAGCTAAAAGGGAAACTGTTTCTGCAGAACATCTCTCTGTTGCCCTACAATGTGGAGGTTCAGACGGCTATTCCGGCATCACAGCTAACCCAGCCTTAGGTTATGCAGCCGACCTAGTTACCCGCCATGGTGGCCAGGCAATCCTTGCAGAAACACCTGAAATTTACGGAGCCGAGCACCTTCTTACTCGTCGTGCTGTTTCAGAAGCTGTTGGTAAAAAGCTAATAGATAGAATTAAGTGGTGGGAAGATTATACAGCACGAAATGGCGGTGAAATGGATAACAATCCCTCACCCGGCAATAAGAAAGGTGGACTTACCACCATTCTCGAGAAATCTTTGGGCGCTGCAGCTAAGGGTGGCACCACCAACCTTGCGGGCGTTTACAAATACGGCGAGCCAGCGACGGCTAAAGGGTTCGTCTTCATGGATAGTCCTGGCTATGACCCTGCATCAATTACCGGCCAGGTGGCTTCGGGTGCCAATGTTGTATGCTTCACAACTGGTCGTGGCAGTGTTTATGGAAACAAGCCGTGTCCTTCTATCAAGCTGGCAACAAATACGGCCATGTACACTAAAATGTCCGAAGACATGGACGTGAACTGCGGCGAGATCGCTGATGGCACCGTTTCGGTCGAGGAGAAAGGGACGGAAATTTTTGAGAAATTTCTCTCTATAGCCTCCGGTGAACCTTCAAAAAGTGAAGCTCAAGGACTTGGAGATGCCGAATTCATCCCATGGCAAGTGGGCGCCGTTATGTGATAACGGCTCTTAGCTTCAATTAGACAACCAAATAAGGATGGCCAAGAGTAAGCCCTCCCTTAAAGACAAATAAAACTGATCAATTAAAGGCCAAAAGCAAACCAACGCTTATGCTTGCGGTGTTTTACCGAAACATCAAACCTTCATGAATTTACGTCAGGTGGATTATCATCCCCTAGAGTTGGTTTAGGCCCTTCTTTGACCTCGTTGGTTGTCCTGACTTTGTCTGCCGGTTTTTCCACCTTCTCGATAGAAGGCTGTTCGTCTTCTCGTCTTAGTGCAATGTGACCAGCAGGTGCCCTGCCGTTTTTATCTTCACCGAAATAAATTGTTTGATGTGGGAACGGAATTTCGATCCCTCTAGCGTCAAAGATACGCTTCAAGATAGCATTATATGCTCTGCCAATAGCGAATTGTTTTCCTGGTGCGCATTTTATGCGCGAGCGCACAGTTATGGCGCTATCGCCAAAAGTGGTCAGACCAAACCAAGTCATATCTTCGAGAATATCTGCTTTATACTCTTCCATCTCTCGCAATTCTGCGAAAGCGTCGAACATTGCCTGTTTGGCTTCATCAACATCTTCCCGATACGCAATACCCATATCGCAAACGTAATGACCGAAACCACGCATATAGTTCGATACACTGTTGAGCGAAGAAAACGGAATAATATGAAAGACACCATGTAGATCACGCAAACTAACGGAACGAACAGTTAATTTTTCAACAGTACCAATTGTATCCCCGACTTTTACGACGTCGCCGACATTCATAGCATTCTCAAATTGAATGAAGATGCCTGTAATGACGTCCTGCACTAACTTTTGTGCACCAAATCCTATCGCAAGGCCTATCACCCCAGCAGAAGCAATCAATGGAGCAATATCAACCCCAAGCTCAGACAGCGCGAACATCAGAGTGGCTGCTAGTATAAAAATAGTTGCAGCATTTTTGAGGAGAGTAAGCAGAGTACTCTCACGCGCTGTTGGAACTGAACCAAAATCGGGATTTAGCCTGTAATCAACCCAGGAATTAATTGCCAGCCAAAGCACAAATCCTATCAGCAACAATAAAGCTGCTCTTATAATTGATGTCGCAGCCTTGGCCCCTAATTCACTCTCCAACCAAGCGCCAAGATCAATAATCCCAGCGGTATCAAAAGCAAAGCCGATTACTGCTAGTGCAATCAATCCACGAACGAAACTGAGTGCCTTTGGGACGAAAAAATTTAATCTCCGCTCCAACAACGGCAGCCGCTGATTGATATCTGCCGGCAGGTGCAGCCCATCCTTAATCGATCGTGATATACCATTCGCTGCAATGCTCCCCAAAACAATCGCTCCAAGGATCTGACATGAAGCTCCTAGAACCGGCAATAAAACGGTGCTTGGACGGGTCAGGACGATTAAGGAGAGAACCATCAGATACACTAATACGGGCCAGTACCAATTTCGGGCAATAACTCGGTGTACTGGCGAACCAAGCTTTAGTTGGCGTGCTTCCAATAGCCAATCCGTTACTGATGAGCGGTTGAGTAAAACCATTGCCAACAAAACAAAAATAGCTACCAGCGATATAATTACACCAACGGCATGGCCTGCAAAATCTGATATTTGCTGAATCAATATCGGGGCTACTAACAATTGGCCGTAACCCAGAATGCTTACAACGACGCTAACCCAGTAGTTAAGCCGCCGGGCTCCACTATCGGGCAATGGGATTGGTCTCAAGCCAGCAGTGGCTGGTGAAAGAACCGTTCGGACACCAACCTTGGCAAACTCAACTATAAGGAAAGCGTTTAAATACAAAGCTTGCAGCATACCAACTTCACCGATTGGCCCGAAAGCGATCGCTGACACCGCGTAACCCACAGCCCAAGCAAATAGAACGACCAATATGTCGATCACCAACGAGCCTATTACAAAACCGGTTTTCTTTATTAAATAAGCGCTTAGGGCTACTTCACCAAACTTTCGGTCAATTCGTTTACCTAAAGCCCGAAAAACAAAAAATGAACTGACAGTAACTAAAATAATCAGTGCAAGGTTAGATATTGCACTCCATAGCACTTTGGCTTCTTGACCAGTCAATTCCTTAAATATTGCGGGAGCATTTTTTAAACGGGTCCAAAAATCTGACAATTCGTTAGAAAGCGAATGAGCGGCTGCTCGGGTTTTCGCCGCAATACGAACTCCCAATGAGCTAAGCCCAAATCTCTTGGAACCAGGCTCTAGAGCTTCAATTGACTTAGCATCAGACTTACTGTCATCACCAGCGAGGCGTTCGAGCTCCGCCACCAGAACGCCTCGGAGCCGTTCATCCTTCAGAGCTTTCGCTAAAGACTGAGCTTGTTCAGCAGACACCACTCTTTCGATGTCTTTAGTTTTTGCACCATTGCCATTGGCATTAGACACAACTTGAGCTTGCGTGGGAGCGACAAGCCAGAACAAGGAAAACACAAAAACGAGAATGAAGGCACGCACTTAACAAATCCAATCATTAAGATATCTTAGAAGATACCTGCGCTTCCACCATTGCTGCAACAATTTCCCAACAGATTGCTGAAGCTAGTTTAGTTGCGCATCACGCGCTTGGATACTATATCCGGCAGCAGGTTCGTTTTATTTCAATCGACCACACATCATCAGGAGAACGGTTTTGAATTTTTTTCCTCCAGCATATGCGCAGTCCGCCGGCGGTGGTGATGCGCTCACATCCTTCCTGCCGTTCGTGCTGATTTTTGTAGTCTTCTACTTTCTTTTAATACGGCCTCAGCAAAAGCGCGCAAAAGAGCATCGCGAAATGGTCGCTTCACTTCGAAGAGGTGATCGTGTTGTGACAGCCGGCGGAATAATCGGAAAAGTTACTCGTGCTCCGGAAGACGGGGAAGTCGAAGTCGAAATAGCTGAGAATGTCCGTGTAAAGGTTGTACGTGAGACGGTCACTCAAACGATTAAAAAATCTGCGCCTGATGGAAGCGCACCGCCCCCTCCAGCAAATCAAGATAGTAAGGGTGGTGGAATACTTGGCAGTATCTTCAAGCGTTGATTTGAAGGGAAAAAGTTGACGCTATGCTCTACGTCGAAAAATGGAAGGCTTTACTGATTGGGCTGATTTGTGTCCTTGGCCTGGTCTACACGTCACCAAATCTATGGAAAGATAACGGCGTCGACGTAAGTTCAAACATACCAGCCTGGTTACCCCATAAAACCCTAAGCCTTGGCCTAGATCTTCAAGGTGGTGCCCACCTTCTAGCAGAAGTTGATATCGAGGCCGGCATCAAGCAGCGAGCGGCAGCTTTTGAAGATACGGTCCGATCCGCACTTAGAGGCAGTGGTATTCGTCGTTCTTCACCTGAGCGGCTTGGAACGGCTGTTCGTTTTCGTACGCTTGACCCAGCCGACGCCGGCCGGGCGGCCGATTTAATTCAAGAGGCTGATAGGACCGCCGAAGTTACCGTCGGCGAAAACGGATCAATCACAGTAGGCTTTAAAGCAGAAGATGCCGCAGAATTAAGAACCAAAATCCTTAGTCAAGTTATAGAAATTATTCGAATCCGAATTGATGAGCTTGGAACTAAGGAACCAATCATTCAGCGTCAGGGCGACAATCGGGTTGTTATTCAAGTTCCAGGCTACGATGACTCGGCAAAGCTGAAAAATATAATTGGCACTACGGCTCAACTGAATTTTCGTCTAGTTGACGCAAACGCTGATCCGTCATCATTCATCCCAAGGCCTGGCTTCGAGCTTTTGCCAGCAAAAGATGCTCGATCCGGACAACTGCCTAAATATGTCGTGAAGACCTCCCCAACTGTAGCTGGAGATCTTTTAGTCGATTCACAACCGTCCTTTCAGGATAATCGGCCAGTTGTATCCTTCCGCTTCAACGGCGAAGGAGCTCGGCGCTTTCTTGATTTAACGGGCAAACACATCGGCCAACCGCTTGCTATTGTTCTTGATAACCAAGTTATAAGTGCCCCCACAATCCAATCTGCTATCGGGGCAAATGGGATAATCACGGGTCAGTTCTCAGTTGCAGAAACCCAAGACCTTGCCCTGTTGCTGAGATCTGGTGCA
This sequence comes from Alphaproteobacteria bacterium, assembly GCA_030833925.1. Taxonomy (GTDB): domain Bacteria; phylum Pseudomonadota; class Alphaproteobacteria; order Bin95; family Bin95; genus VMCJ01. The sequence goes on from JAURGE010000011.1 coordinate 18,291, forward strand.
CTGCCGGCACCTATTCAATTCTTGCAAGAATCAACCGTGGGTCCTTCGCTTGGCAGAGATTCTGTAGAGGCAGGCAAACTCGCTTCAGTTATTGCCTTTGTTGCAGTGGCCGCATTTATGGTTTTTTCTTATGGCCTATTTGGCATTTTTGCTGCCCTGGCCTTGGTTTTTAACGCAGGATTAATCCTTGGTATTCTATCTGCTCTACAGGCAACATTAACGCTGCCAGGCATTGCAGGCATAGTATTAACCATTGGCATGGCTGTTGACGCTAACGTTTTGATTTTCGAGCGTGTCCGAGAAGAATTAGCGTCAGGTCAATCTGTAGTCTCCGCGATTGACGGCGGCTACCGCCGAGCTCTCTCATCAATTATTGATAGTCAAGTGACAACTCTGATTGCTGCAGTGATACTATTTGCTATGGGCTCGGGTCCGATCCGCGGCTTTTCCGTCACATTGACCATTGGAATAGTGACATCGCTCTTCACAGCAATCTGGGTAACCCGCCTTATGGTGGTAACTTGGCTTCGCGCTGGAACTCGTCGCAAAACATTGCCGATCTGAAAGAAAACTGGAACATGACGCTTATTCCATTCCGGTTCTTCCCGGAACGCCCAAACTTCCAGATTGTCGGTAGGCGACGCTTTGCCTATTTGTTCTCTGGCTCAGCCATGATTGCTGCGTTAGCGCTGACATTTTTGATCGGATTAAACCTCGGAATTGATTTTCGCGGGGGCTCTTTGATAGAAACTCGTTTTAAGAGCCCTCCATCCATTTCGGATTTACGAAATACGGTTGATAACCTTGGCTTGGGTGAGGTGACAATCCAAGAGTTTGGCAATCCTACGGACATTCTGATTCGTATCCAACGACAACCAGGAGCCGTCGAAGACCAAACAAAAGCCATAAAGACAGTCACAGATGCGCTTGGTCAGGAAGTAGAAATCCGTCGTACCGAGTTCATTGGTCCTACTGTTGGCCAAGAACTGAAGGAAGCAGGTGCAATCGCTGTGCTCTTATCACTTATTGGCATTGTTGCTTATATTTGGTTTCGGTTTGAATGGCAGTTTGCTGTCGCAGGCATAGCTGCGCTGGTACATGATGTAATCATAACGATTGGACTTTTTGCCATAACAGGTTGGGAATTCAATCTTGCCACAATAGCTGCTTTGCTAACCATCGCTGGTTATTCAATCAACGATACAGTGGTTGTATTTGACAGAGTGCGCGAAAACCTGCGTCGCTTCAAACAGGAACCACTTCCAGCGCTGTTAAATAGAAGTGTAAACGATACTCTGTCCCGAACGGTGATGACGAGTTTGACGACTATAATAGCGCTCTTCGCACTTGCTATCTTTGGCGGCGAAGTGATCCGCGACTTCACCTATGCATTGATCTGGGGAGTTGTCATCGGAACATACTCATCAATTTTTGTTGCCAGTTGCTTCCTGCTATTTTTCCGCGACGTCCGTTACATGCAGCCTTCTGTAAATAAGGCTGATATTTCAGCGGCAAATACGGAGTGAATCTAAACTGCTAGCAGCATCACGATGAGTGACGTCAGTCCACTAATTCCTGCTGGCCGCAAGGTTATTGAGACCTATGGAGAAATGAGGTTTCAAATTTCCGGCACTCGCTACGATCATGCGGTAATAGTGCTACCAAACACGGTAATTTTATGGTCGCCTTGTACGTGGTCAGAAGTCACTTTCGAAACCTTTGAACCACTTCTTGGCCAGAATTTCGCTGACGTCCTACTTATTGGCTGCGGCCGAAAGGCACAGCTGCCTTCAAAAAACCTTCGGCAGAGCCTCAGAGATGCAGGGATGGTAATTGAACCTATGGACACAGGGGCTGCCTGCCGCACATATAATGTTTTAATGGCTGAAGATCGTCGCGTTGCAGCGGCCCTTTTGCCAGTGGCGTAATATCTAACAAGAGCTACTTCCAATGTCCTTTAATTGGTCATCGGTCTTTGCTGGCCGCGCCGCCCGTATGGGTGCATCAGAAATTCGAGAGCTCTTGAAGGTTTTAGAAGAACCAGACGTTATTTCTTTTGCCGGTGGCATCCCAGATCCCGATCTATTCCCGATTGAGGCGTTCAAAACCGCATATAATGAGGCTCTATCGACGAAAGATAGCGCCGCCCGCGCATTGCAATATTCTGTCAGCGAGGGAACGCCTGAGCTAAAGCGTTGGATAGCTCACTATATGGGTAGTCGCGCTATGCCCTGTGGACCAGAAAATATCCTGATCACTTGCGGCTCCCAGCAAGGACTAGAATTCTTGGGTAGAATTATGCTTTCCCCGGGAGACCGAGCACTTGTTGCTTGGCCCACCTACCTCGGGGCGCTCCAGGCCTTCAACGCTTATGAACCAGAGTATGCGCGCCTCGGTGTCCGGGATAACGCACCAGCTAACGAACGACCTGTTGAAGGCGAAAAAGCCAAGTTTGCCTATATTGTGCCAGACTTTGACAATCCAACTGGGCGGACACTCTCTATTGATGAGCGTCACAGTGTTCTTGAACGCGCAAAAGCATCGGGCGGAGCTGTAATTGAGGATGCCGCTTACACAGAGCTTCGATACGAAGGCGAAGCAATGCCGTCCCTGTTAGCGTTGGATATCCAAACTCAGGGTAGTATCAACCAAAGTCGCGTGATCTATTGTGGTACTTTCTCAAAAACATTGTCACCAGGTCTGCGTGTTGGCTGGATCGCAGCCTCAGCCTCACTAATTGACAAGTTGGTTCTAGTGAAACAGGCGTCTGATTTACACTCGCCTACCCTCAACCAGATGGCCGTTGCCGCTGTTGCAGAAACGAATTTCACTGCTCAGCTGGATAAAATCCGCAACGCATATCGCATCCGCCGCGATGCTATGCTCAGCGCGCTCAGCCGACACATGCCAAAAGGATTCTCTTGGAGTCGACCTGAAGGAGGCATGTTCGTCTGGGTCGAAGGACCACGCGGAATGAATGGACGCGCTTTGCTTCAGCGAGCAGTTAAGCGTGAAAAAGTTGCCTTCGTTCCTGGTCAAGCGTTCTTTGCCGATGGTTCGGGGCAGGAGTGCATGCGCCTTAGCTTTTCCCTCGCCAATCCCGACGAAATAGAAGAAGGTGTTCTCCGTCTAGCCCGCGCCATTCCAGAGTAGGCTTTCCGATACACGTTCAGCACGTTAGGCTTCTGAAAAAACATTTTGGAGGTCTAGCCCGGTTATGCATGTCGGCGCCCATATCTTCTTTACAGATTATTCTATCCAACCGCAGGAATTAGGGCCGGCATTGGAAGAACGTGGTTTTGAATCACTCTGGTTACCTGAGCATAGCCATATCCCCCTTCCTCGTGTGTCACCGTGGCCAGGAGGCGGGGAACTGCCAAAAAAATACTACGACGTAATGGACCCCTTCGTTTCCATTGGCGCTATTGCCGCTACAACCAAGACCCTAAAGATTGGAACTGGCATATGCCTCGTTATCCAACGGGATCCAATCCAAACCGCTAAGGAAGTGGCAACCGCAGATAGACTTTCAAATGGGCGTTTCCTTTTCGGTGTTGGTGCTGGGTGGAACGAGGAGGAGATGGCGGATCACGGAACGGAGCCAAAGACCCGATTCCGATTAATGCGCGAACGTGTAGAAGCTATGAAAGCAATTTGGACAAAAACTAAGCCGGCTTATGAAGGTGAATTCGTGCAATTTAGCGAAATGATGACTTGGCCAAAGCCCGTGCAAAAACCGCATCCGCCAGTTATCGTTGGCGGTGCGTTTCCCTACGGTGCACGCCGCGCAATCCGTTTCGGCGATGGCTGGATTCCACTAGGCGGAGGCAGGGGCGTAGATATAGCAAGTCAAATGCCTCATTTTCGCCAAATGGCCGCCGAAGCCGGTCGCAATCCAGATGAGATAGAAGTCAGCGTGTTTGCTGCACGACCGGAAGAAAAAGAACTGCAAACATTGCGAGCTGCTGGTATTTCCCGAGTCACCTTTGACCTCCCCTCAGCTCCGGCTGAAGAAGTACTCCCACTCCTAGACAATCTAGCAAAGCTGATCTGATTATTTTTAGGGAGAACTGCCCATGCGACTATGTGTAGATCCCGACAAATGTGAGGGCCACAATCGGTGCTACTCAATAGCACCAGAACTTTTTGAGGTGGATGAATTTGGACTTGCAACGACCAAGAATGATGGTCTGGTGCCAGAGGGAATGGAAGACAAAGCCGATTTAGCAATAGCAAATTGCCCAGAATTTGCCATTTCGATCCTGGAGGATTGATTTCATGAGCAATAACAACCCAATCGATTCTTCACCGCGCGAAGGCTGTCCAGTGCATGATTGGGCGACCGATTTTGACGTCATGGACCCCGGTTACAACAGGGATCCAGGCCCTATATGGAAGGACCTGCGTGAGCGATGTCCAATAGCACACTCAACTCGATGGGGTGGATCTTGGATGCCCACGAGATATGATGACGTCCGAGATATGGCTCGAGCGGTACCTACACTGTCAAGCAGGGCTCCTGGGGTAATTCCACCGTCGCCAGAAATGCGGGAAATATTAATTCAAGAAGTCAAAGAGTTCGGTGCCGAACTCCCGCCAATATCAGCTGACCCCCCTCTTCATAAGCCGTTTAAACAACTTATTTTGCCTCTATTTTCGCCAAAGGCAGTAGAGACTTATCGGCCATTTACCGAAAAATTAGCGAATAATTTAATCGATAAAATAATTAACAGGGGTAAAGTAGCCGATGGCGCGGTGGACTACGCCCAACAACTTCCGCCACGAGTAATTGCATACATAATCGGCATTGATGAAACTCGCGCGGATGAATTCACTGAATGGGTTAGAGGAATTCTTGAACAAGGTCAGGCCAACCCAGAAATACGTTTAAAGTACCGACGGATAATTCGAGATTATTTTCAAGAAATGATCGCAGAGCGACGACGAAATCCTCGTGATGATGCCATCTCTAAGCTGATGGAGGCAAAAATCGAGGGGGAAAACCTATCTGATTATACTATTATTGGAGTCTGTTTCCTGCTTTTGGTGGCAGGTATCGACACAACATGGAGTTCCATAGGGTCTGCGCTCTTTCACTTTGGCACGAAAACCGATCATCGCAATCGCATGTATGCAGAACCAGAGCTCTTTCCAACAGCTATTGAAGAGCTCCTGCGTTTCTATTCACCGGTAAAGATGGCGCGGCGGGTGCTAGAGCCTGTCGCCTTTGGTGGCGTTGAAATGCAACCTGGCGACAAGGTAATTATGAATTTTCCAGCTGCCAACCGTGACCCGGAAGTTTTTGAGAATCCAGATGAAGTTATGTTGGACAGAGAGCAAAACCGGCATATGGCATTTGGGGTTGGCATCCATCGCTGTGCAGGCTCAAACCTTGCCCGAATGGAAATGGACGTTGCCCTGCGCACCTGGTTCAATCGGATCAAAGACTTTGAGGTGATCCAGCCAGAAAAAGTCATATGGTCTGGCGGTCAAGTTCGTGGGCCGAGAGTAATGCCCATGCGTATTGCGGGAGCTTAAAGACTAACTTGGCATCGCATCTGACTTTGGTAAGTCTGGGTCCATTGGATTCCAAGGCTGGGCAGATTTCACAAAGATGTCTCGAGCGGGCTTGTAGGCACTCGGATCATCCAAACTTCCCGCGTAAAGAACAGTGAAGTATTTCGATATATCATTTCTGATAAATAAAGGAGAACCGCAGTCAGAACAAAAGGCGCGATGTATCGCGTGACCGCGGTCAGCCTGGCGCGTGAACCACTTCGGCTCACCCTTTTCAACACTGAAATTTTCAATCTTAAAACCCATTCCTGGGAAATAGGCGCTGCCAGTCGCTTGCTGACAGTCTCTACAGTGACAATTCCCCATGTAGCGCGGGTTACCTTCGGCCCTGTAGCGGATCGCGCCACAAGCACAGCCGCCTGTATAACTAGTCATTCCACACCCTCCCCTCTAGCTTTCTTCAGTCTATCCCATTCAGCCTGAACTTCAGGATCCGGATCATTACGATACATCAAATTTGCCTGAGCCGGAGACAGTCGCCTAAGAGCCCAGATAGCGGCTCTGCGCACCAAAGGCGAAGAGTCACTAGTCAACTGAGCAGCTGTATCTGCTAGATCTAATGATCCGGAGTTACCGATCGCAATCGCAACATTTCGCACAAACCGGTCGCGCCCTGTGCGCTTGATGGGTGATCCTGCGAAAAGTTTCCTGAACTCAGCTTCATCCAAACCCGCCAAATCCTTTAGACGTGGCGCTTGAAGTTCAATGCGTGGCCAAAGGTCGGGCTCTCGCGGGTGTTCTAAAAATTTATTCCAGGGACAAACTGCCAGACAGTCATCACAACCATAAATTCTTCCCCCCATAGCCGACATCAGATCGCGATCAATATGGCCCTTATGTTCAATTGTTAAGTAGGAAATACAGCGTCTGGCATCGAGCTTGTAAGGTTCAGGGAAAGCATTTGTAGGGCAAGCATCAAGACAATTCCTGCAAGAGCCGCAATGGTCAGTCTCAGCGTCATCAGGCTTCAGATCAATATTTGTGAACATCTCACCAAGGAAAAACCAATTCCCCAGACCGCGACTAACAAGGTTGGAGTGCTTTCCTTGCCAACCCAAGCCTGCACGCTCGGCGAGGTGTTTTTCTAAGACCGGAGCAGTATCGACAAAAACTTTCACTTGAGGACCGTGCGTCTCGCTCATCCATCTGGCGAGACGTTTAAGACGAGACTTCAGAACATCATGATAATCTCTGACAGTCCGCGCATATACGCTGATTTCTCCCCTCTCAAGATCGCGCTGAGTGGTGAGAGGGTTCTGAGAAGGGGCATAGCTCATTGCCACGACAACCACGCTTCGCGCTTCGGGCCACAACTTCTTGGGATCCGCACGCCTTTCAGCGTTAGCAGCCATCCAGCCCATATCGCCATACATACCGGAAGCTAGGTATTCAGCTAGCCAACCCTTCGCGGCCTCTGAGCTCTCCGCTGGGGCAAACCCGATCGCATCAAACCCAAGCGCCAAACCCTCAGAACGTATTTCTGCCCTAAGATCCACTGGATCTATTTCAAGCCTTTCAAGAATTTGGCGCGGGCAGACGCGCCGGCCATTAGAAAACCAAAGTCATTTCCACCGAGGATGAGCTGGGCACCCATTCGAATATATTGGCTTGCCAATTCTTCGTCATAAACGCCGCCCATACCGAGATGCTTACCGTTATTTTTACAAGCACTAGAAACTCGGTCGTAAGCAGATTTTACTTTTTCATGCCCAAATTGACCTGGAATTCCCATTTCAGCACAAAGATCATTGGTGCCAATCAAAAGACAATCCACACCATCTACTGATGCAATCGCATCCGCTTGGTCCACAGCACCGGCGCTTTCAATCATGCAAACTACGAGAATGTTGTCGTTTACTAGGCCAACCTGTTTCGCAATACCAACTGGTTCGTAGGCAAGTTGTGGCGCAAGCCCGCCAACAGAGCGTTTGCCAATAGGGGGATGTAAGCATTGATCACGAATGAGGGTGGCTTCCTCAACATTCTCCACGTGCGGTGCCACAATTCCCTGCGCTCCAGCATCCAGTGGTCGGCTCATGAGAAAACTGGAATGGTGAGATGGACGGACCAATGGAGTGATGCCGGCGTCAAGGCCCGCGGAGCACATATCGGCTGCAGTGTCTATTGTCATCGAGTTATGTTCAAGATCGATGAAGAGCCAGTCAAAACCGCAAACTTTGGCAATCTTTACAGTGTCTACGGTGCGGGCTTGACGCATCCCGAAACCAATTGCGAGCTCACCTGCTTTTAATTTCTCTTTAGCAATATTAGGGATGGCAGGCATTGGGTTTGGCTCCTTGTTTGTCAGAATCGTAACTTTGCCCGAACACTCAAGCTGGGTCCATCCGCTGAAATATTAGCAAGGTTGAGAGATCCCCATAATCAACGCGGGCTCTTGTCTGCGCTTTGACAACAGGCTTACTGCGCCAGGCTACACCCAGGCCTGCCGCACGAAGCATTGGGATATCATTAGAGCCATCTCCCACCGTCAAAACTCTCTCGGGACCAATTCCAAGCTCGGACATGGCTGCTCCGAGTGCAGCAACCTTTGCTGAACCATCGAGAATAGGTTCAATTACCTCACCGATTATTTTCCCGTCGTGAATCGCAAGATCATTTGCTTGATCTCCGTGAAATCCGAGACGCGCAGCTATCCGACTTGTGAAAAATTTGAATCCACCGGATACAAGACGGCACTCTGCCCCCCAAGCAGCCATAGATTGCACCAACACCTCGGCTCCTGGCGAAATAACAGTGCCCGAATAGGTTTTTTCAAGGATCCCCGCATCCATTCCAGCCAGTAGACGAACTCTTTCACGAAGTGCTGATGGAAAGTCGATCTCACCATTCATTGCCCGCGCAGTAATTTCTGCAACACGCTGACCAACGCCAGCTTCTGAGGCCATTTCGTCAAGTGTTTCCGACATAACTATTGTTGAGTCCATATCAGCAATTAAAAGGCGTTTCCTTCGGTGCTCGGCAGGTTGAATTGCAAAATCCACGGGCTTCTCGCCAATTGCTAGTCGAATAGCGTTGGCGACGTCATCACTCCATGGATCACCTTTCCATCCAACATCCACAGCACGCCCGGCAGCGAAGGTATCCGGTGATTGAATAGAACGAGCACCACCAAGAGCTAGCGCGGTGGAAGCTATTTCAATAATTGAGGGGTCGAGCTCGCGGCCAGGAGGCGCTACAAGAGTAAGCATGGATTCCACGAAAAATATTCCCTCCAGCGATATGCGCCAAGTACTTGTGATAACTGGTCCGACAGCGAGTGGTAAGTCAGTATTCGCCCTCGAAACAGCCCGGCAACTTAATGGCGTTGTGATAAACGCTGATAGCATGCAGGTCTACCGAGGCCTCGAGATTCTTACAGCCCGGCCCACTCCCGAAGATGAATTAAAAGCACCTCATCGTTTATACGGATGGCTTGAACCTGAAGACGTCTGTTCTGCAGGGCGCTGGGTCGAAGCAGCATTATTAGAAATCGAGACCTGCCATAAGGCTGGTCAGACACCTATCATCTGCGGTGGCACTGGGTTTTACATTGAAACTTTAATAAATGGTTTACCCCCAGCGCCATCAATTCCAGAGACTATTAGAACTCAATCTCGAATGGATGTCGCTGACGACTATGAAGGCTACTACTCTAAGCTTAAACAAGCCGACCCAGTCTCTGCAGCACGTATTCACGACCCTCAACGTCTGTCGCGTGCCATAGAAATCTGGCGTGCAACGGGAAAAATCCCATCAGAGGTTATAGGGCGAACTCCCGTAGCACCTCAAAATCTCGTTTTTCACATGACCGCTATTATGCCTGAGCGGCAGCAACTTTATGCTCGCATAAACTCAAGAACAAAAGCCATGTCGGAACTCGGTGCTGCCAACGAAGCTGCTAGTTTCCTTGCCAGGGAGCTTGATCCAGATTTGCCAGCGATGAGGGCAATTGGAGTTCACGAATTTGCTCTAGCCATAAACGATGAAAGATTATTAGCAAACGCGATAGAAGAGACCGCCCAGGCAACAAGGAGGTACGCAAAACGTCAAATGACCTGGATAAGGCGGAGATTCAACCCCGATGAAACACTGAAAATGGAATTAAATTCCAATAATATTGGAAATATTGTATCTAAATTATACAAAGATAAGTTGACGTGAGGCCTAACCCCAATTAGTTTCTCGCTTTCCAAAATTTATCTCTTGGTAATTTTATTACAATATTGTTCGCGATTGATTGGGGTCTCCAAATGAGTACAGAACGAATGACCGGCGCAGCAATGGTGGTGCGCGCATTGATTGATCAGGGTGTAGAAGCAGTATTCGGTTACCCGGGCGGAGCAGTACTGCCAATTTATGACGAGATCTTTAAGCAAAATCAGCTTAAACATTATTTGGTTCGTCAGGAGGGCGGCGCGGTGCATGCTGCAGAGGGTTATGCACGCTCTACAGGCAAGACAGGGGTCGTACTCGTTACCTCTGGGCCTGGCGCAACAAATGCTGTGACTGGACTAACTGATGCGCTGATGGATTCTATCCCCATCATTTGTCTCACCGGCCAGGTTCCAACTCACCTGATAGGCAATGACGCGTTCCAAGAAGCAGACACTACAGGAATCACGCGCCCTTGCACCAAACACAATTATCTTGTGAAAGACGTGAACGACTTATCTCGTGTCATGCACGAGGCCTTTCATGTTGCGCGATCTGGTCGCCCTGGGCCAGTTGTGATCGATCTACCAAAAGATATTCAGTTCGCTGAAGGTGATTACAGCAAACCCGAAGCATTTGAACACCGCTCCTACCGTCCAAAGACGGAGCCTGAACCCGCAGCTATCGATGAGGCTCTCGATTTGATGGCGAAGGCTGAGCGACCTCTGTTTTATATTGGTGGTGGCGTGATTAATGCTGGCCCGCAAGCTTCGGCAGATCTTCGAAGCCTTGTGCGTTCGACTGGCTTCCCCATCACCCAAACTCTGATGGGTTTAGGCGCATTCCCGACTGACGATAAACAATCGCTTGGCATGGTCGGCATGCACGGGCTCTATGAAAGCAATATGGCGATGCACGACTGCGACCTAATGATCGCAATTGGCGCACGCTTCGACGACCGTGTAACAGGAAGAATCGACGCCTTCTCACCCAACTCTAAAAAAATTCATGTTGATATTGATGCCTCGTCCATCAATAAAAATGTTCGTGTAGATCTCCCAATTGTGGCTGATGCCGGCCGCACTTTATCTCTTTTGCTCAAAGGCTGGCGTTCAAGGAACCTCAAGGTTAACGCTAAGGCAATTGATCTTTGGTGGAGGGTAATTGACAAGTGGCGGGAGCGTCAGTGTCTGACCTATGACAAGACTTCCAAGATCATCAAGCCACAGTTGGCATTAGAACTTCTGCAGGCTGCTATGGAAAAATCTGGCAGAGAGTACTTCGTTACTACGGAAGTTGGTCAACACCAGATGTGGGCAGCGCAATTTCTTCAGTTCCGTGATCCCAACCGCTGGATGACCTCGGGAGGTCTTGGAACCATGGGTTATGGGCTTCCTGCCGCGACAGGCGTGCAAGTTGCACACCCAGATGCCTTGGTAGTGGACGTTTCTGGTGAGGCATCCTTCCTCATGAATATGCAGGAAATGTCAACGATTTCGCAGTACAAGCTGCCCATCAAGCTGTTTATATTAAACAACCAGTGGATGGGGATGGTACGCCAATGGCAGGAACTACTCCATGGAAGCCGCTATTCTGAAAGTTATACGGACAGCCTACCTGATTTCATCAAACTTGCTGAGGCCTTTGGATGGACAGGTCTTATCGCCAATGATCCGGGAGAGCTTGAAAGCGTCATCGATCGTATGATCCAAGTTGATGGTCCGGTGATTGCTGACATTCGAGTAGATCAAAAGGAAAATTGTTTTCCGATGATCCCATCCGGAGCAGCGCACAACGAAATGCTGATGGGTCCAAATGCCGCCCAAACAGCAGAAGTTAGCGATGCCGGCAAGGCTCTGGTTTAAGGAACAAACGTCTTGGCAAATTCATCTTCGGTTTATGAAACACAATCGCGCGTGGACCCGATAGAACGACATACACTTGCAGTTCTTGTCGACAACGAACCTGGAATTCTTGCTCGGGTTGCGGGCCTTTTTTCCGGGCGAGGCTATAATATCGATAGCCTTACCGTGGCCGAAACAGACCATATGGCTGGGCTATCGCGGATAACTGTTGTTACTACCGGTACCCCCATGATTATAGAACAAATAAAGTCACAACTTGGACGCCTAGTTCCTGTTCACGACGTGGCTGACCTCACGTCAGAAGGTCCCCATGTGGAGAGGGAACTTGCCTTGGTTAAAGTGGCAGGACGAGGCGAACATAGAGTGGAGGCGTTGCGAACTGCAGATATCTTCCGCGCACGTGCAGTTGATAGCACTACGGAAAGCTTTGTATTTGAAATCACTGGCTCTAGTGAAAAAGTCGACGCTTTTATCGATCTAATGAAACCGCTAGGACTTGTTGATGTTGCACGTACTGGCGTTGTGGCCATTGCGCGAGGAGCTGGTGGGCTATAGAACCCGCCCTCACAACCTTTTCCGACACCCGTCGATCTAACCTAACAGAAATGGATTTTACAAATAAGGAGAACGCGAATGCGCGTCTATTACGATCGAGATGCTGATGTAAACCTGATCAAAACCAAGAAAGTCGCAATTGTCGGCTACGGCAGTCAGGGTCACGCTCACGCTAACAATCTACGAGACTCTGGAGTGAAAGACATTGTGGTTGCACTCCGACCTGGCTCAAGCTCCGCGGCTAAGGCCGAAGGCGCTGGATTTAAGGTTATGAGCCCCGCCGACGCAGCACAATGGGCTGACGTTGTGATGGTCCTAACCCCTGATGAAGGCCATGCTGACCTATGGGAACAGCATTTACGGGACAACATGAAACAGGGCGCCGCTCTTGCCGTTGCTCATGGTCTTTCGCTGCACTTCAATCTGGTCAAGCCACGTGAAGATCTTGACGTATTTATGGTAGCTCCAAAGGGCCCCGGCCACTTAGTGCGCACAGAATATGTTCGAGGCGCAGGCGTTCCAAGCCTGCTAGCTATCCATCAAGACTCAACTGGCAACGCCCATGATATCGGGCTTTCCTACTCTTGCGCCAATGGCGGTGGCCGCGCAGGAATTATTGAAACCACCATGAAAGAAGAGTGCGAGACCGATCTATTTGGCGAGCAGGTCGTTCTCTGCGGCGGCCTCTCTGCGCTTATCCAAGCAGGTTTCGAGACACTGACAGAAGCTGGATATGCTCCTGAGATGGCTTACTTTGAGTGCGTTCATGAAGTAAAACTTATCGTGGACCTCATTTATGAAAATGGTCTAGCCGGCATGCGTTACTCTGTATCGAACACTGCTGAATATGGAGACTACACAAGAGGCCCTCGTGTCATCGACGCTTCCGTTAAGGCTCGTATGAAGGAGATTCTCGGCGAAATCCAGCGCGGTGAATTTGCTCGAGAGTTTGTCCTTGAAAACAAAGCAGGCCAGCCTTCATTCCTCGCAAAGCGTCGAATTGGCGCCGAACACGAGTTGGAAGTTATTGGCGAACGCCTCCGTGGGATGATGCCCTGGATTGCTGAAAACGCGATAATCGATAAGAGCAAAAACTAATTAGAGAAAGGCCGACGCTTAGAAAAAAGCGTCGGCCTTCTTCTTACAGCTAATTTAAGCAATATACTTATTTTCCTTCATTGGATTACGCCTACTGATATTAATCGATGAGATATAATGAGGCGGATATTCTTATTGTTGGGGCTGGGCCCACTGGGCTTTTAGCAGCAAACCTGCTGGGGCAAGCTGGCGTTTCTGTTTTATTAATTGACAAGAGCAAAGAGCCCCTAAACCTTCCGCGGGCCATCTCCCTTGATGATGAGGGATGTCGCTCGATAGATATGGCGGGACTCGGAAGAAGTCTGGATAACATCAAGCGAGCAGGTGAAGGTTCCAGATACTTAGACGAATCTGGACAGATAGTTGGCGAGGTAGGGCCAGGGCCAGTAGAATATGGGTGGCCGAAACGAAATATTTTTCACCAACCGCAACTTGAAGCGCTATTAACCGCAGGCCTGGATCGTTTTAAGCACGTTCGTATTGAGCGTGGCAGAGACCTAACCAACTTTCAGCAAAATTCCAAAGAAGTCATTGCTCAGATTTCTGGTCATGAGATCCGAACCAAGATTTTGATAGCTGCTGATGGCGCCCGGAGCAAAACGCGGGACCTCCTTGGGGTCGACTTTCCCGGCGAAGCATATCCACAAGATTGGATTGTTCTTGATCTACATCAAGACAGAGACCAAGAACCTATTTCAAAATTCTTCTGTGACCCAAAGCGTCCGTGGGTTTCGATCCCTACGACCTATGGCGGACGTCGTTACGAATTCATGTTGCTTCCCGGAGAGACCGGGCAGGAAATGCTCCAACACCACAGGTTAGAGGGTCTTTTAGGTGACATCCGTCCTCTTGCCCCTGAGGATATAATGCGTGCTGCTGTCTACACATTTGAAGCGCGGGTCGCGAGCAATTGGGGCAAAGGTCGGGTCTGGCTTGCGGGAGATGCCGCGCACCTTACACCACCTTTCGCAGGCCAGGGAATGAATGCAGGTCTTCGCGATGCCACGAACCTGGCATGGAAAGCAGCTTTGGTAGTTAAGAGCGCAGGGCCGGCTCTCTTACAAACCTATGAAACAGAGCGAAAGGAACCCGCACGCGACATGGTGCAACTCGCTGTTGCAATGGGCGAGGTGGTAATGCCTGTTGGCAAATCCAGCATTTACAGAGATGCATTAATGGCCGGGTTAAAGCGTTTTCCCGGAGCTCGCGATTTTGTTCTCGGCATGAAATTCAAGCCCGCCCCGCAGTATAAAGCGGGTATTTTCATAGGATTAGACGATGCAACCCAACCACCCGCAAGTCTCATAGGGCGGATGCTCCCTAACCCAAAGATCGACAATAAAGGGAAAACCGTGTTTCTCGATACTTTGCTTGGCAATGGTTTTGCACTGATCGCCCAAAGTGCGACTGGTCGCGATTGGCTTAGAAAATTGGATGAGGAAACTTGGCCAATAGAATTACAAAAGGTCTATCTTTCTGACGACGCAGGATTACCAGATATGTCCGGATATCGACCCATTCGAGCGCACCGAGACCAAATAATTTTATTACGTCCGGATCGCTACGTCCTTGGAGCCTTTGAACCAAAAGAGGCCAATAACTTTCTGCTACATTTAAAAAATTTACTGTTTTTATCGAAGTAATTCCAAAAAACTCGCCTTTGTATGCCTGCCCATAAACAAGAATGTTGAATTTTATTTGCAAAACAAAGTCACCAAAGTGAAAGATTGCAATAGGGTTTGAGCCATTGGTTTTATTTCTCTTGATAAATATAGGCTGAGGGATGCCGGCGATGAATGAACTTCTTATTCAACGGGACGGACCCGTTATGCGGCTGACCATCAATCGAGAAGATAGACGGAACGCAATAAACACTGAGGTTATCACAGGCATAATGGATGGCATCCGGCAAGCAATACAAGCAATGCCCGATGTGCGAGTTATTGTTTTGACCGGGACTGGCTCAAAAGCATTTTGTGCTGGCGCAGACCTAAAGCGAACAGGAAAAGACCGCCCATTTCAAATCAATCACACTGATCCTGCTCAAGAAATAGGAGACCTTTTCCGCTTAGTTGAGCGATGCCCCCTGCCAATAGTCGCTCGCGTCAATGGTCATGCTGTTGCTGGTGGTCTTGGTCTTGTCGCAATGTGTGACATGGCGGTTGCAACTGAAAATGCGAAATTTGGGGCACCGGAAACCCGGATCGGCGTTTGGCCAATGATGATCATGACTCATCTGATGCGTGTTATGCCAAAACGAAAGCTTCTTGAGCTAATGGTTACTGGGGAACCCATTTCTGCCATGGAAGCAAATGCCGCTGGGCTCATCAATCATGTTGTCCCTGAAAGTGAACTTGATGCCAAAACGGATTGGTTAATCCAACGTATTCTTAAAAGTTCCCCAGCCGCAGTGCGTCGGGGACTTTACGTTTATAGAGCGATGCAGGACATGACTATGCATCAGGCGCTAGTACTAGCTGAGTCGAATGGCGGCCTAATGGGAACGTCTGAAGACGCAGCAGAAGGCATCACAGCATTTAACGAAAAACGGCCGCCCAAGTGGCCAGGAATTTAATCAAAAAATAGGAGTTGATGAGTTCGATGACAGAAAAACTTAAATTTGAAGTGCGAAGTGACAAAGTTGCGGTAATTACTTTTAATAACCCTGATAAGCTGAATGCATTCTCCATTGAAATGTTAGAAGCGTATGTTGATCGCCTCCGAGAGTGCGGTGAACGAGATGATGTACGCTGTATTGTAGTTACGGGGGCTGGCCGTGGTTTCTGCTCTGGTGGCGATACTGGTGGAATGGGTGGCGCACAGACAACCGTTACAGCAGTTAAATCTGGTCTCTGGGACCGAATTCAGAAAATTTCCCAAGAGATACAGGCACTAGACAAACCAGTGCTTGCCGCAGTGAACGGCGTTGCAGTCGGAGCAGGAATGGATATGGCTCTCCATTGCGACATTCGATATGCGGCTAAAAGCGCACGCTTTGCTGAAACCTACGTGCGGATGGGGCTCGTGCCTGGCAATGGCGCCTGTTGGTTCCTCCCGCGAATTGTAGGCGTCCAGAAGGCGTTAGAACTTCTTTGGACTTCAAAATTTGTTGATTCAGCAGAAGCGAAAAAAATTGGTCTTGTTTTAGATGTTTTTGAGGATGATCAGCTCCTTGATAAAGTTCTAGAGATAGCAACAGGTATTGCCGCTGGTGCTCCAATATCTGTGCGCCTAATAAAAAGATTGGTGTATCAGAATCAGAATATGGATCTGCGCTCAAGCTTGGACATGGTCTCTTCCCATATGACACTTGCTCGAATGTCTGAAGATCACGTTGAAGCAATAACTGCTTGGCGCGAGAAACGTCCTGGGAACTTTAAAGGATACTAATGGCTGGGAAATCAGTCATAGACTTTCAGACCTCCTCAGCCCATTAGCTGAGGAGGCATCCTAAGGCTCTGTTCCAGTCGGCGCTGCCATCCAAATAGAAATAATTATTCAAACGACAGTTCCAAATGGATTCAGACTAAAGTTAGGAAAATCAGGCTAAAGCGCTGGAGCAATTTTCTCGGCAAAATGCTTCAAATTACGTGTCTGTTCTCCAGCATCCGTTCCACGAAATCTGATTACAATTTTTTCAAAGCCCGCATCTATGATTGCTTTGAGGTCATCTTTAATTTCTGCTTCAGATCCTGAGCCCATATCACGGCCACCAAATGGTCCTTTTTTGGGTTCGCCTGGACTTAAAAAAAGCTTGTAAACAAGTTGAAGTTCATCAAATCGTCTGCCTTCAGCTTCTGAAATTTTCCTCAAAGCTGTTAATCTTTCTGGCATTTGCTCCCGACCTAGTGCAGTCGCAAGCCAGCCATCACCCCGCAGCGCTATTCGGCGAAGTGCTGGATCCGACACACCACCAACTAGGATTGGAGGGTGTGGTTGCTGTATAGATCCAGGAACTGATTGAACGGGGTTGAAGCTATAGGTCTCACCTTCAAAACCAATAACTCCTCCCCTGCACATTGCCTTAAATATGTCCAGGTATTCATCAGTCGCCTTACCACGCAGTTTGAAATCAGGAGTCTGTAGCGCTTCAAATTCCTCCCGCAGCCAGCCAACACCAGCACCCAAAATAACTCGTCCTCCAGAAAACTGATCAAGAGTAATTAACATTCGGGCGGTCAATATCGGATTTCGATATGGAATAATAAGAACAGCCGTTCCTAATTTTATTTTGGAAGTAGCACCAACTAGAACCCCCATCACAGCTAGCGGCTCGAAGAGTGGATCATCTGTTGGAGCAGGAAAGTCGCCTGTAGCACTAAATGGATATTTAGACTGAAATGCTGCTGGAAACGCTACATGGTCAGCGAGCCAAATCGAATCAAAACCCACGTCTTCAGCAAAATGGGCTAAGCCCATTACCGTTTCAGGTTCTGCTAGCGGTCCGTAAATACCAACATCTAATCCAAACATATCCATAGCCGCCATGGAAATATCTCCTGTAAAAAGCGAAGGTAACAATCCTAATTGGAAATCACGGGGTCTTCACGTCCTGGCTTCGATAGTTAAACTTTCAGACATGATAATATTGGGAGCAATTAGCCGCTATGACCCGACCACTTGAAGGCGTCATCGTTCTAGACCTTTCTACTGGCGACGCAGGAGCATTCGCCACGATGCTTCTCTCTGATTGTGGGGCAAGAGTATTGCGCGCCATTGGTCCAGCTGCACCCCTTTTCCGCAAGGGTGGTTTTGTAATCTGGGATAGAGGCAAGGAAGCCATCGATCTGGATATCGATGGGCCCAATGCAAAAGAAAGAATTGAAGCGCTGATAACTGGCATCGACGTTTTAATCGAGGATTTTGCGCCATCATCGCCACGTCAGGCATTAGTGAGCAGGGAACGAATAAAGGCATTAAACCCAAGGACTATTGCATGTGCGATCACCGCTTACGGGCGATACGGTCATTTGAAGGACGATTTACCCATCGATGATCTAATTCTGGCGCGCTCTGGCGTACTTGGAGGAATGCCAGGCTTCCGAAAAGCACCTGTGCATACTGTCCATCCTCTGCCAAGTGTTGGAGCTGCCATTTTTGCCTGTCTTGGCATTGCTGCCAGCCTTCTCGCAAGAGAGGATACAGGACGCGGCCGGATGATTGAAACATCATTGCTTGCTGGGGCGCTGCTGTATCATCCCAAGGTTGAGGGCGAAGGTATTGCAAGACATGTGTTCCAAACACATCCGTCAGGCTCAGCTCCTTTCTACAGTGTTTATGAGTGCGGGGACGGAAACTACATACAACTTGGCTGTGTACACGAAGCTTTCATAGGACGCTGTGCTGAACTTATGGGGATTTCCGACTATGTCGCGGAGCCACGTTTTCTCCAAGGCCGTGGCGGCGAAACACCCGAAGATGAACAAGAAATGCGGGAACGCCTAACGGGTATAATGAAGACTCGAACCGCCGCTGAATGGGCCTCAGCTCTGGAAGCCGCAGATGTTCCTTTTGCGCCAGCCCGACATGCGGAAGAAGGTCTCGAGGACCCACAGGTCATCCATAACGGGATGGTTAAAACGCTAGAGGACCCAGATCAGGGGCCTATAGTTCAAATGGGCACTCCAATTCTTTTCACAAAAACTACCGTTGGCCCCAAAGGGCCTCGGGCTGCCTCCATTTCGCCAATCCCAAGTCTTAAGCCTATCGCCGATACCCTAATAAATGACGCAACTGAAGACCCACCTCCGTTGCAGGGAGTTCGTATTCTAGAAATCACTAATCTGATCGCCGGACCAACTTGTGGTAGGCTGTTAGCTGACCTTGGCGCCGATGTCATAAAACTCGAGCCCCCTGGCGGTGACATCTCCAGGCCGATAGGGCGGACATATTTTTATAACGTTAATTTCAACAAACGCTCGGTCTGTTTTGATGCAACAAAATCAGGCGCTAAGGAAGCAATCCAGAAAATTGCAGCAACCTGCGACGCGGTTCTTGCAAATCTTCGGCCTGGTGCAACCGAACGAATGGGCTTGGGTCCAAACGTTAATCCGAAACTTATAGAGATGCACATTACTGGTTACGGCTGGACCGGACCATATTCTAAACGTCCTGGCATTGACCCGTTGGCTCAAGCATTAATGGGACTTCAGCGCGCGCAGGGTGGACCGGACAATCCTCCCTCCTTTCCAGCTCAATTGGCTCCCACGGACTATACTACCGGCGCTCTGGGAGCATTCGGTATGGTGACCGCCCTTTTCCATTTAAAGAAGACAGGTGAGCCACAGCGGATAGAAAGCAATCTTCTTAATGGTGGCGTTGTTTTGTCATCAGCATGGTTTAGCCGCTACCGCGACAAACCAGAAAGACCTCTCGCCGATCAGCAACAGTATGGTCTAAGCGCCTATCACCGACTTTATCGGACCACTGATGGTTGGATTTATATAGCGGCTGACACCCAAGAACAGCGTGACTCCTTGCAAGAGTACCTAGGTCTGAAAAGACTGGATGACCAAGGTTCCAATCATCCTGCACAATCGCCGCTGGCTGACGCAACAGCAGAAAAATTCCAAGAGATGAAAACGAAAGAAGCCCTTCAAGGCCTAAAGCACGCTGGAATTCCAGCGGCTGAGGCACAGCCAGGTGATAGTGAACATTTCTTGCAAGACCAAAATTCACATGACAATAACCTCGTGTGTGAACGCGTTCACCCTAAGGTTGGCAAGATGCAAACAGCTTGGAACTACATACAATTTGAAGAGACAAGCCCGACGGCTGGCAAACCCACGCCCCTTCTTGGGGAGCAAACAGCAGAAGTGTTGGCAGAGGCAGGATTAAATGAGCAGGATATTGAAGCGCTCTTCAAATCAGGTGCAGCCTTGACTGAAGAGACTTGAAGGCACTGCTTTTGAGTGCAACGTTATAGAGACCAGTCGTTTAAGGAAAACCTGATGGCAGATCCAGTTACTCTTGAAATTTTCACGGACTACGTTTGACCGTGGTGTTATCTCAGCACCGGGCGTGTTGAAAAACTTAAAGAGATTTTTGATATCCGAGTGAAGTGGGTGCATTTCCCGCTTCATCCTGAAACGCCAATAGAGGGGCGCACACTGAAGGATCTATTTGCTGGACGCGACTACGATCCTGACAAAATGTATCTGCAAATGAAAGCGCGAATGGACGACGAAGGTCTTCCTTACGGCAAACGCACACATACTTATAACAGCAGATTAGCTCAAGAATTGGGCGCTTGGGCAGACACCAAGGTTGGCGGTGAAAAATTACACGACCTTTTGTATCGAGCGTATTTCGTGGATGCAAAAAATATTGGCGACATCGATGTATTGATTGAGCTTGTGATCAAAGCAGATCTAGACGTGGAAGACGCCAAATCGGCACTTGAAACGCGACGCTTTAAAGATGCAGTTGACGCAGATTGGAACAAATCGAAACAATACGGAGTTACTGGGGTGCCGACGTTTGTCGCTGGCGGCTACGGCGTCGTGGGCGCGCAACCTTTCGAGACTTTAGAAGCCTTGCTGGAAAAGGTAGGTGCCAAAAGGAGATAAGTAAGCGCTGGAAAATCACGACAATGGTGATCAACAGGTCGCTATCATCTCAGGTAAGATCATAAACTCGCCTAGCTGTGCCAGCATAGATATCTGATTTCTCATCATCAGAACAACCGGCGGTAATGCGCTTGAAGGTATTCCAAAGCGCGCCCATCCCAATACCCATCTTCTCTACTGGAAAGTTGCTTTCAGCTAGACAACGGTCGGCCCCGAACAATTCTATGCATGGCTCAATATACGGTCTCCATAAGTTCGCAAGCTCGATAGAAGATGGTGGCCGGTCAGCCTTACCATAATCGTAGGCCGCTAGCCGCATCATCATGCCACCAAGTTTAACTGAAACGTTAGGCTGCTGCGCCAATTCCGTCATTCTTGATAGCCAATGATTATAAACCTCGTCATGGCGACCCGCATAAGGGCCATACCCCAGCGGACCTCCGCAATGGCAGAGTATAATCCTTGCGTCAGGCTTTGAAGTTGCAAGATCAATTACATCGTCCAATTGGGTATGAAAAACCCATGCATCGAGAGACAGCCCTAAGTCCGTTAACCGATCTAAACCATCGCGAAACATCTTATTTTTGTAGAGTCCAGGGCCCTTGGCTCCGTTACCAATAATTGGATCTGGATCCCAAGCAGCCGAGTGTCTTACCCCCCGAAACCGCCCCCCACCGGCACGGATTTGGGCTATAAGCACCTCCTCTACCCGGCTTCCAGTCAGATCGCATGCTCCAATGATACCACTTGCAATTTTGCAGGAGCCGTAACGTCCAGAAAGACTCATAGCAGCTAAGCCAGCAATAAATTCTGTCTCACCGATGACACGAAATTCCGGAGAACCGTCTGCGCGATACATCGCATGACACTCTTCGAATACGGTTGCTACAATATTATGTCCGCAGTCTAAATCTGCCAGCAGTTCGTCAAGGAAATAGCGGTCACCTGGTCGATCCCAGAAGTGGTGATGCGTATCAATGATCTCCAATTCTGGCTCGAGCACTTCTTCCGGTAATGCCTTTCCCAACCAAAGTTGATCAGGCGCATGAATGCGGCCGAAAGCCGTAGGCTTGTCATCGCTAACCATTGCTGACCTCCCTTAATTTCCTTGGATATCGACGCATACCGATGATTAAAGCTGCTACACCTGCCATTACACAGCCACTAATCGTCAAAAAGGCTATGCCCCATGCAAAACTCTCCTGCCTCCCGCCTCCTAGATCGAGCATAAAACCAAATAGTACTGGCCCCGCTAAGCTACCAAGGGCATTGGCAAATGCCATCAAAGTTACAGCAGCGCCCCGCCTACCGGTCTTCGCAACATCAGCTGCTCCTCCATTCAGCGCTCCGGAATCTGCAAGCACGAAAACGTTGTGCATAAGAACGAGAAAAACAAACAGCCAAAGTGGCCCATCAATTGCAAACCCAACAGCGCCACAAAACAACGCTGACAATGCCATAGCTAGGGCAGAAGCATAGGCAAAACCTTTACGGTGACCAAGCTCCCCTCCTGCCATGCTGCATGGCATGCCAATGAGCACCAAGAATGTCGCGATAATGAGTATTATTTCATGGTTGAGCCATGACCATCGTTCACTTACAACTACAAGCATAACGACGGTCCAACCGCGAACTGCTAGAAGTTCTAAAGTGTGCATGGTCGCGGCAATTATGAAGCCTCGCATCCTTGGATCCGAAAATTCATCGCGAAAATCAAATAGTGCTCGCCTTGGCCCATCGCCGACCTCAGGTTCCGCCTTTTGTAGAAAGAAGAGGATTAATACAAATGCTCCAATATTTGTGATTGTAGGAAGTATAAAGGCAGCTCGCCAACCAAAAGAGTCGGCTATCATGCCTGCAATGATAATCGAAAAGCTTGTGGTGGTTGCAAAACTAGAGACATAAATCGAGGCTCCACGTCCTCTATTTTTCGCAGACACTCTATCAGTAATGGCTTTGACGCCTGGCATGTATGTGAATGCAAACCCGATCCCTTGCAAAACTCGAAAAGCAACTGCGCTCCAAAGGCCGTCAGCAAGAAGAGCAAAGCCAAGATACCCAACCACATTAAATAGCGTTCCGGTCAACAGAAGGCGTTTGGCGTCAATTCTCTCGGAGAAGGCTATGATCGGCACAGCCGCGACATAAGCTAGATACTGAGAACTATTGAGCCACCCGGCTTCAGTGTTTGTCAGATCCCAAATTTCAATGAAGGTAGGCAGTAACGCCGCCATGGCATGCAAACCCGACAAGGTCAGGCCAAGATAGATGCACATCAAAATTAAAAGTTGTCTAAAAGACATTTTAGGCAAAGACAAAAAATATTTTTACATTTTAAAACAGTATTTTAGTTGCAATCTCAGCACCTTTTGACATCGACCTAAATTTTGACCAAACAACACTGGGAGCGACACGACCTAACCCGGCAGAAGTATCAAAACCACAGTCCGTACAGGCTATCACTCGAGCGGGATCTCCGATTGCCCGAGCTACCGTCTCCAATCTGTCAGCAACGACCTGTTCATGCTCAACAAAATTAGTAAGCGTATCAATAACGCCTGCAGCTATGAACTGATTGTCGCTGGGTGGACTGTCGCGAAGGACGCGCCACTCATGAGCATGGCGGGGGTTAGCAAACGGCAAAACAAACCCGCCAACAGGAGCCTGCTTTACGATTTCCCAGAAGTCCGCAAGGGGGGTGTCATGGTCATGGGGTGACTCGACATTGCCCCAACACAAATGCAGACGAATTCGTTCCGATGGCAAGCCATCAATGGCCTGGGCAATCGCATCTATGGCGCGCTCGACGAACGCTAGAAATTCTTTTGGCCTGCCCGCATACGTCAAATGTCCTTCCAAACCAAGCTCTGGACAATCAAGTTGTAAGTCATGCCCATGAGCAAGGATAATTTCATATTCAACACGAAGTGCCTTAGCGAGGTCAGCTAGATAAGCTTCTTCACTATCGTAGAATTCATTCTTCATTGCCGCACAAACGATACCCGGTGAAGGCGCCGTCAGAAATGTGCGGTCAAATTGATGGCCTTCAATCCTCAACGCTTCATCAAAGTCTGCACACTCCTGCTCACACGCCTCTGGCTTAACATGTGAAATTGCACCGATAGTTTTTGGTGGCTCCATGTTTGAAACGACTGGACGAAGAGAAGCTTGCTCCTTCATCATCTCCGCAAAGTCAGGATGACTAATCAGTTCGGCTCGTGGTGGACGTGTCCAACGCCCACCAAGACCAGAAAGTCGGTGGCGAAGATAAAGAAAAAATGCTTCACGTTGTTGCTCGCCGTTGTTGGCAATATCTACACCATTTTCGGCTTGCTGCTTTATGATGTGAAACAAAGCATCCCTTCCTGCTGCACTTAGTTCAGCTTCATTTACCTCACCTCCTTGTGCACTTCGGGCATACAAGCCTGTCAGCGCCAAAGGGCGAGGTAAACTTCCAGCATGAGTGGTAAGGATGCGATCGGCCATTAAGGCAACCTCCAAAATTTTCTAAAATACATGCGAAACACAAACATTTAACATTAGCTCAGTCTTGAGGGACGCAACAAAAACCTGACAATGTGCGAGTTGATTTTCTAAGCCGTGAACAGAACTCTATTCACGACTTAAAGATGACCCGAAAAACAGAAGACGCCAAGCGGATAAGTTTGACAACGCCATTGAAACGCGGACAGCTAAAGATTAGGGGTGAACAATGAAAACGGTAAGGCAGGATTTAAATGTCTAAGACTTCAAAAATCGCGATAGTCACTGGTGCTGGTTCCGGCATCGGCCGAGCATCTGCCTTAGCACTTCTTGCAGACGGTTGGTCCGTAGCTCTGGCCGGCAGACGCGAGGATGCTCTTGCAGAAACCGTTGCAGCAGCGGGTGTGAATAGCTCGAAAGTCCTAGCTGTGGCGACAGATGTGACTGATGCAGCATCCGTAGGGGCGCTTTTTCAATCGGTTAAAGAGAAATTTGGAAGGCTTGATTTTCTTTTCAATAATGCGGGTGGCGGCTCACCGCCGGATCCATTTGAGGATATC
This sequence comes from Alphaproteobacteria bacterium, assembly GCA_030833925.1. Taxonomy (GTDB): domain Bacteria; phylum Pseudomonadota; class Alphaproteobacteria; order Bin95; family Bin95; genus VMCJ01. The sequence continues at coordinate 43,149 of JAURGE010000011.1, forward strand.
TCTCTGGAAACGTGGCAACGGGTGGTAAATGTAAACCTTACTGGGCCATTTCTCTGCTCGCAGGAAGCCTTCCGAATTATGAAGGATCAAAGGCCTCAGGGAGGACGGATTGTAAATAATGGCTCAATCTCCGCTCATGTTCCCAGGCCCTATTCAGCTCCATACACCTCTACCAAGCACGCTATAACCGGGCTTACTAAAGCCACTTCGTTGGATGGTCGTGCTTATGACATTTGTGTTGGGCAGATTGACATTGGTAACGCTGCCACTCCTATGACACAGAGAATGCAAACGGGTGTTCTCCAGCCAGATGGTACAACACGTGTTGAAGCAACCATGGACGTGCAGGCGGTTGCAGATGCGATTGTCTACATGGCTAACCTCCCGCTAAACGCTAATGTTCATACGATGACTGTTATGGCAAGTAAGATGCCATATGTTGGTCGCGGCTGACGGAAAGTCCTACGAATGAGTCAGTCAAAAGATCCTAGTACGTCCAAGACCCTTTGGTACACCGGTGCTCCGCTGGACCGGTTATCTCACAGACGCGCAGATGATGGCTGGATGACTAAGAAACTTTACGACCCATCGAGCCGAATTGTGGCAGTCTGGCGCGACAAAAGCTTAGTCCATAGTGAACAAGAAGGGGCTCTGTTGCCGACTGTTGGCGAGGCCAAAGAACTCCTAGACGCTGGACGGTTCCATAGCTTCCTAGGGGTCAACGACGGTGTAGCTTACTTCGGCGTAGACCTATCCCATCATGATGATCCTTACCAGGCACATTCTTGCGTTCAGGATCACGGCGCCTTTGAGGACCTCCGCGCCGTTGGGCCTTCCCTAGAGCAACAGGAAGGATCGATTTTAGCTCATGCACGCGGGCTCATGTTTTGGCATAAACGGAATGGGCATTGCGGCGTTTGCGGCGCCGAAACTCGGCCAGAAAAAGCAGGTAGTCAGCGCCGTTGCATAAACCCCGATTGCAATACAGAGCATTTTCCCCGCACAGATCCAGCGGTAATAATGCTGGTATACAAGGGTGATAAATGCCTGCTAGGGCGCACTCGTAACTTTATGCCGAAGATGTATTCAACTCTCGCGGGCTTTGTGGAGCCAGGTGAGAGCTTAGAAGAAGCTGTCGCTCGCGAGGTTCTTGAAGAAACATCTGTCATAGTCGATCCAGCGAAGGTTCGGTACTGGGCTTCTCAACCTTGGCCGTTTCCTGCATCCTTAATGCTGGGTTTCCATGCTGAAGCCGACAGCGAAGACATCTTTGTTGACGAAGAAGAGTTGGAAGATGCCCGGTGGATGCACAGGAGCCAATTAGACCATTTGGAAGACTTTGACATGCGGTTACCGCGTCGTGATTCAATCGCCTATAGGCTCATCGTCTCCTGGATGAATGGTGAAGCGTAAAGAAGGACTAACCCATGCGTCTTCAAAATAAAGTTGCCGTCATAACTGGAGCTGCCTCTGGTTTTGGGGAAGCCATTGCCAAACGTTATGCTGCAGAAGGTGCTTCAGTCATGGTTGCAGACCTTGACGAAGTTGGCGCAAAGCGTGTCGCTACCGAGATCAAAGAAAGAGGCGGGCAAGCAGAGAGCCTTAGAGCTGATGTTACCAAAACAGCCGATGCAGAAGCAATGATTCAAGCTACGGTCAAAGTTTTTGGTGGGTTGGATATCCTGGTAAACAATGCAGGCGTACCACAACGCATTGGCCGTTTTGAGACAGTAACAGAAGACGCAATCGACCGCATTTTCGAGGTCAATGTGAAAAGCTGGCTTAAGACCACTCGAGCCGCCCTCCCTCATCTTGAGGCGCGCGGAGGCGGTTCGATTATCAATACGGCGTCAATCGCAGGACTTCGTCCAAGGCCGGGTGCAGCATGGTACAACGCCTCTAAGGCTGCAGCATGCAGCCTCACCATTTCCATGGCCTCAGAACTTGGTGAAAAAAACATACGTGTGAATGCTCTCTGCCCGGTGGCTGCTGAGACCCCACTTTTTGAAGAAGTCGTTGGAGGGCAGATTACCGATGAACATCGCAAACGGTTTATTTCCGGTATTCCCTTAGGTCGACTTGCAACCCCAGAGGATGTCGCTGGGGCCGCCGTATATCTTGCATCTGATGACGGCCAGTTCCTAACTGGAGTGCTTCTACCGATAGATGGTGGTCGCACCACCCTGTAATTTTTTGTTGGAGAAATTATCTGATGAGCGACGTTTCAGCTTTTATTGGTGTTGGTCGTATGGGTGGACCAATGGCTCGAAACCTGGCTAGAAATGCCAATGCACTGGGTCGACGGGTTCGAGTTTTTGATAAATCCAATGCAGCCATCGCAGCTTGTCAGGATGCCGGAGCGGATGCTGCTAAATCTCTCGAAGAGGCCGTTGGAGGCGCGGACGTAATTTTTTCAATGGTTCCGGCTGGTCCAGACGTGCGTTCACTGTACATGGACAAAGGAGGTATCTTTGAAATCGCCCCCAAGGGTGCACTACTAGTCGATTGTTCAACAATTGATGTTGCAACAGCCCAGGAAGTAGCAAAAGAGGCCCGCGAACGTGGTTTCCGCATGCTCGACGCTCCGGTTTCAGGTGGCGTTGCTGGCGCTGAAGCCGCGACGATAACCTTTATGGTTGGAGGTGAAGCAAGTGACTTAGCTGAAGTCCGGCCACAACTAGAAAAAATGGGCGCTAAAGTTGTTCATTGTGGGCCTTCGGGAATGGGTGAAGCAGCTAAGATCTGTAACAATATGATCACAGGCATTTCCGCGGTAGCAGTAGCCGAAAGCTATGCAATCGGCCAGCGTCTCGGCCTCGACCCAAAGATTCTTTATGACGTAGTTTCGACCAGCTCTGGCCAAACTAATATTGGAACACGGAACCCGCCGGTGGCAGGCATTGTTGATACTGCGTCGGCTAACCGTAACTTTGAACCTGGCTTCACAATAGCACTGATGCTCAAAGATTTAAGACTTTCGCAGGCTGCAGCCAAACAAGTTGACCAGGCAAGTCCTGTTGGCGCTGCTGCTGCTGAAATTTTCGCACTTGCCGCTGGAGCCGGACTTGCTAACCTCGACACTGCCGGCATTTATAAGCTGATTGCTGGTAAAACGTTGACCGACTAGAAAAACACCCTCAAATCCGTTTTTTAATTTATGAGGTGTTATCTATTAGTCCTCAAGGCTCACGATCACTGCCGCACTAGCAATTACTGCAACATCACCGACTGAGTCATCATAAACGTCAAGACCACCCTTTTCAGCCACTACCGTTACCTCTCCTACTGGGAAACGCGCTCTTACAGCTTCAGTATCAACCTCTTCAGGCTTCTGAACGCCTACAGTGACCTCAACGATCAGCTTAGATTTATCTATATTCAATGCGCGGATGAAACTCATAGAACTGTGATGGAGAGCATCATCACAGGCTCGCACGGCAGCTTTTGTATAATCGCCCCCATGTAAGTCATTGCCCGCGCCCATTTCGACGATGATACGTCTTTTTGTCATGTCTTAACTCCACTAAACGTCGAGATAGACAGCAGCAGCCGCGTGGGCAAGAAGCGTGACATCAGACGAGTTAGGCTTCGGGATAGCAAGTCCACCCTCCACACACTCCACCTCGCCAGTACCATGCGGCAAGACTGAAAGGACTTCAGCTTTATCTACAGTTGTTGGATTTGGAACTGCAATTGTCACGTGCACACGCATTGCATCCACGTCCTGCCCAACAAGGTTCCCGATAGTTAAAGAATTATGCCACAAAGCATCCCTGAGGGCCCGAACAGCAGCCTTTGTGCTATCGCCTCCTCTGATATCAGTGCCCATGCCAATTTCCAGCACCATGCGTTTCCAGGCCATCTACGCCCCTCCCCTCAAATGTAAGGCAAGATCTCAGCAGCTATCCGATCAAGTAAATCCTCGTGAAAACTCTGTTCACGGCTTGCAATACTGACCACAACCTCATGACAACCAGAATTAGAGAATGCTGCCAGAGTGTCTATTATATCCTGGTTCGACCCAGAGATGAGTTTCCTGTCTTTTGGTTCTCGATCCTGCGGCTTTCCATCAAACCGTATCCCTGCATTAATCGAGATATAAAGACTATTTGGATCCCGCCCCGCCTCTTGCATTAACTGTTCGAGAATTGGGAGCTTTTCACGAATGTCATCGGGGGATTGACGGAGCGTATGCCATCCGTCACCAAAACGAGCTGTGCGCCGAAGCGCGGCCATACTAGAGCCTCCCACATGTATTGGAGGATATGGTTTTTGTTTCGGCTTAGGCGAAAATTTTAACCCAGAATAACGATAAAATTCACCATGATATTCAGGGATTTCTTCTGTCCAGAGGATCTGCAATGCCGAGAGAATTTCATTCGCCCTTTTTCCTCGGGTCTTAAAATCAACACCGAGATTGATGTACTCATCCTCTGTTGTCGCTACGCCAACACCAAGATCGACACGACCCTGAGAGAGCAAATCCAGTGTAGCAACAGTCTTTGCTAAACGCGGTGGATCATGCCAAGGCAATACGATTACTGTTGTACCGAGGCGAATTTTATGTGTTCGCATCGCCACAGCACACAGAATAGACAGCGGTTCATAATAAGGCAGATTATCAAGCCGGTCCGCTATATAACTAGAGTGGAAAAGATGCTCACTAGTCCAGACACTGTTAAAGCCTAACTTCTCGGCCTTCTCAGCAAGAATCACTATGTCGTTTGGGTCTTCAAATCCCTGGTTGGAAGGAAGACTGTATCCAAGCTTCATCAGAGACTTACCGGCGCCGAAGCATAAACGGCATCCTGATGACCTGGCGCATATGTCCGATTTGATATGGCAGGATTACGGTTCGTGTGTTCCCGAGCATACAACGGGTGACGCATGCTTCGAACTTCATGTTCTAAACGCACCAGAGTTTTCTTGGACTTTGGGTCGACAATATCAAGGAAACGATATTGGTGCTGGTCACTCTCCTCTGTCACCAAACCAAGTTTGAGAAGCTTTTGGTAAGGACCTGAAAAATTTGCGAGATAGATAGCGACATGGTGGCCGTCATATTCCGGAAGCATCTTTGTTGTCTCTTTGAAAACTAGTTTCTGACCAGGGCCAACAGAGACAGTTGCCGTGTTTTTTGTAGACGTAGCTGGAGTATCTAAAATTTCCTGGTAAAAACGCGCAATGCCTGAGGCAGACCCTTTGGGCGCATCTACCTCCATGTAAGGCATACCCAGCATCATACCAGGAAATTTCGGTCCCGGCTCATGTATCTTAAGGCGGTTACCCCACGGGCAAGTGACTTCGACATAGTCTTTCTTCGCAGAGAACTTAAACAAGGTACCAGCAAGGTCTGGTTGAACCATTTCCAGCCGTTTTAGCAAAGCCTCTCGGCCAGGAATAACTAATCCCGTCAATCCTCTTAAAACCTGGGCTGGACCAGTTGGAAGATGGAACTGGCTTTTGCCACAGTTGATCCACATGTTTGCCACACCGGTCACAAGATAAGGATCGCGCGTCAGGCCAAGGCCCATAACATAGAAAATCGTTGAAAGGCGCTGATCTGGAGCCTTCACATTGAGATGTTCCAGAAAAACGACGTTACCCAGATCCTCGACGGCACGGTCGTATTTGGATTTCCTTGCCATGGAACCTGTCCCCTTTCTATTGGCATAGTTAGTATTAGCTTAGACCTAATTCGGCCTACCTACGAGAGTGTTAATGATGTCCAAACTAATCTTCACGCCTTATGGGTACCCGAAGCAACCAGATAATTATCTAGCGCCCACGAAATTCTTAGATTTCGAAGATCCGATTGTCAGATCATTCACTGAAAAAGCTATTGATGGTCAGAAGACCGATCTCGAAAAGGCTGTTGCCCTTTTTTACGCAGTACGTGATCAAATTCGCTACGACGCATTCCGCATTAAATTTCAGGAAAAATATTTCACTGCTTCGAATGTTGTACGGGATGGCGCCGCTTTTTGTATTCCAAAAGCTGTATTATTAGCAGCAACTGCCCGCGCGGTTGGCATTCCATCTGCAATAGGGCTTTCCGATGTTGTCAACCACTTCACCACGCCAAAACTTAAATCATTGATGGGTGACTGTGATGTTTTTATTCACCATGGCTACGCAACCCTCTGGCTTGAGGGTAAATGGGTTAAAGCAGCACCTGCCTTCAACTCAGAGCTATGTGATCGTTTCGGAGTTTCGCCAACAGAATTCAATGGAAAAAGCCACGCTTTACTTCAAGAATACGACTCAGAACGGAACCTACGAATGGAATACCTCAAAGATCACGGCCACTGGTCAGATCTGCCATACGAAAGAATTCATAGTGATTTTGCCGGCTACTACCCGGCTCATTTCATAGGTGAAACTACTTAATTAAATAACAACTTCAGTGGACTGTGATGTTTTCACAGGATTCTTAAGTTTTACCTTATGAAACAGTCATGCGTTTCGTTTTTTGAGCATGAATAAGAGCGCCAACGAACTCTTTAGTAGACATGCCAACAGTGCAACCACAGGCCAATGCAAGCTCATTTAAAACAGAAATAATACCGGTCTCCCAGGTAGAGCGCGCATCACCAATCCTCGCACTTGCAGCCAAAACAGCTCCTGCAGCAATCCCCATCGATGCTGCGGCGTGAATACGAGCTACCCCTGCCCCCTCTTTTCCAATGCCAGCATCATTAAGCACAACACCCAGCACCGGAGCCTTCAAAATATAGCCTGGATTATTGGCTAGGAGACCTCCATGGCTAGCGCAAACAACTATCTGCCCTCTATCTTCATCCCTGATCAAAGAGGCTGAGTCGCAACCAAGTACCTTCGGTCCATCAACGCCTTCGGAGATAACAAACCGACTTTCAGGTAGGTTTGGCACCTCTCCTCTCCACATTTCTGCAGCCAGCATCCTTGCAGCGGCAGCACCACAGCCCAGCCCAACCGCCACACCGGCCTTTGCAGCAGCAAGGTTAGTGTGGGAGATATACCCTGACACCATCATGTCCTTACCGTCACCAATTTTCGCAGACATGCAGTCAACAGTCGCTGCGGGCATTCCGAATGCATCTGCCCATTCCAGACCGCCAAAACCAGCATCCTGTAAACCACCACCCGCATCGTTGAGTATGACGCCGCGGGCTCTACCTGTCGCAGCCAGATATGCTGCATAAACGCCACCATGAGATGCAGCGACTAGAACTTTACCAGCATCTTCTGCCTCTAACTTGGTAACACTATCCATCACCAGGATTTGGTCGTCTGCCATGGAAAATTATGCACTTATTATAGCATCGGAGATTTTCTCTGCCGTCATAAGCGTCGGACCGTTGGTATTGGCAGAGGGTACGAACGGGAAGATCGAGGCATCAACAACGCGAAGCCCGGTCACACCTCGGACCCTGCCTTGACTGTCAGTAACTGCCATGGGGTCATTGTCAGCGCCCATTCTACAGGAACAGGTGGCATGCCAAGTACCGGTTGCATTAGCTAAAACAAATTGATCCAGAGCTTCAGCGTCTGTCAGCAGAGTCTCTAATGTAACTCCGCCAGTAATGACTTTCTCAATTAGCAATTTGCGAACCGGCGCAGGCCCATCCATTAACTTTCCAAGGAACCAGGTGATGGCCTTGTTCCGGCCATTAACCTTGGCAATTTTTCGAACTTGCTCAGTATAAGCCGTGGGGAATGCGTTTGTGGCAACCTCCCTTACGGTATCCGAAAGCAATATTGCAGCCGAGCGCCTGAAACCATCTGCTAGGCGGTCAAGATCGCGCCGATCACTGCAAAGACCAAAGTCAACCGACGGTTCGTCCCGCCAATTGGCGGACGTCAGCTTCACCTCGCCCGTTGAATACGTTCGGTTAACCCAAACGAGCAACGAACCCATTCTCTTCCCAACATCATGCCATGCTGACTTGGCAACTTGGGCCGCGAACATGTCGCCCTGTGGGGCGTCATGCAAATTTGAGGAAAACCGCCACCCAATATGCATATGGCGCACATCATCCCGCTGAATGCGATGTTCCGCTGGCAAATAGCCTGAGACACTGACAGAAGGATGGTCTTGCAAATTTTGACCAACGCCTGGCAGGGCATGACGAACTTCAATACCAAGTTCCTTGAGATGCCCAGCTGGCCCTATGCCCGCACGCATTAAGTGCGCCGGGGAGTGAAGAGCCCCAGAGCAAATAATTACCTCTCGCAGAGCCTTATGCGTTTCCTCACCACCATTATGGCGGAATGCCACAACACCTGTCGCTTTCAAACCATCAAACGTAATTGCAGAGACCCTCGTGTCCGCAATTATTTTAAGATTGTCCCTACGACGGGTTGGAGGATCGAGGTAACCAATAGCGGCAGAAACCCGTCGATCGAAAGCGTTTGAGATTGTAAGTGGGAAGAACCCATCTCTAAACTCACCATTCTGATCTTCTATGTAATCGTAACCCTCGGCCAGAAGCGCTTTTTGGACAGCATGTGTGTACCCAGTCCACTGCTCTTCGAAGAGGCGACGCACAGGTATTTTGCCATCGGCTCCATGATAGGGGCTATCAGGAAAATCCAAATCCCGCTCGAGTTTTCGGAAATAAGGGAGGCAATCCCCCCAACCCCACCCTTTGACGCCTAGATCCCGCCACCCATCATAATCAGTAGGCGCCCCTCGATTGAGGAGCTGTCCATTAATCGAAGAACCACCCCCCATGATACGTGCCTGCTCATAAGAGCGCTTAGGCGGATGAAATGAAGGATCATTGTGTCTTACAGGCTGGGTAGTAACCTTTAGTTCTGTCCAGTGAAAACGAGAGTCAAAATAAGCGACTCCGGGATAGCTTGAATGAACCTCTGGCGGAATGTTGCCATGAGGCGTGTCTGGTCCAGCTTCAATAAGCAATACACGGTTTGATGGTTTGGACGACAGTCTATTTGCCATCACGGATCCTGCGGACCCACCCCCGACGATTATGTAGTCCCATTCTGACACGAGAGGATCAGCCCTTCTTTGTTGGACGAGCTTCGGTTGGGCCACCCGCTTTTTTCCAAGCGCCATAGCCGCCAACAACATGAGCGACTGGCCCAAAACCCATGTCTTGCAACCGTTTCGTGGCTAATGCAGAACGCAACCCACCCGCACAAAACAGCACATACTTTTTATTTTGGCCAAATGCTTCTCGATAGTATGGGCTTTCCGGGTCAACCCAAAACTCCAACATATCTCGCGGCGCATTGAGAGCTCCAGGGACCTGACCATCACGCTCAAGTTCACGCACGTCACGAATGTCAACGAGTTGTACGCTCGGGTCGGTTGCCAATTTCAGCGCCGCCTCTACAGAAATATTCTCGATCTCTGCTTCGGCCTCAGCACAGAGTTCCTTAACGCCTTTCGTGATCTTCACTTTAGTCTAATCCTTTTTTGTTGACCGAGATTCAATACTCTTTCCGGCCTCTTTCCATGCTTTAAAACCACCTTTGATGTGAGCAACATTACTCGCTCCCATGTCCATTAGATCTTTGACTGCAAGGGCACTCCTCCAGGCGCTTTGGCAATAAAAGACATAGGTCTTACCATCATCCGTCATCCACTCCTTGTGATATGGACTGTCTGGAGCTGCCCAGAACTCCAACATACCGCGAGGCGCATGTCGTGCTCCAGGCACCATGCCCTCACGCTCTAGTTCGCGAATGTCTCTTATATCAACCACAACAGTGTTAGGGTCGTTGAGCCTAGCCTCCGCCTCTTCAACAGTAAGCACTGTTGCAACCGCATCAGCCTCCGCGAGCAGCGCTTTAAAGCCCCTTTTCAATGCCATACCACGTGCTCCTAAATCTAACTTTAAGTTTGAACACTATCTCTCCCACTTCTTGAGCGAAACCCTCTGAAACAGTGGTTATCAATAAAATATTTCCATTTGGTTCTAAGAAGGTTGAAGCTAAGGTGAAAAAGATGCTGTTATGCCTCTATTGAGCACAGAACCATTTTACGGATAGGAGCCGCTTCGAATGCCGGAAATGCCAGCAACTGGAAATAGTGATCGACAGGTTACGGCCCCGATAGCTAGTTTTGCCGCAAACCTAAACCACAATGCCACGCCATCAGAGGCGCGAGTGGCAGCGCGTCAGTGCTTACTTGATGTTCTGGGAGTAATGCTCGTAGGTGCCAACGAACCTCTGGTTCAAATGCTTACCGCAGAGGCAGAAGAAGCTGGAGGCAGTGAGCAAGCAACCGTCATTGGAAAAGGGTTTAAAACTTCAGCGTCCCAAGCTGCATTGGTTAATGGCGCTTGCGCTCATGCACTCGACTACGACGATGTTTTAAAAGCAATGCTTGGCCACCCAACAGTTCCAGTTTGGCCAGCGCTTTTAGCTATCGCCGAAAGGGACGGTTATTCTGGCCGAGATGTTGTCACTGCTTTCATTGCAGGGTTAGAGGTGGAGGCGAGAATTGGAAGCCTGATGGCAACAGGGCATTATGCTAAAGGGTGGCACTCCACCGGAACTATAGGAACGTTCGCTGCGGCCGCTGCAGTTGGGCGGCTGCTTAACCTAGATGAAGAAACTATGGCCCGTTGTTTTGGCATCGCTGGCACTCAGGCGGCAGGACTCAAATCAATGTTTGGGACTATGTGCAAACCGCTACATGCAGGTAAAGCTGCACAAAATGGTGTCCTTGCAGCAAATCTAGCTAAGCGCGGATTTTCAGCAAAAGAAGATGTCCTAGATTGCTTCCAGGGGTTTGTAGATACAATGAGCAATGGCGGGCTCAATCCCGATGCAGCACTAGCAAACCTTGGAAATCAGTTTCACACCCCTGACGTTCTATTTAAATATCACGCCGCCTGCTACGGTACCCATGGTCCGATTGAGGCTGCCCTAAAGGCTGCAGAACATCCGGCTTTTGATCCAGATCTTGTAGAAAAAGTCGACATAGTTGTGGCGCAACACTGCATAGGTATGTGCGATATTCCTGAGCCTAAAACTGGTCTTGAAGGCAAGTTCAGCTTGACCCACAACGTAGCCCTCGGCCTCCTGAAACAAGCAGATGGCGCTTTAGAGCTTTACGACGACGCAAGAATGTCAGATCAAGCGCCAGCCAACCTTCGGAAAAAGGTGAATGTATCGGCAACCGATAAAATTGGTGCATTTGAGGCAAACATTACCATCCATCTCTCAAACGGCATCGTAATTCGAGAAACTCATGACGCTGATGCACCAGAACGGGATCTCGATCTGCAGTGGACTAAATTGGAGAAAAAGTTCCGAACACTGGCCACACCAATCCTAGGCAGTGACAAGGTCGAGCAAATCATTGCTCTTGTTCACAACTTAGATGACGCCGAGAGCATTGCCCCGCTGATGGATGCTGTCAGAGGCTAGCGAACATAAAATTGGCGCCCAAACCATCGCCAACGTCCGCCTCCACCTGGGAGAGTGCAGTTAACGCGATGCCTTCCAGGTGAAAGCCTTCTCGGCAGTCGAGCCTCAATCCGGCGTTGACCAAGGTGGTTCAAGTTTAGCCGACCGATGCCACTTGCGTAGCAAGCAAGACTAGACAGTGATCCGATCGAGGAATCCACTGTGAACCCAAAAGCTGGCGGATTACTCTCTGGACTAAGGGTCATGTCGGGAGGCGTTATGTCAGTCACCATAAGAGGGATGGCGCTGGCGAGGGTGCGAAAGCGATCAATGGCACCGTACGTCTCGTTCAATGCAAAGCGCGGCAAATAAAACATGTCGTCAGTATTGTGGAGTACGCCGGAATGCTGACCAAATGCCGCGCTATATCCTGCCTCCATTACGGCTGAGCGCACCGTTAGGCTTGCTTCTCCATAAGGGTAAGCAAAAACTTGGGGGACAAAGCCAAGTTCAGCCTGATACCGCTTATTACTTTCAGCAATCTCGCGACGGGCATCCGTTAGAGGCTGGTCTGGCAGGTGTGCATGACTGGCTGTATGAGCCCCAATATCAAATCCCATTTGGATTGCACGTCGAATATCATCCCAGGTCATATACCCAGGCAATTTCGCATCTAGAGGTTGAGTGCTCACAAAGAGGGTAGCTGTGAATCCCGCCTCCTTTAGGCGAGGCAATCCGTGTTTCATTACAGAGTCGTATGCATCGTCAATCGTAATTGCGATGGTTTTGTCAGGAAGAGGCTCACCAGACCGCAGAGCTTCGACAATCTGGCGGAGAGGCAAAACCTTAAAACCACCTGCTTTTATGTGGAGAATATGAGCATCAAGCTGAGCTAAAGTGGTATTGGTTGAAGGATATGAGTCTTCACCAAAACGATGATAAACGACTGCAACCGCATGGTCTGCTGCCAAAGAAGAGGTCGGCGCCATTATGACAAAGGCAACCGCTGCAAGTAGATAACGCCATTTGAACATATGTTTAAATGCACACGTCGACGTCATCTTTGCAAGTCATCAGGAGAAAGAACTGAATGACAACTTCCATTCATATCCGTGTTCTTAGCTGTGAAGACTCGGAGGCTGTCGCATGTTTATTTGAGAAATCTATTGAAGAAGGTGGAGCTTCTGGATGGGATAACAATTCTGTCAGAGATTTAATGCAGGCGTGTGGTTTTGGGTTTGTCGCAGAAATCAGAAATACTGTTATAGGTGCCTGCATTGTGCTTCCAGCCGGAGAAGATGCCGAGATATTAAATATTGCAACAGATTTAAATTATAGGCGGTTAGGCGCCGCTTACATGTTGTTGAGAAGGGCATTATTGGCCGCCACAAGCTCAGGTTTCAACAGAATGATTTTGGAAGTAGCAGACGACAATTTTGCGGCAAACTCATTGTATGACGCTTTTGGATTCAAGAAAATTGGACTACGTCGAGCCTACTACAAAAGGGGCACTCAAGCAGTAGACGCACATGTTTTAGCTTTGGAGCTCAAACCTTCTCTATAATTAATCGATATCGACTTCCATCAATTGCAATAATTGGCCCCACTTTATGGCCGAGTTCTCGAGCAGATCTAGGTACATTTTTTAGTGGTTCGTCATTTTTCAAAATTATCTCAAGTTTTTCTCCAACAAGCATCTTATCTAACGCGAGCCTTGTCTTAACAAATGTCATTGGACAATGATCTTGAGTGATATCAAGCAAGTAATTTGCTTCCGATTTGTATTGTTTTTTTAGAGTTTCTCCAGAATTCATGAAAAACATCCTTGATTATCATTAGCGCAGTATATATATCCGCGAGCGTTATTGTATTCGTAATTGTTTTCGGAGATGTTTTAAGATGTCAGAACAGCAGAATGAAATTACAAGAGAATTATTAGAGCATACTACTGAAATTGTTGCAGCACACGTGTCTAATAATCCCGTTGCTGTAAATGACCTGCCAGAGTTAATTCGCCAAGTCTACACTACTTTATCACAAGTTGATGCCGCTGTTGCACCGCAAGCAGAAAAGCCACAACCAGCGATTTCTATTAAAAAATCTATAACACCAGATTACTTGATCTGTTTAGAAGACGGAAAACAGCTGAAAATGCTGAAGCGTCATTTAAAAACTGCTTACGACATGTCTCCTGAAACATACCGTGAAAAGTGGGGCTTACCACATGATTACCCGATGGTAGCACCCAACTATGCTGCCCAACGCAGCTCACTTGCCAAAAAAATTGGCCTAGGAACTCGGGCTCGCCGACGCTGATTAAGGCAGCTTGAATGTCTTCTAAAGCTTTTTTGGCTTTAACTAACAAAATAAATAAATGCCCGCCTCGTTCTGCGAGGCGGGCTTTTTTCTTCCATAGCAATCGTGACAGCTTCAAGTCTTTACCCTTGCATCTTCTGGCTTCGAGCACCAATTTACTATCCAACGCTTTTCGGAGTGATCATTCGATTCGTCTCCAAAAGATGAAATATAATAGGACTAGGAATGGAACGGCTTATGCCGATCGCAGTGAAGCGGCCGCTGGCAAAGCGTCGACTTTGGGGACGCGTCCGTCCTCCCCGAGCGCGATATTTTGGCGGCACGAAGCCATTCTTTTTCGTACGAGCTCTCCGCCGCGGCACTCAGCCTACGCGGCTTGGAGAACTGAGAATGGTAGCTGGCCGCTTGGAGGTCAGGCTAGCAAAGACAGATGCTGAAATAGCTGCAGCTCAGCGCCTGCGCTACGAAGTCTTTTATGAAGAACTCTCAGCCAAAGCTTCGCAAGACGTTGCCGCTGAGCGTCGCGATTTTGACCGATTTGATCCCTTCTGTGACCATCTGATAGTGCTGGACCATACGTCAGCGCCGGCTCGAGTGGTGGGCGTTTACAGATTACTCCGACGTGATATGGCAGCGCGGGTTGGACAGTTTTACACGCAAGATGAATTCAGCATTCGCAAGCTCCTTCGGGGCGGCAGGCAAGTACTAGAATTGGGCCGTTCCTGCGTTCATCCTGAATTCCGAAATGCAGGGGTTATGAACCTAATGTGGCGTGCGTTAGCGCATTACATAGTCATGCATGACGTAAAAATACTCTTCGGATGCGCTAGTTTTCCTGGAGCAGATCCAGAAAAACATTCATTGGCTTTGAGTTACCTTCATAATTCTCACTTAGCTCCTAACCAAATTCGCCCCCGGGCACTGCGTAAGCGCTACATTAACATGAATAGGATACGGGCAGATTTAATTGACGAGAAAGAGGCTCAACTCGCATTGCCCCCGCTTCTAAGAGGCTATCTTCGCCTTGGTGGTGTGATCGGCGATGGAGCTGTTATTGATGAGCAATTTGACACGCTGGACGTGTGTATAGTGGTGCGGACCGACCAACTAGCCGAAGATTATGCTAGGCGATATCAGCGAATGCGTGATCGAACCGGGGTTGATGCAGCGGGCTCCCCACTTGGGGCTTAGGCGGACAAATGAGTCCCTTATTTCGTCTTATTGCCCTGGTATTCTGGAGTGCTGTTTGTGTCCTGGTGATAGGATTGCTGAAAATAATCTTCGTTAAAAAGGCCAATGATCTACCAAGAATTTATCACGCAGGGGTTCTTAAAATTTTTGGTCTGCAAATAACCGAGCTCGGCTTGATGCGCTCTGACCGTCCTACCTTATTTATTTCCAATCATATCTCCTATCTTGATATTTTTGTCCTTGGAGCTGTTATCGATGGTTCCTTCGTTGCCAAGGCAGAGGTTTCTAGATGGCCAATTGTAGGTTTGATGGCCAGACTGCAACGAACAATTTTCATTGAAAGACAGCGCAAGAGCAGTGCTGGGGAACAGCGTAATATGCTGCAACTAAGGCTGGAGGAAAGCGATAATGTTATTCTTTTCCCCGAAGGCACAAGTCACGATGGGGCGAGAGTTCTTTCCTTTAAAAGTGCGTTATTCGCGTCAGCAGAAAGAGAGATTGATGGATCACCTATCATGATCCAACCTGTTTCAATCGCGTATACTACTGTGGATGGATTACCCTTAACCCGAGCCCAACGGTCAACAGTTGCTTGGTACGGGGATATGTCGTTGCTTCCGCACATAATTCAATTTCTCAAAGCAAGTCGAACCGGTGTTACACTGAAATTTCACGAACCAACTAGTATCAAAGAACACCAAAATCGCCGAAAACTAGCGAGCTACTGCTATCAAGTCATAGCGGATGGAGTTCAAGATGTGATCTACGACCGAAAGCCAGCGGCTAATCACTCTTTAGCTCAATCGGGCTATAACCGATCAAAACCTTGACTTGAGAAACGTCATAAGTACTTTCCGCCAGCCATGAATACGCATACACGACAGAGTGATGGGGAAAAGCCCATGAAACTCTTTATAAAAACCTACGGCTGTCAAATGAACGTCTATGACTCTGCCCGCATGGCGGATGTTCTAGCATCGGTAGGGTTTGGGCCGGCGGTGAGCCCAGATGACGCCGACCTTGTCGTACTAAACACCTGTCATATCCGTGAGAAAGCTGCAGAAAAGGTATATTCTGAACTTGGCCGACTTAAAATCCTTCGGGACGAGCGAATAGCTGCAGGCGGCAAAGACATGCTAATTGCCGTTGCCGGTTGCGTAGCTCAAGCCGAAGGACAAGAACTGCAGAAACGCGCTCCAGCTGTCGATATTGTTGTCGGTCCACAGGCATACCATCGACTGAGTGGCATGGTATCAAGACTTCTTAAGAACAGAGATCAGCGCGAGGCCGACACTGACTTCCCACCTGAGAGTAAGTTTGACTCACTGCCAGAGGAGTCAAAACCACAGGGCCCAGCAGCCTTCCTAACTATTCAGGAAGGCTGTGATAAATTTTGTACCTTCTGTGTCGTACCCTATACACGAGGCGCTGAGTTCTCACGCCCAGTCCAAGAGGTAATTGCCGAAGCTAAAAAACTTGTGCTGCAAGGAACTAGAGAGATAACGCTGCTTGGGCAGAATGTTAATGCGTATCACGGCGAAAGCCCGAGCGGTAGCATCTGGGATCTCAGCGGACTTATAAGAGAATTGGCGACGATTGACGGCCTAAATCGCATAAGGTTTACAACATCACACCCTCGCGATATGAACGATGATCTAATAAAGGCATTTTCGGACGTCCCAGCCCTGATGCCTTATCTGCATCTTCCGGTGCAGTCAGGCTCAGATGGAATCCTTAAGAGGATGAACCGGGGTCATAATCGAGACTCTTACTTTACCATAGTTGAAAAACTTCGCAGTGCGCGCCCAGATCTTGCCCTTTCATCTGATTTCATCGTTGGGTTTCCGGGCGAAACTAACGCAGATTTTGATGCAACCATGGATCTGGTGAAGAACGTTGGTTTCGCTCAAGCCTACTCTTTCAAATACAGTCCACGTCCAGGAACTCCAGCAGCAAGCCAAGCCGAACAAGTTCCAGAGAAATTAAAATCAGAGAGGCTCTCCCGACTTCAGGATGTTCTTAATGAACAGCAGTATTCCTTTAATAATGCAATGAGCGGTTGCTTCACGGATGTACTATTTGACCGCAAAGGCCGAAAACCTGGTCAAATTGTGGGACGGTCACCTTGGCTTCAAGCCACGCATGTGGAAGTGCCTGAAGCAGAGGCAGACAACCTTATTGGTCAGATACATCGTGTCCACGTTAATCGAGGAGCACCTAATGGCCTTATTGCGACACTTGCGTCAGATGAGGAGGTCGCTTGACCAATCGAAATAGAGATCCGTCTGCTCGCGCCGAGGTCAAATTCGAGGATGAATCTCACCTTCCCAATCTGTTCGGTGCGTATGATAAGCATCTTGCCAAACTAGAGAAAGAATTTGGTGTCAGCTTAGCCTCACGCGGAGGAAATATCGCGATAACTGGCCCAGCCGATTCAGTAGCAGGCGCTGAGACAGCTCTTCGATGGCTGTATAATAATGCTCAAGCTGGTCACCTGATTGATGAAGGAAAAGTGCGAGACGCTGTTCGTTCCACCAGATTTGGCCACGTGGATACAGCCATCGCAATAGATGTTTATAAAAATCCGATTAATCCGCGTCCCGGTGCTCAATCTCTGTATGTAGACACAATTCGTCGGTCAAAGTTGACCTTTGCCACCGGTCCAGCCGGTACGGGTAAGACTTTTCTTGCTGTGGCTGTTGCCGTCGAAATGATGAAAAAGCGAATGGTGGATCGCATCATTTTGTCTCGCCCAGCCGTCGAGGCAGGCGAAAAGCTAGGATTTCTTCCTGGTGATCTCCGAGAAAAAGTTGACCCATATTTGCGTCCATTAAAAGATGCCCTGATGCAAATGATGCCCGCAGATATGGTCGAGCGCCGACTTTCAAACGAAGAAATAGAGGCAGCTCCGCTCGCTTTCATGCGGGGAAGGACCCTGGCCCACGCTTTTATTATTTTGGATGAGGCCCAGAATACGACCCCCATGCAAATGAAGATGGCACTCACTCGTATCGGTGAAGGGAGTAGAATGGTAGTGACTGGCGACCCAAGTCAGACAGACTTACCGCCAGGCCAACGTTCTGGATTATCTGATGCGCTTGAAATCCTACCTGGACTCAAAGATGTTTCAGTTGCCAGCTTCAAAGCAGAGGACGTGGTTCGGGAAAATTTGGTAGCTGCCATCGTTTCTGCATACGATGCCCGACAACGACGTGTATCGGACCCTTCAATATAATGCCTTACAATCGTCTCGAAATAGAGAATACGCGAGAGATAATAATTGAGGCAGAAGATTGGAATATTGCGCCCTTTGCCGATGGTGAAGCTAGTATTGTCGTTGCCCAGGCAATTGAAGCAGTAGCTGAAGAACTGGCACTAAGTCCAAATGTTGGCTTAACCGCATTGCTAACCGATGACTTAGAAATGCGGAAGTTGAATAAAAAATTTCGTGGCAAGGATTACTCTACTAACGTTCTATCATTTCCTGCTTTTTCGCCGGAAGCATTCCCTAGTGAGGGTCATATCGGTGATATAGCCGTGGCGTTAGAGACAGTGTTAGCAGAAGCTTCCGCTGA
>JAURGE010000120.1 GCA_030833925.1 Alphaproteobacteria bacterium
CGGGCCCACATTGGCGGCGCTCCAATCCAAAGACACCAAAAGTTTTTACAGGCTTTTTGGCCTTAACGTTATAGGGGCAGGCCTGCGGCCAAGTATCCACCCCTCAACCCGCCTTACCTTATCATCACAAATCGCCGCCTCTGGTCTTTGGCCTGAAACAACTGAGGCAACAGCAAGCACACCAACAAAGGCATCGAAAGCATCATCTCCTCCCACTGGGAAACCCATAACAACCTCTTCTTCAGCAGCTGGCTCTAAGTCGATCCCAAGGTTAGATGCGACTTCGATCAAACGCGATGCATCCAATCTTCGATCATTTATTCTGCGTTTACTCCTGTTGCTCTTAGAAATTTCTAGGTCAAACCACGCGTAAGCTTCCGCTGGATAGGTTTCAGCTACAATTGGCTTACCTCGCCCTATTAGATCAACAAGATCACCCTCAAATGGCCATAACAAAACTGAAGAATCTTGGATTGCGGGTTTAAGGACATCAAGCCAAAAGTTTATAGCAGCTTTGCCTACCTGCGCAGCTCCAAGCGTCCAAAACAAAGGTGTTGCTGCAGACCGCCCCTCCTGATCAAAGTCACAGCGTCGGCGAAGAACATCCATATGATTGACACCGAGCCCAACTAATAGGTGAGCCTGCTTTGCCCCACCTGGTTTAGCCGGGTAAAAAGGTCGAAATATACTTATTTCGTCCTTTTTATCGGCAGGACGAAAAATATCTGGCCATTGTAGATTACCGAATTCCAATAAAGCTGCAGGAAAGTAGGAAATTTCTGCCTGGGCAGCCCAATAGGCGGGAACACCTATGGGCACATCAACACCAAGAATTCCTTTTTCTCCAATATCATTGCGGAGGAGATTACGACTATCGAATAGCCTAGGCTCTCTGATCCGCCAGCGTCCTGCTGCTCGTTCCGCCTTCACAAGCCAACGTCCCGAGTGACGACTTGACCAATCTGCATGCGCCAAAACTTCTAAATTTTTGATCACGTTATCACCATTAACAAACTACTAAATCAGAGTATAAACGGACTTGCGTTATGGTGGATGGTTCTCCATGTTCAGCTTGTTCTTTTTTGTAAGCGGGAGTCGAGGGCATGGCTGATGCCGGTATAGCAACAGACATTGGCCTTTTTGAAAAAATTCGCCGCCATCGTCGCAATTTTATTAAAAAGACAGGTAAAAGATTTATTCGCCGTCTTGGCAGCTTTTTAGGCAAGCAATCTAAGGTCGGCGATATGCCTGTCTTTCCAACTGAAAATTTTGAATGGGCTGTATCTTTAGAAAATAAAGCCCATTTGATCCGGCAAGAACTTCTGGGCATTTTAAAGCAACAGGGAAACATCCCATATTTTCATGAGGTCTCTCCCGATCAAGCGAAGATATCTAAAGGGAAAAATTGGCAAACGTTCGTTCTTTTTGGTTTTGGTTATAAGTCTGAAGCAAATTGCTTGCGTTGTCCGGAAACAACTCGTGTTCTGGAAAGCATTCAAAACTTGCGAACAGCTTTCTTCTCGATCCTTGGCCCCAATTATCACATACCTCCGCACAAAGGGGTTACTAAGGGCGTAATTCGTGGACATCTTGCTCTGGTGGTTCCAGACGATCATCAGAATTGCTGGATACGGGTTCACGACCAAAAAGTTGCGTGGCGAGCCAATCAATGCCTTGTTTTTGACGATACATTTGACCACGAAGTTCATAACGACACAGATCAACAACGGGTCGTGCTTCTGATAGATGTTGATCGACCGATGCGTTTATGGGGCCGGGTTGTGCATCATATCTTCATGACAGGGATTAGATGGACGGCCTACGTTCAAGACGCCAGGAAAAATTTGGAAACCCAAGAGCAAAAACTTGCGGCGGCAGTGGCAAGAGCCGATGCATTCCACATAGACTCAGATAAGAATAATGGATCGTTGAACTGAGCGGCCCTTTACAAAAGGCACCGTTTGCACTGAGAACGACATCATTAACCGTAATTCTCGTACTTACATTGTTGACAGGCGTAACGCCTTTGTCGATTGACATGGCGCTTCCAGCGTTACCTGCCCTTGCCATATCCCTTGATTCGGATTTCTCGCAAGCACAGTTGATGGTGGGAGTGTTTCTTACTGGGTTTGCATTTTCACAATTATTAGCTGGACCAATATCAGATCGATACGGGAGGCGACTAACACTAATAGTTGGGCTTACTGCATACTTAATATTTTCGATCTTGTGCGCCATTGCGCCCAATCTTGAAACACTTTTATTTTTCAGATTCCTCCAAGGGGT
>JAURGE010000121.1 GCA_030833925.1 Alphaproteobacteria bacterium
TGGTCGTATGGAAGATGCTATGAAGGCACTTAAGATCATCTGACATCGCTCCAAGTTCATCAGAGCGATAGAGGATTGGTAACAGGATGGCCGCAAAAAAAAATAATAGAAGTGGCGGAATGATAGCATCAGGCCTCGTTGCGCAGAACCGTCGCGCACGCCACGACTATTCGATTGAAGATACAATGGAAGCGGGTCTTGCCCTCACAGGTAGTGAGGTTAAATCCATGCGTCTTGGTCGCGGAAGTATTAATGAAGCGTATGCTGGAGAACGCGGAGGGGAGGTCTGGCTTATGAACTCTCATATCCCAGAATATGAGGGTGCTAAGACATTTGGTCATCCCCCGCGCAGGGATCGCAAACTTCTCCTTCATCGAAGGCAAATAGAGAGGCTTATTGGAGCTGTTCGTCGGGATGGCGCAACATTGGTACCATTACGTTTGTATTTTAATGACCGAGGCCGCGCGAAGCTCGAAATTGGTCTGGCAAAGGGCAAGCGTCAAATAGATAAGCGTCAGGATTTAAAGGAACGGGAGTGGAAGCGATCGCAGGCTCGTGCATTGCGGAGAGGTGAATACTAGCCAAATAAGGTGAGTACCCCAGTGTAGCCATAAAGACGATCGTGCGCGATTTCACCATTAGCAAAAAAGCCAACAACTGGCACGTTTTCTCCGATGGCTTTTTTTACTATTTCTATCTCTTCGCTGTTAGGTCCGAAAAGGTTTGGGCCGCGTGCCAGGCATGAAATGTAAATTGCACCTCTCGCTGGTTTCCCCAGCCTTTTTGCCGCCTTGAATGCCATATCCTTTAGATCTTTAGCAGCACTTTGTTTATCACGACGGCAGAAGAATACTCTCGCTCCATCCTCCGCTGCCTCAGCGACGCCAATCAAGCCCTGGGCCAGATCAATACCTGTAATGTTTCGTACCAAATAATCTTGACGATCCGCACCCTTGATCGGAAAAGCTACGTGTAGTCCATTTAGCGCATTTCGTAGTTCTTCAGGCCGAGAATTTTCAGGCAGACCGATATCTTTGAGAAGTGCTTCGACTGCACTTTCGCCTCCAAGATGCGACAGCACGCCAACCCCAGCTGTTTTAGCCTGTCTGGTTGGTCCAATCGGAGTGCAACCTTGGCTTACCCCGGTTGAAATGCCCTGTTCGAGACTTACGAATGCTCCAGTAATCGCTCCTGTTGCTTCGCCACCGCTAAATATTGCTGGCATCTCATCTTGGCCTGATGCCAACCCACCAACGAGGAATAATTCAGCTGTTGCTGCTAGTTCCGAGGGGAGAGTTGCTATTCCACTCCCCGATGGATCTCCTGTTGGATCAATATGAATTAGGCCGAGGACTGTTCCGCGCCGAGATGCAAAGGATTGTGCCTGGGCTTGGACAGCTTGAAATGCATTGGTGTTCGCAACTGGCCCAAACATTTGGAATGAATTTTCGGGAAGCTCAATAAGCATGGCTGCTAGCGCAGGCTGTTCAAAATACTCCCTCTCCCCGGCAATGATGCCAAGCCCAACCGCGCCAGTCCATGCCTCGATTCCTGTGGTTGCTCTTAGAGTTTCCACAATTGCATCGATGTGTTGGGCAAATTCTGATGTTACGTAAAGAATACCAAAGGCGTTTGAGGAACCTTTACTTGCTAGAGTTTGGCCTACCTCACGTGCAGCCTCTCCTGGATTGGTTATTGATGAATTCGCAAAGGGGAAAGGTTTTTTCATCGATCAGCTCTTGTTTCAGAAGTCCTTTTACCTGGAAAAAGAGATGCAGCTCACTAAAAGTACGGCGGGTTTTCTGCTTAGGAAGATCTAAAGGTGCCGGCCAGAAAGCTAACTGCTGACAAGATAATTAGCAAAATTAGGTAAATTGTGTCGCCGTGTCGCCCATAAAGTGTCTGACTTTCTGGAGGTGGAAGAGCAATATCAAGAAAGCCACTGGTTCCTAGTTCAATGCGTCCAAGTTCTCGCCCCTTCCCATCGAAAGCAGCCGAAATTCCAGTGTTGGCAACTCTCACTAATGGAAGGCCTTCTTCAATTGCACGAAGTCGCGAAATAGCAAGGTGTTGATAAGGGCCGGCTGAGTCGCCGTACCAGGCGTCGTTGGTAATATTTACAATCCAATCTGGTCGATCTTCGTTGAGAGCAACCTCACCCGGAAAAATTACTTCGTAGCAAATTAGAGGACTAAAAGGTGGAA
>JAURGE010000122.1 GCA_030833925.1 Alphaproteobacteria bacterium
CAGTAGATAATAGCTTTGGTGCGTCCAACCGGCGATATGTGGGCTTAACAGCACGTTGGGTTGTTTAAGCAATTCTTCTAAAACTTGATGCTGAGAGGTTTGGCTAAATAGGCTGGTAAATGCTTGATTTTCAAACTCCAACACATCAAGAGCGGCACCCCTAATCTTTTCGGAGGCGAGTCCATTCAGCAGTGCTTGGGTATCGACTGCGCTACCTCTAGCGGTATTGATGAGCCAAAATGGTTTCTGCATATTGGCAATAAACTCCGCGTTAATCAGGTGAGTGGTTTCTGCGGTTTGAGGGGTGTGCAGACTAATGACATCGGCCTGTTGGTAAAGGGTGTCAAGGGGTACCTGGGCAGCAAATTCATCTCCCAACTCGGGTAGTATGTCGTAGCAGACAACCGCACAACCAAAACCCGATAGGCGTTTAGCCAGCTGTTTTCCCATGTGACCGTAGCCGATGATACCCACTGTGAGCGCGCTGAGTTCAATACCTCTATTTGCCTCGCGTTTCCAAATTCCTTGACGCACTTCGGCATCGGCAATCTGCAACCTGTTGAGTAGGTTTAGCAGCATGCCAATGGCGTGCTCGGCGACCGCGTTTCTGTTTCCTTCAGGGGCGGCGATCACACGGATGTGCGCTTTGGCCGCCGCGTTTAAATCAATGTTTTCTAAGCCCGCACCCACACGCCCAATGAATTGAAGCTTGGCGGCTTTTTCAATCAAGCGGCGATCGACCGGAATGCGCGAACGGATAATAAGCCCCTCGTAATCGCCTATTCGAGGTATAATTTCATCGTAAGAACTCGAGTAATCGGCCTCGTTTTGAAATCCAAGTGCTTCGAGGCCCTCCCAAAGCACAGGGTGATTGCTGTCTAGATGCAGCACCTTTTTCATAGACCCAGAATGAGCTTGGCCATCCAGAAGTAGATCAAGATGCCAAAAATGTCGTTACTAGTGGTGATAAAGGGTCCGGTAGCCACCGCAGGATCTATACCTCGCTTATTTAAAAACAGCGGAATAAAGGTGCCGATGAGTCCGGCAATTACGATCACCGCTATCAGTGAGAGCGATATGGCCGTAGCTGTGAGCAGATCGCCCTTCCAGATCCAGGTGCTCAGAAAGAGAAGCGCTGCGAGAATAAATCCGTTTAACAGGGCTAGTAACAGTTCTTTTGAAAGTCGCGCACTAATGCTACCCCTGATATCGTCATTTGCTATCCCCTGAACGATAATTGCACTAGATTGAACTCCGACGTTTCCAGCCATTGCCGCTATAAGGGGAGTAAAAAAGAATAAAATAGCGTGTTCATTAATGATTGCCTCGAAAGTGCCCATGATGAATGCGGCGCCAAGGCCTCCGAGTAATCCGACAATCAACCAAGGTAGTCTCGCTTTGGTTAAGTCTAATATGCTGTCATCGGCATAAACGTCTTGCGTGATACCGGCCATTTGCTGGTAGTCTTTATCAGCCTCTTCTTTGATGACATCAATGATATCATCTATGGTGATCCGGCCTACTAGGCGCTTCATCTCATCAACGACCGGAATGGCTTCGAGATCGTATTTGGCCATGATCTTAGCCACCTCTTCGGGGTCTTCATTGACCGTCACGTAATCTACCTTTGGAATATAAACGTCTTTGATGTGCGCCTGGTTTGGGCTGATCAGTAAGTCTTTCAAAGAAAGCCTTCCTTTCAGGACGTTCTCGTTATCAACCACATAAATAGAATGCACGCGCGTCACGTACTCTGCTTGAGCTCTCATTTCTCGAACGCAGGTAGTTACGGTCCAATTCTCATTAACCTTGATGAGCTCTTTAGCCATGAGCCCTCCGGCGGAGTTCTCGTCGTAACGCAGTAGTTCAATAATCTCGGCCGCATGCTCCCTGTCTTCAATTTCTGAGATAACTTCTTGAGCTAACTCGGTGGGAAGTTCAGTGATGATATCTGCCGCATCGTCGGTATCGAGCTCGGCCAGCTCTGTCGCGATTTCGACGGCACTCAGCTCTTTGAGAATCTCTTCTCTTTGGTCTTCGTCTATCTCGGTGAGCACATCACCCGTGCGCTCAGAATCGAGTGTTCTGATCAGAAAGAGCGCCTCTTGGGTATCTAATTCATTAACTACCTCGGCGATATCGGCATAGTGAAAATCGGTAAAAAATGCTTTTAGTTCGGATGCATTTTGGGCCCCGAT
>JAURGE010000123.1 GCA_030833925.1 Alphaproteobacteria bacterium
AAAGTACTGAATTTTCTGGATATTTTTGGAAATTGGGATCCGACGCTAATTTTTGTAATGGGCGGTGCGATTGTTGCTGCATTTCCAGGCTTTTGGATTGCTCGTCGAAAGGCAAAACCTATCCTGACACCTGATTTTCAAATTCCTCCTCGCAAAGGTTTTGATGGGCACTTGTTTATTGGAGCGGCGATCTTTGGGGTTGGCTGGGGCCTGGTGGGTTTTTGTCCAGGACCAGCTCTATCAGCACTTACGTCTGGTTCATGGCCGGTTATTGGCTTTGTGGCGGCTATGACTGCTGGAATGGCAATTTACCGTTGGGAAGTGATCCCAATGCCTGGCAATCGCGGGTCTAAGTAATTCAAATGAAAATTTTCACTCATCCCCTTTCGGTGCAATTGCCATGATTTCTAGATCAAAAGTGAGGGTCTCGCCGGCAAGAGGGTGATTCATATCCAGAACAGCTCTCTGGTCATCTACTTGTGTAACCCGAACCTCAACTGGTCTGCCTTGTTTATCACTGGATTCTAAGACCATGCCTTTTTCAATTTTTAGACCAACAGGAAGCTGATCCAGAGACACAACGCGCACCATCTGTTCGTGTCGTGACCCGTATGCTTCTTCCGGCGGTATGACTATTGTTTTTCTTTCGCCTATTGCCATGCCAAGAAGTCCTTTTTCGAACCCCTTGATTAACTGCCCAGAACCAATTTTCACCGTCAGTGGATCTCCCTCTCGGGAGCTGTCAAATTCACCGCCTCCGGTCAATCTTCCAGTGTAATGCACTTGGACGAGATCCCCGCGAGAAACTTTGGGCATGAGCTGTTCCGCTGAATTTAAATTTCGCAATCCAAGGACTGGATCGCGTTACACAGCAGAAATTCGCACGGTTTTATGTCTTCTCGCAAGTTTTGTCGCTATTTGGGCCTTGGCGAGCAATGCGAGCAGACGGTACGATGATTTAAATTATTTATTCATAAGGGAGACCCGGTTTCATGGCCGAAGCTTACATTTGTGACGCAACCCGCACGCCAATTGGCCGCTACGGTGGATCACTTGCACAAGTCCGGACTGATAATCTGGGTGCAGTGCCTCTACAGGCGTTAATGGCTAGAAATACTAGTGTTGATTGGGAAGCGGTTGAGGACGTTATTTTTGGCTGCGCTAACCAAGCTGGTGAAGATAATAGGAACGTTGCGCGTATGTCATCGCTTCTGGCTGGTCTGCCTACGACAGTGCCTGGTTCGACGATAAATAGGCTTTGTGGTTCTGGTATGGATGCAACTGGCACAGCAGCCAGAGCTATTAAAGCAGGTGAAGCCGACCTTATGATCTCAGGCGGCGTAGAAAGTATGACCCGAGCACCTTTCGTGATGGGAAAATCACAGACAGCATTCTCCCGCTCCGATAACCAAATTTATGACACCACCATTGGTTGGCGCTTCGTCAATCCTATGATGAAGAAACAATATGGTATCGATTCAATGCCTGAAACGGCGGAGAACGTGGCAGAGGAGTTTCAGGTTAATCGTGAGGACCAAGACGCCTTTGCCTACCGCTCTCAAATGCGCGCCGTGGCGGCTCAAAATAATGGACGTCTTGCAAAGGAGATAACTCCCGTAAGCATTCCTCAGCGTAAAGGTGATCCAATAGTTGTTGATATTGATGAGCATCCACGCGAGGGAACAACCCTTGAAGGTCTAGCCAAGCTACCAGCACCATTTCGGGAAGGTGGCACGGTAACAGCTGGAAACGCATCCGGGGTGAATGATGGTGCCTGTGCCATCATACTTGCATCTGAAGCGGGTGCCTCAAAACATGGCTTAACACCTCGTGCCCGTATTCTTGGAATGGCTACAGCGGGTGTGCCGCCCAGAATAATGGGATTTGGTCCGGCTCCTGCAAGTCATAAGCTTCTTTCTCGCCTTGGACTCAAGATAAGCGACATTGATGTTATTGAACTCAATGAGGCTTTTGCTGCTCAGGGGCTAGCGGTGACACGAGATCTTGGATTGCCTGATGATGCCGAGCATGTAAATCCAAATGGTGGGGCTATTGCTCTCGGACATCCGCTAGGGATGTCAGGTGCGCGATTAATTACCACTGCCGTCTATGAGATGGAGGAACGTGGTTT
>JAURGE010000124.1 GCA_030833925.1 Alphaproteobacteria bacterium
CCGGGGGGGATAGCTCGCGGTCAGCCGCAGAGCTTTGTTGAGCGTTATATTCAAAGAACACCCTTAAAACGGATGGCAACGGAAGATGATTTTCGTGGTGCAGTAGCTTATTTGGCGTCTGATTTATCAGCTTATGTAACGGGGCAAGTTTTATCGGTCGGTGGTGGCTGGGGAGTTTGGTAGTTCTTCGAAAGAAAATGTTAGTGGCGGAGGGAGAGGGATTCGAACCCTCGATACGCTATTAACGTATACACGCTTTCCAAGCGTGCGCCTTCAGCCACTCGGCCATCCCTCCAGTTCCGTCAGCGAAAACGGATGGTGCTGCCGCAGAGATTTGAACTCTGGACCTCTCCCTTACCAAGGGAGTGCTCTACCCCTGAGCTACGGCAGCGATTTTATAGTCGATATACAAACCACATCGCGAAAGCGCGCGGAACATGCCAGTGGCATCGGTTTCGCGCAAGACCTGAGATTTTAAATTAGGTCTTTCTAAGCGCGGCATATAGACCGCGCTCGAAGGCGTCATACACGTCTAAGATATTTTGGTCCGCAAAGGGAAGTAGTTGAAAAAAGATTGCCCCGCCTATGCCGCTTCTGGGATCTACCCAGAAGTAGCTATTCCGTAGCCCAGCCCATGAAAGCGAGCCTGCTCGTCGACGTCCCTCCATGTTTTCACTGGTAATCATAAAGGTTAGACCCCACTTTTTCACGACTTCTGGAAAAAAATCGAATGCATTTGTGAGGTCTGGTCGCGTCGTTGGAAGACCAGTCATGACCAAATCACCAATGTGATTTTTACCCATTAGATCAACGGTTTCCGGCCTAAGAATTTGCATGCCATCTAGGCTACCGCGGTTCAGCAGCATACGCATAAATCGGCCATAATCGTCGGCAGACCCAAACATACCTCCACCGCCGGTAAACGCATGGCCTGCTAATCGAGGATGCTCGAAGTCGACTGGTGTTATATTTCCATCTGGTTGCCTTTGGTGGACGCCTACCATACGCGCTCGCTGTGCTTCTGTTGGAACGAAACCAGTTGATTCCATACCCAATGGCGCAAGAACATTTTCATTTAAATATGCGTCAAGAGTTTGGTTGGTGACGGCTTCCAAAACTTTACCAGCCCAATCGATATTGATCCCATATTCCCACCGTTCGCCCGGGTCAAAACCCAAAGGTGGGCAAGTTGTTGGTCCTTTGTAAAAATCAGCTCGCCCTATCCCGGTACTGTTCATCCACTGGTTCATGCCAGGGTTCCATTGTTCGTAAACGAAGCCGGCAGTGTGTGTCAGTAGGCGACGTAAGGTGATGACGCCTTTGGCAGGGCGCGTAATTGGTTTTCCATTATCTTCAAATCCAACTAGCACTTTCGGATTAGCCAGTGCTGGTACAAGAGGACCACAGTCATCGTCCAGGGATATGCGACCTTGTTCTACAAGCTGCATACATCCTGTGCCGGTGATTGCTTTTGTCATTGAGTGAAGTTGAAAAATGGCATCCGAATTAATTGTGTCGTTGCGATCCATTCTTGAAGGGCCAAACGCGCCCTTGTAAATCACGCCGGTCTTGTCCACGGCAATTGCTGCTACTGGCGGTACTTGCCCACTGCGGACGGCGGCCGAGAGAATAGCATCGAGCGAAGAGGTCATGTTCATAGCATTACTGCCTCTGGTGCTTGTCGGCCCAAGATCATATCCGCAGCCTTTTCTGCGATCATCAAGGTAGAAGCGTTTGTATTTGCAGATGGCATAGTTGGCATTACTGATGCATCAACCACACGAAGAGCCTCAAGGCCATGAACGCGCAGCTGATCGTCCACAACTGCAGTTGGGTCGCTCTCTGGGCCCATTCTGCATGTGCCCATTAGATGAAAGGCCGTGGTTCCTATGCCTCGGGCAAAATCAAGAATTTCATCATCTGACTGAATTTGATTGCCAGGTTTATCCTCTCTTACAACGTATTTTCCAAGTTCTGGGGTGTGCAGAAGTCGGCGGGCAAGCTTTACTCCACCAATAATGCACTGCTGATCAATTTCGTGTTTAAGATAATTCGGCTGGAGCTC
>JAURGE010000125.1 GCA_030833925.1 Alphaproteobacteria bacterium
TCCACAGAGCGCAACCGTGCTCTCTCTGCCGCCAACATCGGGTTATTTAAGTACGCCTTTGCCCAAGCATCACGTAGGCTATCTGCTGAGGCAACTCCGGCGAACAGAACGACAGAAGCCGAGAAAGTTATACTGAGTGCTATATTTGAAATTTTTTTCATTTCGCCCACAGGCTCCGTTAGCTCAGAAACTAAACGCCGGTGCTGCAGAGAAACCAGGCAACACAGGAGTCGTTCCATCAAAGACTTCACGCCGAGCAATAGTTTCTCCGCGTTTAGAATATATCACACCGCGTTGCACCATAGATGCAGTTTTTTCCATAACAACAAGACGACCGCCATCGGCCAGTTGTGACAGCAGCGCATCTGGCCGACCTTCAACTGCACCCTCGACGAAAATCACGTCATATGGTGCTTGCCCTGGCCATCCCTGGTTTAAGGCGCCCTGTTCAACAACAACATTGTCGGCAGCACCGTCGAGACCAGCTAAAGCTTCTCCAGCGGCGGCAGCTAAATTCTCATCTTCTTCAAGCGCAACAACAGCGCTTGCAAGAGATGCTAATATCGCCGCCCCATAACCCATCCCCGCACCGACAACGAGGACAAGATCCCCGCTGCTAACATTCGCAAGTTGTGAGAGCCTTGCAAAAAGCATTGGTTCCATTAACCAACGACCGTTAGCAATCTGTAGCGCTTCATCAGCATACGCCACCGACCTTTTAGCCGCCGGAACAAATCGTTCGCGCTCTATTTTCCGCATCACTTCAGTGAGGCGTTCATCAACTACCTTGTTCGCGCGCAATTGGTTTTCCACCATCTTTACGCGTGCACTTTCATAAACCGCCATTTTCGGCGCCCCGCCTTCCTAAATACATAAACGCCCAAGACACTACCCCTGAACGCCTATTTTCGAAAGCCTGATTTGCCACGCCACTTGACCGCTAGCAAGCGTCCCCCTATCTATCCGCGCCGAATAGTTAAAAGGTGCGGTGGCAGAGTGGTGATGCAGAGGCCTGCAAAGCCTTGTACAGCGGTTCGATTCCGCTCCGCACCTCCAAAATTTGAATTAGTGACAATCGATCTTCAATTGCTTAAAAAACAACGGTTAGAGGTCTCGCCACATCTCTAAGGGGCTGCTATAAACACTCATACATTCCGCGGTAGCTCAGTGGTAGAGCAATCGGCTGTTAACCGATCGGCCGTAGGTTCGAATCCTACCCGCGGAGCCAAATTTGAGGCTCGGTCCCTAGATAAGGGTCCGAGCCTTTCGCTTTCTTATCCGCAGCGATGTAAAATTCTGCTCATCCGAGAAAATCCAGCCACCAACAACAATGTTTTCACAAACAGACCTTAATGATTACTGAGACACTCAATTGATGCATTATTGTTGGATGTAGCGTCGGAGCAGCTTCAATGCGTCGTGAAGATCAAATAATTCAGGCAAAGCGAATTTTTACGATGATCGACGA
This sequence comes from Alphaproteobacteria bacterium, assembly GCA_030833925.1. GTDB lineage: Bacteria > Pseudomonadota > Alphaproteobacteria > Bin95 > Bin95 > VMCJ01. The sequence continues at coordinate 1,469 of JAURGE010000125.1, forward strand.
GGGCAAGACGTCAATGGCTAATGCCCTCTATCGAAATCCAATCGATGACTATATCTCTGAAAACCAGGCCCAAAGAGAATGGGACCTTTTATTCCTTGAAAGACCTCTTGTGTTGGGGGCATCAGCCCAATTAGACGGCCCCGGTGCTTTCATGACCCACGATTTATCTGGCCTACCTCTCCTACTAACACGAGACGACAACGGCCAAGTCCATTGCTTCTTGAATGTGTGTCGTCACAGGGGTGCACGAGTGGCAGACGGATCCGGAAGCTCTAAACGCTTTGTGTGCCCCTATCATGCCTGGACTTTTGGAAACGATGGACGTCTTCTTGCTCGCCCTGACGAGAACGCTTTTTGCGGTGCGGACCGTCAAACTCACGGCTTAACCGAACTGCCCGTTATTGAACGTCACGGGCTAATATTTTCTAGGATCAAGCAAGCACCAAACTTTGACCTCGATGCTTTGTTAGGCAGACTAG
>JAURGE010000126.1 GCA_030833925.1 Alphaproteobacteria bacterium
TGCTATCCCAATTGCAGCGGGAAGGCCGGAACCAATTGCTCCGAAGTCGTTCACAACGTGATATTTTTCTGCTGGACGACCCTTCATATGAGTCATCACCATCGAAAAATAATGCCCGCCACCAACAACAATATCCCAGTCTTTAGGAATTGTTTGGTCCAGCTCTAAGACAATTTTGCGGGGATCAACGGTATTCGGTTGCACAGGAAAAACCTTAGAGTCCGGGCTGTCCGCAGAAATGGAAGCAGCCATTTCGGGGGTTCTTTGCCCAGTTTTTTTAACTCCGCGCCTGTCCATTGCTTCCACGATGGCCTCTGCCGCTGCCCTTGCGTCAGCGCGGATGTGGAGGTCTGCAGTCCTTAATCCTTGCCAAAGTCCACGAGGGTTAGTGTCGATTTGAATGGTGGAAGCCATTGGGTAGAGATATCCAGCCTCAGTTGTGTAGTGGCCGAGACCTGCACCAACACCGATTACTAAGTCCGCTTCAGAGAACCTTTCCCTTGCAAAATCGGATGCGAAAGCACCAGCAATTTCAATGTTGTAGGGATTCCCATCAAATAGGCCTTTACCGTAAAGAGAATTGCCGAGCAGCGCCCCGGCCCTATCGGCAAGAGCCTCAAGTGCTTCTCTAGCACCAGATCGGACAGCACCGCGCCCACCTAGGATAATTGGACGCTCCGCTTCTGAAATCATATCGACAACACGTTCTACCAAAACTGGGTCGGGGACTGGCCTTTGAGCAATAGGTCCAAGATCTGAAGAGGGAGTGTAATCCGCCATGTAGGGATATTCTTGCGCCTGCAAATCCATCGGCACGGATAGAACCACTGGCTTTCTCTCAGTTGCGGCTACGTGAAAAGCCTCCCTCACATTATCCAGAAGCCTGTCGAGGGATTTCACAGCAACAAAATGAGCACCGCAAGCAAGAGCAAGTGGCGCCATATCAATCTGCTGCAAATACCACGCCGCACCGATAGGACTATCTCCGGCGAAGACTACAAGAGGAACATTCCCTCTCGCCGCAATTGTTAGAGCCGTCATAATTTGGGTATAGCCCGGTCCACATGTAGTGGAGGCAACACCCACTTTTCCAGTTGCTCGAGCATATCCATCTGCCATAGCCGCAGCGCAATGCTCATGCCTGGCGTGAATAACGTTCACGCCATATTCATCGGCCATTTTCTGAGCCCAGTACATGTTAGCGTCGCCCATTAGCGTAAAGAGGTGCTCAACCCCTTCACCTTTAAAAGCTTCTGCTAAAACGTCATATACTTTTGGATTTTCCATGATTTTTATCCCTTTCGGCTAAAAAAGCCGACAATCATTGATCTTAAGGTTTTGAAGAAAAGCGAAATGGCATTTAGTTCTGCTGCAGCCTGCTTCGACGTGGTCTTTAGTGGACTTGAATTCGAACCCTGTTCAGGCGTCGCATCCTCAGAAACAGCGTCACTTGATGCTACCTTTGCCGCTAGGTTTTGAGAAAACTCCGCCAAAAGCGCGCGTGCCACATGGACACCACCGGCGTTAGCGAAAGTCTCTAGTGGACCAGTCACATTAAATTCACCATCTATTTGAAGTGTTGTCTCAGCATCACCAGTCGCGGTCATTAGCCCGGAAGCAAGAGCTCGGGAGGCGCCACGTCCGTCGATACCGCGCCCCTGAATTTTGCAGGTTTTTGCACCATTATCGAAGTTGAGTGATGCTTCGCCTTTGAATGTTGCGACTGTAGGGCCGAACTTTACTTTTATTGCGCCCTTCCACATTCCTTCCTTACTATCTGGTGACAGCTCAGCACCTGGAATACAGGAAGCAACAACGACAGGGTCACATAAAAGAGG
>JAURGE010000127.1 GCA_030833925.1 Alphaproteobacteria bacterium
TAGAAACCAAGGAAGGTAGTCGATAAGTACAGACAAAGAGAATATTCCTCTTTAGGTCAAACCGCTGATATAATTTAGGGCTGCTTCCCGCGCACGTCGATCAGCCTCGATCACCTCTTCAAGGCTATTTGCGGGCAGTTCTGCAAGCGCCTCAAGCGAGGCGTGGACCGTTTCTACAATACAAGGGAAATTTATCCGTTGCTTTAGAAAAGCAGCGACAGCAACCTCATTTGCTGCATTAAGAACAGCAGGACGATCGCCACCAGCCCTTAATGTCTGCCTTGCCAAATCGAGAGATGGAAACCTATCGTTATCAGGCGCATCAAAAGTCAATTGCCCAGTAGTTGCTAAGTCTAACCGCTGAACGGGTGTATTCATTCGATCAGGCCATGCCAGCGCTACCGCAATTGGTGTTTTCATGTCAGGCGAACCGAGTTGGGCCATAACAGACCCATCTCGGTAGGAAACCATGCCATGAATAATAGATTGGGGATGTATAAGGACATCTATATGTTCTTCAGAAATTGGGAATAGTCGGGCTGCCTCAATAAGTTCCAAACCTTTGTTCATCATAGTGGCAGAATCAATTGTAATCTTCGATCCCATGTCCCAAGTTGGGTGCTTTAATGCATCTTCTAACTTTGCTTTTGCAATTTGCGACTTTGACCATTTCCAAAATGGACCGCCTGACGCAGTGAGTGTGAGTTTTTCAACCGCATGAGCACGCTCGGGCTCGAAAGCCTGAAAAAGCGCACTGTGTTCTGAATCAACTGGTAATATCTGTGCATTAGCTTCCTCAGCCGCCGCACGAACTACGTCGCCAGCTGAGACCAATGCTTCCTTGTTGGCTAAAGCAATTGTTTTCCCTGTCTTACAAGCCGCGAGAGTTGATTCTAGACCTGCCAAACCAACTATAGCAGCAACGGCGACGTCAGCTTGGCGGTGGCCGGCCTCTACAACTCCTTCTCGACCCGCAGCAATCTCGCAGTTGTATCCAGAAAGCACGGACTTTAGGTCGTTGTATCGATCTGGATCTGCAATTGCGACAAAACGGGCTTTGATCCTGCGAGCTAGTGCCGCGAGTGCTTCGACATCGCTTCCAGCGGCAACCGCTTCAGCACGAAATCGCTCTGGCGCACCAGCAATGAGGTCCGCTGTAGCGCGTCCCACTGATCCAGTGACACCCAAGATTGACACATTTTTTACAGTCATGCCGGCCATCCTAAGATCATTACACCTACTGCAAATACCGGCAAACCAAAGAGGTGACTGTCAACCCGATCTAAAACCCCACCATGACCTGGTAGTATTTTTCCAGAATCTTTCACTCCAGCCCGCCTCTTAACAACAGATTCCACTAGATCACCAAGTACTCCGGCAACGGCGGCTAATAACGCTATCAACACCCCTCCCATAGCCCAGGTTTCGCCTATGATAATGCCAAGCGAAAGGCCTACTATCCCAGCAGCTGTCAGACCACCGCATAAACCTTCCCATGTCTTTCCAGGACTAATC
>JAURGE010000128.1 GCA_030833925.1 Alphaproteobacteria bacterium
CGTAAAGTGCCTTACCTTTAGGACTAAGAGTGATCTGACGAGACCCACGGTCTGTTTCAATTAACCGAGCACCGTATAGTTGCTCCAATCGTCTGACGTGGTTTGCAGCTGATTGATAGGATATGTTAAGAGCTCTCGATGCTGCTGAAAACGACCCATGCTTCGCTACCAGATGAAATGTTTGGAGCAATGAGATGTTAATCTTAAAAGCGTCCTTGTCTTCCATTATTCAGCTTTCGATGGATTAATTCACTTTATCCCGTAAAAGTTCAGCGGAGGTGGCGACTGAGAAACAATTTCAGTCTTTCGGATGAAGGGGATACAAGAATCTCCGCAGGGGAACCTGACTCTTTTATTTGGCCATCTTCCATAAAGATCACCTTGTTCGCGACGTCTCCGGCAAAAGCCATCTCGTGGGTGACGATTACCATTGTCATGCCTTGATTGGCGAGTCGCTTAATCACTTGTAGTACCTCTTCCACCAATTCAGGGTCGAGCGCGCTCGTGACTTCATCTAAGAGTAAGAGATTCGGGCGCATTGCTAGTGCGCGTGCAATCGCGACTCGTTGCTTTTGACCACCAGATAAGTGGTTAGGGAACTCGTGAATTTTCTCTATCAACCCGACGCTTTCTAGGAGTTCTTTTGCGTATGCCGTTGCATCTTGTATCGATTCTTTATTGACAAGGATTGGGGCCTGTGTAACGTTTTCTAGGACTGTGCGGTGGGGATAGAGATTGAAATGTTGAAAAACCATTCCTACCCGGCGTCGCAATTCACCAGTACCAATCTTGTTTTCGCTTGACTTAAACGAATTGAGTACTTGCTTGCCGTCAAAAATGATGGAACCTGATGAAGGAAGCTCAAGCATGTTCATACAGCGGATGAGCGTCGATTTCCCTGAGCCGGAGGGTCCGATGACTGCGAGTATGTCTTGATTATTGATCTCAAGATTTATGCCATCTAAAACCAAATGAGAGTCAAAATACTTTGTTAAATTTTCGACGCGAAGAATTGTTGACATGTTTTTAGTCGCTTTGCCGCAGATTTTTTTCAAAGCGATCAGCGAATTGCGTAAGGGGAAAGAGCATCAAAAAATACATAACTGCAGCTAGCGTGAAGGCTTCCATAGGTCGGTAAGTTTCGCTATTCACGACTGACGTCATGTATGTCAGTTCCGCTACTGATATGGCGTATAGCAACGAGGTGTTCTT
>JAURGE010000129.1 GCA_030833925.1 Alphaproteobacteria bacterium
ATACTTTAAATCATCTTTATTCTGTTCATCAACGATTTTAGCCATATCTTTCATAATACCTATCACTTGAATTTTTGTTGTAATTCCATGATGGATCCAATTAGCAATGTGTTGTGATGAAATCCTTAATGTGGCCCTATCTTCCATAAGTCCAACATTATTTATATCTGGAACTTTAGAACAGCCAACTCCTTGATCAATCCATCTAACAACATATCCTAATAAAGTTTGTGCAGAGTTAGAAATTTCTGAGTTAATTTCATCTACAGACCAATTTGGTCTATCAGCTACTGGGATAGTTAAAAGATCATCTAATTTTGCTGCTGTTCTTTTTAAAATAGTTTTTTGTTGGTCAAAAATATTTATCTCATGATAGTGGAGTGCATGTAATGCAGCTGCAGTTGGTGATGGAACCCATGCGCAATTTGCTCCAGCCTTCAAATGCCCAATTTTTTGATCCATCATATCTTTCATTTTGTCTGGCATTGCCCACATACCTTTGCCAATTTGTGCAACACCTGAAAAACCACACTGAAGACCTATATCAACATTATTGTTTTCATATGCTGAAATCCATTTTGAAGATTTCATATCTCCTTTTTTAATCATTGGGCCAGCTTCCATGGAGGTATGCATTTCATCACCTGTTCTATCTAAGAAACCAGTATTAATAAAAAATACTCGATTTTTAAGGGTTCTAATACACTCTTTAAGATTTGCTGATGTTCTTCTTTCTTCATCCATAATTCCAATTTTACAAGTGTATTGCTCTAAGCCTAATAGGTTCTCTACTTCTGAAAAAATTTTATCTGTAAATGCAGTTTCTTCTGGACCATGCATTTTTGGTTTAACAATATAAATTGATCCAGTTCGAGAATTTCCTTTATGATTTAAATCATGAAGTCCTGCTGCAGTTGTAATAAAAGCATCCATAATACCTTCGGGAATTTCACTGCCATCATTTAATAGGATAGCAGAATTAGTCATAAGGTGACCAACATTTCTCACTAAG
>JAURGE010000012.1 GCA_030833925.1 Alphaproteobacteria bacterium
ACTATTGAGAGAGAAGGCGTCTAAGTTTTCTATGTTTGGTCGCCAAAAGCCCCGTTCAAAATTTGCAAGGGTACGGTCCCTGGTGTGGCCCGCCGGCGGGCTTGAACGAGGCATGAAATATATCTTGCGACGTCTGCAGAGGATGAGAGGTTCACCTCACGCTCTTGCCAGTGGTTTTGCGTGTGGTGCTGCTGTCAGCTTTCTTCCTTTGCCTGGTCTACACTTCATTATGGGAGGACTTCTGGCCGTCGCAATGAGAGGCAGCATTATTGCTTCTGCGATTGGCACCATTATTGGGAACCCATGGACCTTTCCATTAATCTGGATATCCAGTTTTCGTTTTGGTCATCTTCTTGGCTTTGGTGAGAAGGGTGACATTACAGAGGGATCGCTGTCTAAAATTCTAAAAGGTGTTGCTGATGATGTGTGGCGGGGAAACTTTCTAGAAGCAGCTCTAGATAGTTTGCCGGTATTCGAACCGATGTTCGTTGGGGGTTCGATTATGGGTGTTATAGTTTGGTTGGCATTTTATTTCAGTCTGCGTCGAATCATTCGAACCTATCAAAGAAAGCGTCAGGAGCGGATCGATGCAAACAGGGCAGCCCGAGCGGCTCGTCTGCGCACGGTAGGAGAGGGCTAAGTATGACCATTAGAAGGCTTAGACTGGGTCTTAATATTGATCATGTAGCGACTGTTAGAAATGCCCGCGGTGGAGCTCATCCAGATCCGCTCAGAGCAGCATTACTCGCTAAGTCGGCAGGAGTTGACAGTATCACGGCCCATCTTCGTGAAGATCGTCGGCACATTCGTGACGCAGATGTAGCGCAGCTGATGAATGATGTCGGCCTGCCTCTCAATCTAGAGATGGCACCAACTGCAGAGATGGTTGGAATAGCGACCAAACACGCCCCTCATGCTGTCTGCCTGGTTCCGGAAAATCGTGAAGAGATTACCACCGAGGGTGGCCTTGAGGTTGCGGGTTTACAAGACCGTCTTGGGCCAATGGTAAGGCAGCTCATGTCAGCAGGATGTCGGGTCTCACTATTCATTGAGGCTGATATTGCGCAACTTAAAGCCGCTGCTGCATTGGGAGTTCCAGTGGTTGAATTGCATACGGGTCGTTACTGTGAAGCGAAAGGGGCTTCACGCTCCCTGGAACTTGAGCGTATTCGTTCGTCCGCAAAAGAAGCAGCTTTGCTCGGTCTCGAATGTCATGCTGGCCACGGTTTGGCGTTTGATAATGTAAAGCCAATTGCTGCTATTCCTGAGATTGTGGAGCTTAACATAGGGCACTTTCTTATTGGTGAAGCCGTGTTCATCGGCCTTAAAGAGGCGATTTCTGAAATGCGGCGTCTGATGGACGAAGCGATGGCTGTGTCATGATCATAGGGATAGGTAATGATCTAATTGATATCACTCGAATACAGGTGACCCTGGATCGTTTTGGTGATCGTTTTCTTGATCGTGTGTTTACTGAGGTTGAGCGTGAGAAGTCGGATAGGCGTGCAGCGCGTGCGGCCTCTTACGCAAAACGTTTCGCGGCAAAAGAGGCTTGCTCAAAGGCGCTTGGAACTGGACTTCGCAAAGGTGTATTTTGGCGCGACATGGGCGTTATTAACCTTCCAGGCGGCAAGCCCACCATGCGGCTTACCGGCGGTGCTGCAGCACGTCTTGCCCAATTGACGCCAAGTGGAATGGAAGCGGTTATAGATCTTACCATAACCGACGAACCCCCTTTGGCAGAGGCATTTGTTATCATTTCAGCCCGTTCGGTGGTGACCACTATTTGATTTTTATTGCTAATTCGGACAAGCACCCTTTGGCTAAAATCACACCAAATGGCTGCAACAAGAATCCCAAATATGACTTAGCTGATCATTGCCTCAATTAAGTATGGGCCATCATAAGCTAGGGCATTTGCAAACGCAGTTTCGAATTGATCGGGACTAACTGCTCGTTCTCCCGCAACTCCAAACCCTTTAGCCAGAGAAACGCAGTCGAGTGGCGGATCGTTGAAGTCCATTCCGATTGGAGTGTCATTATTATGGAAAGACTTCAGGCGCTGTTTTAAAACGGAATATCCCTGATTGTTGCAGATAATGAAAACCGTCTGTTGCTTAAGGTTTGCCGCGGTCCAGAGTGCTTGGATTGCATACATAGCACTTCCATCGCCGATCACGGCAACCACTTGCCGATCTGGTTGTGCTGCCTGAACGCCTACCGAGGCAGCTATACCCCAGCCAATGCCGCCTGAAGAATTGCCAAAGTAGCTGTATTTGTCTGTATAGGGGAGAAAGTCGTTGATAGATCCAGTTGTAGTGATGCCCTCGTCTACAACTATCGCGTCCTTAGGTAATAACTCACTAAGTCGCATCATCAGCCAATCGGGCTTTAATTTTCCAGTGTCACGAAGAGGTAATGTCGCTTTAACCTTGGCTATCTTCTTTGCCGTCCAATTGTGAGGTTTAATTTTCTCAAGCCGGTCTCGCGCCTTTGAAGCCAGTGCTGAGCCCCCTTTTTCCTTGAGAACGGGAATAAGTGAGTTCAATGTCTCCTTCACGTCAGCTCGAATTGCTAACTCGCACGCATAATTTTTAGCTATTTCCCAGTCTCGTTGACCAATTTGAATAACGCGCATCCCAGGAGGCATTGGCTCGACCTCACTATAAACAGACATCTTTAGTGCGTCGGATCCGATACAGATCATTAAATCATGCGGCTCCAATCGCTCACGAACTACGGGTTGAAAGCGAGTGATAGAACCCATGTAAGCAGGGTGATCAGAAGGAAAATGCGCACCATCTATTATTGTCTGTTGCCATACAGGCGCGCCCAAGAGGTGCGCAAAATCAGCGGCGCAATCGAATGCATTGCTTCGAACTATCTCGTGCCCAGCTATGATTACAGGATTTTCAGCACTGATAATTTTCTCAGCGAGTCTAGTGAGTGTTTCATCATTTGGGCGGACTGCAACGTCTATTCGAGTTGCTTCGCCAAGGTCAACAGCCCCTTGCATATTTAAGATATCGCCTGGAAGAGATATAAAAACAGGCCCTGTAGGAGGAGTCATTGCCACCTTAGCTGCTCTATGAAGCACTCGAGTCAGGTCTTCTAGCCTAGTGACTTCCGTAGCCCATTTGACTTGAGACTGAGCGATTGGAACAAGAGGATCGTAGAGTAGCGGTTCTGTAAGGCCATGCCCTTGTTCTTGCTGGCCTGCAGTCACAATCATAGGAATGCCAGCAATTTTAGCAGAATAGATAGCGCCCATAGCATTACCTAGCCCCGGCGCTACATGGACGTTGCAAGCAACCAATTCTCCAGAAGCTCTTCCAAAACCGTCAGCGATACCGATAACGACGCTTTCTTGCATTGCAAGCACATAGCCCATCTCTGGATAGTTGGAGAGGGCATGCATAATCGGAAGTTCAGTGGTGCCAGGATTGCCAAACATGCGCGAGACACCTTCTTCAAGAAGGCAAGCAATAAAGGCGTCACGACCATAGGTCATGTTGGTGACAGAGCTTTTGGTCATCTTATTTGGCGTCCTGCTATGATAATTTGACGTGTAGGAATCTACTGTGGAGGATAGCTGCGAACTGAATAACATGGAATTCATAAGGAGTAAGAGGTGGAAGGACTCATAGAAAACCCAAAATCTCTCTCACCTGTTGTGGGTCCAGAAGCCTGGATTGGGTGTGATATGGCTTCTTTACAGTCAGAGTGGTGTCATGAATGGACGGTTGCAGAAATCGCTGAAATTCAAAGTGCAGTCGATAAAGTTTGCCGCAGTGGGTTAGATTTTTTGCAGCTTACCAAGGCAGACTTCCCTTTACCGACTGTTTCAAAGCGAATTTTGTATATGCGACAATATTTGTTGGAAGGTCCGGGTTTCTATCTTTTTCGAGGTTTTCCCTTAGACGGATTGTCTCTTAGAGAAGCTGCAACAGCATTTTGGGGTATTGGTTTATATATTGGCCGCCCTTGTTCCCAGAATGGCAAAGGCCACGTGCTTGGGCATGTTAAGAATCTTGGCCTGGATTATAGGGATCCATTGGCACGTGGATACCAGACGTCAGCAGCATTACCATATCATACTGACTCAAGTGATCTAGTTGGGCTTATGTGTTGGCAGCCTGCAAAAGCCGGAGGGCTTTCCTCAATAGTCAGTTCCACAACGGTTTTTAACGAAGTTCTCAAGCGTCACCCCGAAGCAATGACAGAATTGGTAAAGCCTTTCTATCGAACTCGCTGGGGTGAAATTCCAGAAGGGAAAAACTCTTGGGCGGAGGTACCTGTCTTCATGCCGCATGATGGGCGTGTAATTTCTCACTACGTTCGAAGCGCCATTCGAAAGGGGCAGTTACTTCCGGGAGCTCCCCCTCTCACCGATCACCAGTCTAGTGCCCTAGATATTGTTGACAGGATTGCTAACGAAGATGGCATTAACCTGAAGATGGACTTCCAGCCAGGTGACATGCAGTTCGTATGTAATCACTTCACCTGGCATAGCCGAACCGCTTTTGAGGACTTTGATTTGCCAGAAAAACGCCGTCACCTATTGCGCCTTTGGTTAGCATGCGCAGATGGCCCATCACTACCAAGCTGGATGACTAATGCCTACGAAGGTGTTACCGAAGACGGAAGACCGAATGGCATTCAGGTTCCTGGAGTGCCGCTGATTGCTCCCCTGGAGGCTGAATGACTAAAACTCTGTTTAGGCTGGATAATCGTGTAGCTATGGTGACTGGTGCAAGTCGTGGTCTAGGTCGCCGTTTTGCGCTGGCGCTAGCGAATGCGGGCGCAGACGTTGTGCTAGCTGCGCGGGATGGCAAGCGATTGGATGAGGTTGCTGCAGAGATAACCTCTCTAGGCACTAGAGCGCTGCCGGTTGTGATGGATGTCACCGATCGATCCAGCATTGAGAAGGCGTATGAAGCTGCAGAAGCGGCGTTTGGACCAATCCGTGCTGTGGTTAACAATTCTGGAATTGCGATAACCAAGCGTCTCCTGGATGTATCAGAAGCTGAATGGAATCCGGTGATCGATGTAAACCTTACAGGGGCGTGGGTTGTGGCTCAGACGGCTGCGAAAGCTATGGTTGCTCATGGGTTAGGGGGATCTATTGTTAATATTTCTTCAATCTTAGGCCAGCGGACCAATCCAGGAATTATCGCTTACAATGCTGCAAAAGCAGGGCTTGATCATGTTACGCGAGAAATGGCTGCAGAGTTGGCTAAATATGGAGTTCGTGTGAATGCCCTGGCACCTGGCTATATTGAAACAGATATGAACCGAAGTTACTGGGAAACTCCGCCTGGTAAGGCGCTGATAAGCAGGGTTCCTATGGGGCGTTTAGGGCAAGAAGAAGATCTAGATGGTCCTATTGTTTTTTTAGCTTCGGATGCGTCTGCTTATATAACAGGTCAAGTCCTTGGCCTTGATGGTGGCCATGCTGTCGGATTTATATAGAAGTGGGTGTTAATGTCTCTTGATCAGTATTTTTTGCTTCCAACCTTAATCGACATCCAAGCAGCCACAGGAACAGATTGCACATGACAGAAGTCGCCGCGCCCAGATATCCCGTCACTTCCCGTAATCGCCTCAAGCGACGGCATGATAGGGGCCACTACGACCATGCCAGTGTGCACGCAATCCTCGATTCTGGTATTCTGTGCCATGTTGCTTACGTCATCGATGGACAGCCCTACGCTACACCGACCCTGTATTGGCGAGAGGGCACGCGGCTTTACTGGCATGGTTCCTCTGCCAGCCGAATGCTGCGCTTACACCAGGGCGGCGTGCCTGTCTGCCTGACTATGGCGCATCTTGACGGGCTGGTGATGGCTCGCACGGGGTTCAACCACTCGGCCAATTACCGGTCGGTAATGTGCTTTGGCCAGGCGCATCTGATCGAGAGCGATGAGAAGGTCAGCGCGCTCCACGCAATGATTGAGCGCTTCTATCCGGGTAGGGACGCCGGGCTGCGGCCCTTCTCAGCACTGGACATCAAGGCGACCAAGGTGATTGGCATGGAGATAGAAGAAGCTTCGGCCAAGATCCGTGCGGCGGGGAATCTCGACGAGCCCGAGGACATGGATAACCCGAGTTGGGCCGGCGTTATTCCGGTCGCAACCGTTATCGGCGCGGCGCAACCTTGCCCTAACAACCCGTTACATCCCATCTTCGAGGGCCTTGAGCGCTATGTCGAGGGTGCACACCTCGATGAGGTCCTCGCCGCCGTCGCGCCCCGTTGATTAACTGCCAGAGCAGGTTGGCATGCCCTAAAAGGAAGATCCGTATTCATAAAGCATTATCTGACGTGCAGAAGACGCTCGGATAGCTCATTTCATAGGTTGTTATCGAGGCAAGAAATGTCGATATGGGCTTATTTCTTTCTGAAAACTGAAACGTCGTCAGGTGTTTTTGCGCAGCCTTGCAGCAAAGAACCCATCTATCCCTCCTTTATTGCCCCACATGGCTGGGTGAGTGCGGAGATCACCGGCACTTGTTATGGCCTCGGGAATACCGGGTAGATCTGAGGCAGTAATTGTCTGCCGTGAGAATTCGTGATGATTTTTTAAAAATTGCTGAACTTGGCGTTCGCCTTCCTCCGGCTGAAGGGAACAGCATGCATAGATCAGAAGGCCTCCTGGTTCGAGCATCTCACTTGCCGCTTGCAGCATTTGCGCCTGGATTGGCAGAAGAGCTTTGACCTCAGAGGTCGATTTGATCCAGGGGAGATCAGGGTGGCGGCGAATAGTACCTGTAGAAGAGCATGGTACATCCAAGAGCACACCTTGCACCGGTGTCTTTGGTCTCCAATCCAATACGTCAGCTACAACTGTTTTAGCTGTTAATTCCAAACGTTGAAGATTGGCCTTTAGCCGATTTAGGCGTCGCTCATTTGCATCAACAGCAGTCACATAAGCGCCAGCTGCAGCAAGTTGGGCTGTTTTGCCTCCAGGTGCTGCACAAAGATCTAAAATCTGCTTTCCTGTTACTTCACCGAACAAAAGAGCAGGGAGTGCCGCCGCTGCATCTTGGGGTGCCCATTCCCCATCATGATAACCGACCATTGACTCGATCCTGCCACCATTTGAACGACGCACGGTTCCTGTTGGTAGAAGCTCGCCTTCGAGAATTTCTGCCCATTTTTTAGATGTTTTGGCAAATATTGTTAAATCAAGAGGGGCTTCTGTCATGTGAGCACTAGCAATCTCGTATGCCAAATTGCGTCCGTATGATTTAACCCAGCTCTCCCATAGCCAGCCAGGTGTATTAAGCCGGGCGGCATCTTGGTCCTGCAGCGATGATGCGCCAGCCTCAGCGACCCTTCGCAAGACAGCGTTGATTAATCCCTTGTAGTTAGCTGTTGCTCTACTGGTTGCTAAGGCAGTTGTCTCACCTACCGCAGCATGTGCTGGCGTTTTTAGAAATAAAAGTTGCGCCACTCCCAGTCGAAGGATGTTCCTTGCAGTGAGCGCCTTTTTTGGAATCGGTCGTTTTAGATGTTTTTCAAAAACACTGTCGATTTGACCTAGGCGACGCAGAGTGGTTGCAACTAATGCCCTGACAAAAGCCCTGTCTCGGCCCTCAAGGTTTGTTGCTGCCTCATCGAATGCTCTATCTAGAGGAAACTTTCGACCCAAGCATGCGTCCAGGGTTTGGAGTGCAACACGCCGAGGATTATCTATGCCCATGGGTTTACTCGACGGCTGGCTATTCCCATTTCCACTGCTAGTGCTTCAAGCCTCGCAATACGCTCTTCCATCGCCGGGTGGGTTGAGAAGAGCCCATCGATGGCTCGACTGTGAAGTGGGTTCACAATGAACATATGTGCTGTTTGAGGGTTTGCTTCAGCAGGTTGATTGTCAACCGTTGACGCGCTTCGGTCGAGTTTTGCGAGCGCCGAAGAAAGCCACAGCGGGTTGCCGCAGATTTTGGCTCCCATCAAGTCTGCTTCATACTCGCGTGTACGGCTTATTGCCATTTGAACAACTGCAGCTGCCATTGGTGCGAGAATCATCATTAGCAAAGAACCGATAAGGCCTAGAGGATTGTTCCGATTGCCCCCAAAAAAGATCGCAAAATTCGCAATTATTGAAATCGCCCCCGCAATGCTAGCCGTGATTGTCATGATGAGCGTGTCACGGTTTTTAATGTGTGCTAGTTCATGCGCCATAACGCCCGCAACTTCTTCATGAGATAAATTTTTTAGTAAACCCGTTGTTGCGGCAACGGCTGCATTATTCGGATCTCGGCCTGTCGCGAAGGCGTTAGGCTGCGGATTGTCGATAATGTAAACACGGGGCATTGGCAAACCAGCTCTTGATGACAAATTTTCGACAATGCTGAAAAGGTTGGGTGCTGTTAATTGATCAATTTGCCTCGCTGAATAAACCCTAAGGGCTAGTTTGTCTGAATTCCAATAAGCAAAAACATTCATTGCTGCCGCGAGGATGAGAGCAATCAACATTCCCTCAGTGCCGCCTATTAAAAGGCCAATACTTCCGAATAGTGCAGTTAAAACCGCGAGAAAAACAAAAGTCTTAAACAAGCTAGACATGGCTGAAATCTCATTAAAGGGTGCCGTAGTTGGTCATCCGGCAAGTGAGGATGATCGTTATCAGTATCAAGATTGAATCTATAAACAATTCGCATTTCGTCTGATTAATATCAAAACCGCAAGGTAGCTTTAGTCATATAAATGAAATCGAAATATGAAACTATGAGCTAAACAATGGCGTGTTGGCAGCTGAAATTTCTATCTTTTTGTTTGGTGATGTAAGCTTTTGGAAAGAGACTGGTTCATCATAAACTGCTTGCGGGCAGGCTTTTAAATCTGCTACCGGAAGCGTCAATGTCGATCTCGTTAGAAAATAATTCCCGTTCTGCCATTGAGGTGGCGCGCAACTTGATTGCAACTGAGATCCGTGGCCTTGACGCTTTAAGCGCTGGGTTAGGCAAAAGCTTTGCCTTGGCAGTTGATATTATTGTTAAAAATAAAAGCCATTGTGTTGTGACGGGCGTTGGAAAATCTGGACACATCGGCTCGAAAATTGCTGCCACTTTTGCTTCAACTGGAACCCCTGCCTTCTTTGTTCATCCGACTGAGGCCAGTCATGGTGACCTTGGGATGCTGAACGGGGCCGGCGTCTTATTAGCCATTTCTAATTCTGGGGATACTCGCGAGATGCGGGATATTCTCACCTACGCTCGTCGAGTCAAAATGCCTGTGGTTGGCATTACCAAGCGCCACAATAGTTTTCTAGGCACGATCTCTACCATCCTACTGGAGTTGCCAGACGTTGAGGAAGCGTGCCCAAACGGGCTTGCGCCGACCACTTCAACAACAGCAACTCTTGCCCTGGGCGACGCTCTTGCAATTGCAGCAATGGAAAGGCGGGGTTTCACGCCTGAAGACTTTGGTATGGTTCACCCAGGAGGGAAGCTAGGCCTACAACTGCAACTCGTTTCAGATTGGATGGTTGATCAACCACCACCGCCTATTGTCAATCTATCGATGAGTGCTGGTGACGTAGTCTCAGCTATTGCCGATGGTGGAATGGGCTGTGTGGGTGTGGTTGGAAAAAATGACGAACTACTAGGCTGTATTACTGATGGTGACCTTCGTCGTGCTTTCGACACTGGTTTCTTCGAAAAAACAGCAGCTGACATTATGAGTAGAAGTCCAGCTACGGCTACTCCAGATATGCGGATGGCTGATGCTATAGGTATTATGACAGAAAAACGGATTTCTAATCTGCTTGTGGTTGAGGATAAGTCCTTGGTAGCCATCATTCACATGAAGGATCTGCTTAAAGCTGGTTATTTGTGATATCCAAAATCCTCTTAATTTTTTTTGCTAAAAATAGCGATTATGGCAATTGGTTCTTAGGTCCCGGGATTTCTTAAGTATTGAGAGACGTAGAGAGACCGATTTTTCTAATCTAATTCGTTGTTAATTATCTGATAGGAATAGAAAAAATTTTCTGTTCAAATCCTAGCTTGCGGGTAGGTTTAAACCTAAGAACAAATCTGTGAATGGTTTTTCTGCCTTAGATGGTAGGATGGTGTTTTGAACCTAGTTACTTTTGCGCTTTGGAGTGGGGTGATGACCCAAACGATTTTTGATTTGATCGAGGCACAGAATAACGAGGCTATTGCCGTTTCTATGCCGCCAAGTGAGGCTGAAGGCCGCGTTCCGCTGAACTTTCAGGGCCTTAAGGCGCTAATCAATAACGTTCATACTGATCTCAATACATTCGGTATAGGTCGTAACGATAGGGTGGCGATCGTCCTTCCGAATGGGCCAGAAATGGCGACTGCTTTTGTTTCAATTGCTTGCTCTGCAACGACTGCACCGCTCAATCCAGCCTATGGGCAGCAAGAGTTTGAATTTTATCTTTCGGATCTGAAGGCTAAGGCAATTATCCTTGCTGAAGAGGAGCAAGGGCCAGTCGTTGGAGTCGCACAGTCATTAGGGATACCAGTGTTGCGTCTGGCACCAAATCCTGGGGACTCAATTGGAACATTTAGGCTATTTTCCGAAGCTGCTCGAAGCGGGGAGAGGGCTGCAACAACTGGCTTTGCGGCTCCTGCAGATACAGCTCTTGTTTTGCACACGTCTGGTACGACATCTCGTCCAAAGATAGTGCCACTTAGCCATGAAAACCTCACGGCATCTGCCCGTCATATTGGAAGTACTCTAAATCTCTCTCCGCAAGACCGTTGTCTCAACATAATGCCTCTGTTCCATATCCATGGTTTGATTGCAGCGGTTTTATCTTCTCTTGCCGCCGGAGCCTCGGTCTCATGTGCACCTGGATTCAACGCGCTGAAAGCTTTCGGCTGGTTAGAAGAGGTTGATCCCAGCTGGTATACAGCCGTGCCAACGATGCATCAGGCAATTCTTGCAAGAGCTCCACGGAATCACGCCATCGTTGAAAAACTGCGGCTGCGGCTGATCCGATCTTCCTCATCAAGTCTGCCGCCTCAGGTAATGAATGCGCTAGAGGAAACCTTTGGCGCTCCAGTTATTGAGAGCTATGGAATGACAGAGGCTGCACATCAGATGGCCTCCAATCCACTGCCGCCAGCAACCCGCAAACCAGGCTCCGTAGGGATCGCTGCCGGACCCGAGGTTGCTATTATGGACGATGCCGGAGTGCTTCTGCCCAGCGGGGAAATTGGTGAAGTTGTAATCCGGGGCCCTAACGTCACTAAAGGATATGAAAATAATCCCGAAGCTAACGCCACTGCCTTTATAAATGGCTGGTTTCGAACTGGTGACCAGGGGATGATTGATGACGAAGGTTACCTCCGCCTTACTGGCCGCCTGAAGGAGATCATCAATCGTGGTGGGGAAAAAGTAAGCCCGTTGGAGGTGGACGAAGTCATTATGGACCATCCGTCTGTTGCGCAATGTGTGACATTCGCAATGCCACATAAGTCCTTAGGCGAGGAGGTAGCCGCAGCGATTGTTCTTCGCGAGGGGCATGAAGCTACTGAGGCTGAAATCCGGGAATTTTTGCAATCGCGCCTTGCAGATTTCAAAATTCCTCGAAAAGTCGTGATCCTTGATGAAATCCCGAAGGGGGCGACTGGCAAGCTGCAGCGTATTGGTTTGGCCGAAAAGCTTGGTTTGGCCTGATCTACTTTTTTCTGATGACTTCGTTTTAGCGGGGTTTGCTGTCCTAGTAGCTGGCACGGTTCGAGGTTTTTCTGGTTTCGGGGCCGGGCTTGTAATGATAGGGCCGCTCTCAATTATCTATGGCTTGACTGGTGCCGTCGTGACCGTCGCTGTCTGTGACGCTTGTGCGGCTCTTACCTTGTTGAGAGGTGTGTGGGCCATAGCCGACCGTAAGCGGGCATTAGCAGCGGCAATATCGGCGGCTACTTTGCTGCCATTAGGAACATATATCCTCCAGGTAATAGATGCTGAATTGCTGCGGCGTATTGCAGGAGTTCTAATCCTTTTTTTTATTGCTTCCATCGCAGCTGGAGTGCGCTGGCGTGGAGGTGGATTATCCGGTTCGATCGCCGTTGGGGCAATTGGTGGTTTAGTTGGAGGCGCTACAAGTTTAATCGGCCCACCAATGGTTCTTTATATGTTAGCCCGAGATGAAGACGCCATCCGAACACGTGCTACTTTAGCCCTTTATATTTCAATCGTAGTTGTCAGTCAGGTTACCTTATTGGCTATATTCGAGGTTTATGGGCAGCTCGCAGGAGGGACTTCATGGGCGATTGCCGCATCCTTTATACCTGTGTACGCCGCTGGAATTCTCCTGGGTAAAAAACTGTTTAACCTGGCCCCAGCCTATTTCTATCGCCGTCTGACAATTTTTTTGGTCGCTTTCTCTGGGTTTTTGGCTATAGCAGCGTAAAACTAAAAACTTGCTCTATCTGAAAATAATAAAGGGCATAGTGTGTGTTTCAATTCACTCAACTATTGCACCTTTACAGTCCCTGAAGAAAAGGATTGGTTCGACGTTCCTGACCCACTGTCGATGTAGGACCATGCCCTGGCAGAAAGCCCCAATCATCCTCTAGTGTAAGGATCTGATCACGGATCGATGTGAGGAGCTGGTCATGATTGCCAAGTGGCAGATCCGTTCTGCCTATTGAACCCTGAAAAATTACATCGCCGACGATCGCTATTCTTTGTGGATGGTATAAAAACACAACATGACCTGGCGTATGACCAGGGCAATGTCTCACCTCTAATTCTAGCTCACCTATAAAAACTTTATCGCCGTTAGAAAGCCAACGGCTAGGATTGGCAGGTCTGGCTGGAATTCCCCATTTTTTTCCTTGTTCAGGGAGGTTTTGAAGGAAACTTTCGTCGGCTTTGCCTGGGCCTTCGATTTTGACATCATATCGCTCAGAAATTTCTGTTGCGGCAGCGGCATGGTCTATATGTCCATGTGTCAAAAGAACTTTTTCTACTGTTACGCCCACTTGTTCCACCGACTGTTCTATAAGATGAGCATCGCCACCCGGATCGATGATGGCAGCTTTCATTGTCTCTTCGCACCACAAGATGGAACAGTTTTGCTGGAGAGGAGTAACAGGCAGGACAGCAAGTTTTATGGCCATAGGTAATCCTTATTGATTGCCAGATAAAAATCTAAGTTATGTCTTCGTACAAATAGGCAGCTTCTTTGGCAGGTCCACGTCTCTCTGCAAGACCAAGAACGCGGATTACCCTGATCGCGGATCCTTGCGGAAATGTAAGGACATCACCCACGCGGATTTGGCGACTTGGCTTTTGGACTCGATCACTGTTCAGGCGCACTCGTCCTTTTGTAACTATGGCTGTCGCAATCCCTCGGGTTTTAAAAAACCGAGCTCTCCAAAGCCATGAATCAAGGCGCTGGGCATCCTCCTCAGCCAAGGGTAGCCTCTCGGAGGCTTGCAAAAGGCGAGTCAGGATTTATTGGCTTTGTATCCTTCTTAAAACTAGCAGAATGTTTAGGTTTTGATTTTTTTGTGAATGTTCGAAGTTTGAAAGACTGAATCCCTTTTTCATTTGTAGTCTGCCTAAGACCTAGGCCAATCAAAAGTTCAGGGAGAGTCAATTCATCTAGTCCTACTTTTATTGCCAGTTTAGACGGAATGATTTCTTGGCCTTTGTGGGCGAGGCTAAATGCAAGGGAAGCCAACCTCTCGGCTTTGTCAATTCTAAGTGCTTGCTGCCCTAGGATCACGAACCCTGCGAGAGCCAACGCCTCAGTTTCAGCCTGTGCCTTAGGACTTTTTATGAGAAAAGAACGCTTAGGTGGGCGGGTGATTTCTTTGCCATGGAGACGCGCTAACAACTGACGGGTTTTTGCAGCCCTACCTAGCATTAGAGGTGGAGACCATATGGCTAGGTGCCCGATACGAAAGCCTGCTGTTTTTAGAACCTGTCGGTCACTTCTGGTCAATGCTTTGATTTGGATCCCTGCTTGCCTGCGATCAAGCCATCCAAATTGTTCTTCAAGTTGAAAGGCAAGGCCGCGACCTGCAGGGGAGAGGTTTTCAGTTTTTAGGCGGATAAGCGGCGCAAGCGTTATAGAGCACCATGCGTCCAGCCAAGCTTTGATGCGCAATTCAACATCTCTTCGGGCTTGATGATTCAGGGCATCAGCGCTGAAAAGCTCAATTTCCGGACGTGTCTGCACTTTGCCAGGTTTGAGCTTGGCTACAGGTCCCCCTGCCCAATGGATGCGAGCTTTATCATCGAGAGTGAACTGTTCATCCTGGGCTTCTACGCAGCGTGAGGCGAGTTCTGAAGCGGCTGATTGTACAATTCGCAACGCGGCGCTTCTTAGTGTGCGACGATCCTCCATGAAACCTTCATTTTCGTCGAGGCTCAGTTGAAAGCCGTTCAGTCTCCCAACCGGTTTTCCCTCAACAATTACGCAACCCTCAGCGTCAACTCCGCCCAGTAATTCCGAGCCGTCAGCAAGTTTTCTAACGATAGAAGCAGACCTGCGGTCGACAAAACGTTGCGTAAGTCGATCATGGAGTGCATCTGATAGTCGATCTTCGATGGCTCGGCTCCGCTCCTGCCAATGTATTGGGTCGTCAAGCCATCCCACTCTATGGCTGATATACGTCCACACTCGAATTCCTGAAATGCGAGCCATCAGTAGGTCGATGTCACCATCAGGTTTATCTAATCGATCTATGTGTCGGGCAATCCAAGTTGCATCAAGACGCTGATGTGAGAGTAGCCTTAGGTAAATTTCACTCAGTAAACGAGTGTGGCTGTCAGTTAGCGTTTTGCGAAAATCTGGAATTTGGCAAACATCCCATAAAAGGCTGACTGCTGACTTGCTAGTTGCTTTTGCCAACACTTCCTCATCCCGCATCAACACGGTGAGGGCTGCCGCATCATCTCCTTCTCTGCCACGGGCAAGTAGAGGTGAGGGTGGGGGAAGTTCTAAACTTTGCTTCAGTTGCTTAATAGTTTGGAAATCTAGATCTGGATTTCGCCAGAAGAACCGCTTGAGATTTTGAAAGCGGTGTTCTTCTACTCGCTCAATTATATCTTGATCAATTTCTAGAATTTCTCCAGTTGGACCAAATCCGCCATCTCGCATATTGCGACCGGCTCGTCCTGCAATTTGTCCGATTTCGGAGGCGGCCAGGCGTCTAGGCCGATTGCCATCGAACTTTGAGAGGCCGGCGAATGCGACATGATTTACATCCATGTTCAGGCCCATACCAATCGCATCCGTGGCGATCAGATAGTCGACCTCTCCTTCTTGGTAGAGAGCTACTTGGGCATTTCGAGCTCTTGGGCTTAACGCCCCCATAACGACGGCAGCACCGCCACGCTGTCTGCGTGTCATTTCAGCCAGCCGGTATACCTCATTTACTGAAAATGCGACGACTGCCGAGCGTCGAGGCAATCGAGAAATCTTTCGATATCCTTGGTAACTAAGCTTGGAAAGCCTGGGGCGACTCAGTATCTCAACCCTTGGTACGAGTGAATGAACCAGGGACTTGGCTGTTTCGGCGCCCATAAAAAAGGTTTCTACCTTTCCGCGGGCATAAAGGAGACGTTCAGTGAAGA
Organism: Alphaproteobacteria bacterium; assembly: GCA_030833925.1. Taxonomy (GTDB): domain Bacteria; phylum Pseudomonadota; class Alphaproteobacteria; order Bin95; family Bin95; genus VMCJ01. The sequence continues at coordinate 15,572 of JAURGE010000012.1, forward strand.
TATGGCCGCGCTCCGGATCCGATGCCATTTGAATTTCGTCTACAGCCAGGAAGTCCACCTCTAATTCTAGAGGCATCGCTTCTACGGTGCAGATGTAATACTTGGCAAAAGGGGGTGTGATCTTTTCTTCGCCTGTAATTAAGGCGATAGCGCCTTTGCCCTTAATAGAGACTGCTCGATCATAATTTTCTCGCGCAAGTAAGCGCAGAGGAAAGCCAATCATCCCCGACGGATGGGCAAGCAGCCTTTCCATGGCAAAATGAGTTTTTCCAGTATTAGTCGGTCCCAAAAGCGCCACTATCTTTCCGCCGGGTGGTGCGGCGCGCCCTAGAGGGGGGCTGGTGGCTTTCTGTTCCTCGAAAAACAAGAGTTTCCGCTCGCCTCTTTCATTCGGGACTTAACATCAATTTATTTTTATTGTGTCTCTCGATTACAGCGACAAACACAATTCATTGATAAAACTAGCTTGTGGTTCATAGTTTGGCGAGGGTTGCGAGCAGCGATCTGTGTACCAATATTCCTAAAAGATTGACTAAATTTACATTTAAAGGACACCTAGGATGAGCGGTGCAGCGGAAACCATGGAATTTCAAGCTGAGGTTGGTCGTCTCCTAAGATTGATGGCGCACTCCGTATATTCAGAGAAAGAAATTTTTCTTAGAGAACTAATTTCCAATGCGTCTGATGCATGCGACCGACTACGTTATGCTGCGATTGCTAACCCCGCATTGGTTGATGGTAATTCGAATTTTGAAATCCGCATTAGCATTGATAAGGAAAATCGTCGCCTAATCATTTCTGACAATGGCATTGGAATGGATCGAGATGATCTTGTTAAATATCTCGGATCGATTGCCAAGTCTGGCGCCTCTGATTTTTTAGCGACACTTGAAGCTACAAGTGCGTCGGATAAAGCAAGTGCTCACATTATTGGTCAGTTTGGGATTGGATTTTACTCAACCTTCATGGTGGCTGATACCGTGGAAGCGCTTACACGGAAGGCTGGAGATAGCCAGGCATGGCTTTGGAAATCTGATGGCGAAGGGGCTTATACGGTTGAGCAATCAGAAAAGGCCTCACGTGGAACCGACATCATCCTTACTCTGAAAGAAGAAGAGGGCGAGTTTCTTGAGGCTTTTCGGCTGCGGCACATTATCAGATCCTATTCTGACCATATTCCGATCCCAGTTCTGCTCTCGGAAGATCTGAACGGAGATGGCGAACAAGCGAACGCTGGCCGCGCAATTTGGACACTTTCAAAAACTGAAGCGACAGATGAAGCGCACAGAGAATTCTACTCTCACGTGGGTGGCATGGGTGAAGGGCCATGGCGAACTATACATTGGAGAGCTGAGGGATCGCTGGAATATTCAGGATTACTTTATTTGCCCTCTTCGAAGCCCTTTAATCTTTTCAATCCAGAGAGGAAGAGCCGGGTAAAACTGTACGTACGACGCGTTTTCATAACGGATGAGGCTGAAGAACTTCTACCAGGATACCTCCGCTTTCTGGTCGGAGTGATTGATTCCGAAGATCTGCCTCTTAATGTCAGCCGTGAAATGTTACAGCGGAATGCTGTTCTTCGACAAATACGGACAGGCGTGGTTCGACGTGTCCTTCGAGAAATAGAAGAAGGTGCTAAAGCAGACCCTGAAGGTTATCAGGGTTTTTGGAATAACTTCGGTCCAGTCCTTAAGGAAGGAGTTTACGAGGATATAAATAACAGAGAGGCGCTTTTGAAATTGTGTCGTTTTCAATCAACAGAAAGCGACGGATTAGTCAGCCTGGAGGATTATATATCGCGCATGAAGGATGGTCAGGAGGCGATATATTTTATAACTGGTGAAGCGGGTCGGAACTTGGCAGGCAGTTCGCAGTTAGAAGGCTTCAAGGCAAGGGGTATCGAAGTTCTGCTGTTAACAGATCCAGTTGATGACTTCTGGCCAGCAGCGGTCGGTATATTTAGCGATAAGCCAATACGCTCTGTAACTCAGGGCGGAGAAGATCTCGATAAAATTCAGAAGACTGAGGCAGAAGAAGAAACAGCGGCCAGCGACATAGACCCATTATTGTCACGATTTAGAGAGGTGCTTGGCGAAGCGGTCAAGGATGTCAGAGTTAGCAAGAGGTTAACGGATAGTCCTGTTTGCATTGTTGCTGACGATGGCGATCTTGATTTGCATCTCTCTAGAATGCTTCAGCAGCATGGTGAGACGGTGCCGAGGTCGGCTCGCATTCTAGAACTCAATGCAAGGCACCCACTCATTCAAGGACTGTCAGGGAAGCTGGCACAGAAGTCTTTTAGTGAGGAGGTAGAGATTTATGCGAGAGTTCTCTTGGACCAAGCTCGTATTGCCGCCGGTGAGCCGTTGGAAGATCCATCCGTCTATGGACGCAGAATAGCGGAACTCATGGTGCGAGGTCTTTGACTTTTGTACGTCAACCTATGTGACTGCTTAGCTGCAGGATTTGCTATCGGCTCAGCTTTCTCTGTTGAGGGTTTGGAATTTTAGGACCGTTTCTTCGCTTGACAGCTGATAAAAGAGACGGCGTTGTCTATCTAACCAAGATTCTTTCGAAGAGATAAAAAATGGTTCGAGCTTTTGTTTTTCCTGGGCAGGGATCGCAGACTGTCGGAATGGGTAAGGAACTAGCCGAGGCTTTCCCAGCCGCTAGAGAAGTTTTTCAAGAAGTTGATGATGCATTGTCACAAAAGCTGTCCGCTCTAATGTTTGACGGGCCGATGGAGGATCTAACTCTTACAGAAAATACTCAGCCCGCACTGATGGCCAATAGTGTTGCTATAATTCGTGTCCTCGAAGCCGAGGCGGGCTTTGATCTTGGTTTGTCAGCAAAACTCATTGCTGGTCACTCCCTTGGCGAATACTCAGCATTAGCAGCAGCTGGTGCTTTAGGGCTTGCCGATGCAGCTAGGCTATTGAAATTGCGTGGACAGGCGATGCAAACAGCTGTGCCACCCGGAGAAGGGGCAATGGCCGCACTTCTTGGTCTCGATCTTGATGCTGCAAAGGAGGCAGCTGAGGAGGGGGGGCAGGGTGAAGTGTGCGACGTAGCCAACGATAATGCCCCGGGCCAAGTAGTTGTGTCTGGCGCCAAAGCAGCCGTGGAGCGTGCTGTAGAAGCTGCTAAGGCTAAGGGGGCCAAGCGGGCAATAATGCTCCCGGTCTCTGCGCCATTCCACTGTTCGCTGCTGACCAAAGTAGCAGATGTTATGGCTGAAGCACTTGATAATATTCCAATGTCGCCTCCTGTAGTTCCTCTAGTTTCTAATGTTACAGCTGCCCCTGTTGCGGACCCGCATGAGATTAAGAATCTTCTGGTTCAGCAGGTGACGGCAACAGTGAGGTGGCGTGAATGTGTGATATCAATGGGCGATATGGGTATAGAGGAATTAGTAGAGGTAGGCTGCGGTAAAGTTCTTTCTGGCATGGTCAAACGGATCAACCGCGATATGGCAGCGTTAAATGTGGAAACTCCCTCAGACATAGAGGCTTTCTTAAAAACATAATCGTGTTGGTAAAAATGTTATAATCTTTAGGGTTTTTAGGCACCCGCTAGGCACTTGCTTTCGAATCCTCGGCAATCATATCCGCCGCTTTTTCCGCAATCATAATGACCGGTGCATTGGTATTTCCTGAGACAAGTTGGGGCATTATTGAAGCATCAACAACTCGAAGTCCCGTAATACCTTTAACGCGTAGCCTGTCGTCAACTACGGCCATTTGATCACCATCTGGCCCCATTTTTGCGGTACCAACCGGGTGATAGACGGTCTGGCCAGTTATGCGTACGTAGTCCAGAACTTCATCATCGGATCGACAGTCTGGTCCAGGATTCATTTCAAAAGAAAGATAAGGCTGAAGGGCGGGTTGTTCGGCAATTTTTCTGATCATTCCAATTGCTGCAACAAAAGTATCGCCATCGTTTTTTACGGTCAGGAAATTTGGTCGTATAGAAGGCGAACTATGTGGGTCTGCTGATTTAATGTGGATAGTTCCTCTACTTTCTGGTCGCAGTTGGCATGGTCCCACGGTCATACCTGGCTCAGCGTCAAGCACCCGATCTCCTGCATTTTTAAAACTGGCCGGAGTCATGAAGAATTGAACATCTGGCGTCTCGAGCTCTGGTCGTGTTTTGGCAAACCCCATGACGTTTGCTGCAGTATTGGCTAGGAGGCCTTGTCTCGCGGTGAGGTAGCGGAAGCCCTCCCAGAGTTTCCGGGCTCCATGTGCTCGCTCATTGAAAGTGCGAATATTCTTTACGCGCCAATTAACACGGCATGCGAAGTGATCTTGGTAGTTCGCGCCAACACCAGGAAGCGCATGCAGGACTTCTATTCCTGCGTCTTTTAGAATTGCTGGATCCCCTATGCCGGAAAGCTCAAGAAGTTGAGGCGACTGGACAGCTCCTGCAGAGAGGATGACTTCCACTCTGGCTCTTGCTTCCATTGGTTCTGCGTTTACCTGGTACTTAACACCAACAGCGCGACTACCCTCAGAAATCACTTTTTCGGTTAATGCATTCGTTTGGATTTTTAGGTTTGGCCGATTGCGTACGGGATCTAGAAAGGCAACGGCTGTGCTGCGGCGTTTGTTTCCGTAAGTGGTTGACTGACTTTTAGTGAAACCTTCTTGCGATGCTCCGTTATAGTCGTGGCCTATTGTATGCCCGGCCTGGTCGCATGCCTCCAAAAATATCCGGTCCAGTGGGTGGTCCTCAGCCGGTTCGGAAACTGTTAAAGGTCCTTCTGCCCCATGGAAATCATCTTCTCCGCCGAAATAATTTTCGGAACGTTTGAAGTAAGGTAAAATATCCTGAAATGACCACCCTCTATTACCGAGCTGAGACCATCCATCATAGTCACGAGCCTGGCCACGCACATATAGAAGGCCATTTATCGATGATGACCCACCTAAAACTTTTCCGCGTGGAATAGGAATTTTTCGATTGCCTGTTGCCGGGTGCGCCTCTGTTTCAAACAGCCAATTAAACTTTGGGTCATTCATTAGTTTGGCGAACCCGCTAGGAGCGTGGATCCAGAAGTTTTTATCAGCGCCACCTGCTTCGAGCAGCAATACAGATGTTTTTGGATCTGCCGAAAGTCGGTTCGCTAAAACGCAGCCGGCTGAGCCAGCGCCCACGATTATGTAATCGAAAGTCTGAACCATTGCTCGAATTCACCTTAGTTAAGAACTGTTCTGAGCCAGCTTATCCCAATTTTTTTAGATAAAAAGGGACAGCGTGAAAAGTTAACGGAAGTCAGCCGTACACTCGACATTTTTGGTGAGCTAATCCCCGAAAACACTGTATCATTTTTTATTTTGGACTAGCGCCCCTTGGCTCATCGTAGTGCATCCGGCTAGAGTTCAAGTGCTTATGAGCATGCGTCATGCCCTGGAGGGATTGAAATGGAGTTTGAGTATTCGGACCAGACAAAGGAAGTCTGTGCTCGTGTGGAAGATTTTATGGTTCGGTATGTCTATCCAAACGAGCAGAAATATTATGACCAACTGGATGAGGGTGGGGATCGGTGGAAAGTCGTCCCAATTCTGGAAGAGGTGAAGCAAAAGGCAAAAGATGAGGGTCTTTGGAATTATTTTTTACCAGAGAGCTTAAATGGTGCCGGGCTGACTAATTTGGAATATGCACCAGTCTGCGAAATCATGGGAAAGGTTCATTGGGCTCCCGAAGCCTTCAATTGTTCGGCTCCTGATACTGGCAATATGGAGGTGCTTGAACGTTACGGTACGGCTTCTCAAAAAAAGGAGTGGCTTGAGCCTCTGTTGAATGGCGAAATGAGATCAGCCTTCGCAATGACAGAGCCAGCCGTGGCGTCCTCAGATGCAACCAATATAGCCTGTAGAATTGAGCGTGATGGTGACGAATACGTTATCAATGGCAGGAAGTGGTGGACCAGCGGTATTGGTGATCCGCGCTGTAAGATATTGATTTTAATGGGAAAAACGGACCCATCTGCCCCGACTTATCGCCAACAGTCGATGATATTAGTTCCTCGCGATACACCTGGCATAACAGTAGAGAAAATGCTCCTTGTAATGGGGTTTGATGATGCCCCACACGGCCATGGTCAGGTTTTGTTTGATAATGTGCGCGTGCCGGCGGAAAACATGCTTTTGGGCGAGGGAAGAGGCTTTGAAATTGCCCAAGGTCGTTTAGGTCCAGGTCGAATTCATCATTGTATGCGTATCATCGGCGTTGCTGAGCGGGCGCTTGAAATGATGTGCCATAGAGGTACCGAGCGTGTCACTTGGGGTAAGCCTTTGGCCGAGCGAGACAATTTTATGGAACGCGTTGCCAACGCGCGTATTAACATTGAGATGTGCAGGCTCTTAACGCTTAAAGCGGCTCACATGATGGACACAGTCGGCAATAAGGCCGCAAGGCAAGAGATCGCTATGATTAAGGTTGCAGCACCAAATATGGCTCTGCAGGTGATTGACGATGCAATGCAAGCTCATGGTGGTGGCGCTATGAGTCAGGCATTCAAGCTTTCTTATATGTGGAGCCGGATGCGTGCACTTCGCTTTGCGGATGGTCCTGACGAGGTGCATCGTCAGCAAATTGCGCGTCTTGAACTTCGTCGTCAGGTGGATTGGCCTCCCCGAGCTGCAAAAGCTGCCCAGTAGCGCCTGGTAGCTCATGCCAGATTTCTCTTTAGAGGAAGCGGCACGTAGGAATGGCGTCTCTGGAATGATCGTCGGTGTGGACGAAGTGGGACGGGGCCCATGGGCGGGCCCCGTCTTTGCTTGTGCGGTTTGTCTTTTTGACCGCAATGCGCCGCAGGATTTTTTGAATCGGCTAGATGATTCTAAAAAATTAAACAAAAACAAAAGAGAAAGACTTTTTCTTGAGATAAAATTTTACTCAATCGTGGCGCTTGCTGAAGCGAGTGTTGAGGAGATTGATAAGTTTAATATTCTAGAGGCAACCAAACTCGCAATGGTTCGTGCAATTGCTAATTTGGAAATTGCAGCCAAACAACCTGTGGAATTGGCTCTCGTCGATGGTAACCAGCCCTTAGATCTTTCATGTTCTGTCCAAAATGTAGTGAAAGGTGACGGAATTTCGGCATCTATTGCAGCTGCGTCAATTTATGCAAAGGTTGCCCGAGATAGGTACATGGCAATGCTCGCAACTCAACATCCTGGATACGGCTGGGAGCGAAACGCAGGATATGGGGTGGTGGAGCACAGCCAAGCCCTGAGGCAATTAGGGCCAACGATTCATCACCGTAAAACTTTCAGACCAGTCGCCAAGCTTTTGACTCCAATAGATTCTTGACGTGAGTCAGATTGTGGATAACTTTGTGCTCTTCTAAATGGGGGCATGTCTGGTGCTGGATAAAATCATCGTTGGTGACAGTATTGAGGAAATGGCGAAACTGCCGGCAGGGTCTGTCGATGTAATTTTTGCCGATCCCCCATACAACCTCCAACTCTCTGGCGAGCTGCGACGGCCTAACGACAGTGTTGTTGATGCAGTGGACGATGATTGGGATAAGTTTGCTAGCTTTGCTGACTACGATGCCTTTACCCGGGCTTGGTTGGCTGAGGCGCGGCGGCTACTGACTCCTGATGGCACCCTTTGGACCATAGGTGCCTACCACAACATTTTTCGCGTTGGTGCTGCCTTACAGGACTTGGGATTTTGGGTACTGAACGACATCGTGTGGAATAAAACGAACCCAATGCCAAATTTTAAGGGTCGTCGTTTTACTAATGCTCATGAGACGCTCATTTGGTGTGCCAAAGATGAAACCAGCCGTCATTATTTTAATTATGATGGTATGAAGTCCTTGAATGATGGTTTGCAAATGCGCAGTGATTGGACGCTGCCAATCTGTACTGGTCGCGAGCGTATCAAGGGGCCAGATGGTAAAAAAGCACACCCAACCCAAAAGCCTGAGGCTCTTTTACATCGCGTTCTGCTCGCATCCACCAAACCTGGCGACGTGGTGCTCGATCCTTTCTTTGGTAGTGGTACGACTGGAGCGGTCGCAAAACGATTGCAGCGCCATTGGATTGGAATTGAGCGAGATCCGGACTATGCAAAGATTGCTTCGAGGCGCATCGACGCGGTCCAACCCGCCAATGACGATGAAGTGTCCGAGGCCCCCTCAAAGAGGGCACAGCCGCGCATACCTTTTGGTTGGGTTATTGAGCGAGGGCTGCTCAGGGTAGGAGATATCCTAACCGATCCCAGTGGGCGACACGCTGCACGAGTGCATGCCGATGGATCGCTTGTAGCAAAGGACTGTCGAGGCTCAATTCATCAAGTTGGCGCTGCTGTTCAGGGAGCTGTCGCATGCAACGGGTGGACTTTTTGGCACTATCGTCCTGACGGTGGGGATGGACCGCAGCCGATTGATACATTGCGTCAACGTCTGCGAGCTCAGTTGAATTAAACTTATTCTGATCCAAGCATTGAATGTTTGAAACGTTTCAGGCCGAGCCAGATTGACTTGATAGTTTGCCAAGGTCGATGCCAATTTTGGCAAGCGCCTGATCCCATTTCTCTTCCAGTTCGGGGCCAAAAACTAACTCTGGGTCTGCATCAACAACTAACCAGCCGTTTTGTTTGATCTCATCTTCGAGTTGTCCTGGCGCCCAGCCGGAATAACCGAGGGCAAAGATGTGATTTTTGGGGCCATTGCCAGCGGCTATCGCTTTAAGAATATCGACCGATGCACTTAACGAAATATCTCCAGAAACTGTTGATGCTTCATTTGGCTTGTATTCCGCAGAGTGCAGTACGAAACCACGTGTTTCTTCAACCGGGCCTCCGTATTGTATTGGTAGGCGATCTATAGAGATTTCGCTGATTTCCAGTTGCTCAAATAATTCTCGGAAATCCATTCCATCAACCGTTTTATTAACCACAATTCCCATTGCGCCGCCTTCATGGGAATGGGCGCACATATAAATGACAGTTCGTTCGAAGCGCGGATCTCCGATTGCCGGCGAAGCAATGAGAAGGCGCCCCTGAAGGCTAAGGGTGTTTTCGAATGACATTCCGTAAAATTAGGTAACAGGCACGGGGGAAGCAAGCTTTTGCTTTTTTAAAGAGCCAGCAGGACTAGTATCCTTTTTAACTTGGTTTATATCCCTGGGTTGATGATGAGATTTCTCTATTTTATTGCAGCCCTAGCAACGGTTTTGTTTAGCGTTACCGCGGCGCATGCAGCAGAGTCTGAGTGGGTTTCAACGTCAGAATCGAGATCACGATTGATTTCAGGGGTTTCAGCGACTGGTTTATCTGCCGCAGCTCCTATGGGTTTTGAGATCGAACTTAAAGATGGCTGGAAAACCTATTGGCGAGCTCCTGGTCCTCAGGGTTATCCCCCACGTTTTAGCTGGGGCAATTCCAATAATGTGAAATCGCTGGAAGTCACTTGGCCGTCCCCAAAGCGCTTCTCTGTACTCGGATATGATTCGATTGGCTACGCAGGTAGTGTGGTATTGCCATTAAGCGTTGTTTTCGAAAATTCGAGCAAACCCGCTACATTGGAACTTGAGGTGGACTATCTCACATGCAACGAAATATGCGTTCCTCAACTAGCCAAGCACAGCATTGTTATTTCAGCAGGGACCCCAAAACCAACCACGCATGCTTTTAAGATAGATAAGGCAAGAGGGCTTGCTCCTGCTCCTGCAGGAGCGGGTTTTAGCGTAAAAAAAGTCTGGCTTTCAACAAACCCAGATAAGACTGAAATTACAGTGGAGGGAGAAGCTCCTGTAAATGTAATTCAAGCGGATCTCTTTATTGATGAACTGCCGGGATACTTTTTTGGCGCTCCTAGGGTTGAAAAATTAACAGGCGATCGCTTTCGCCTCACATCAGTAGCAGCAGCAAGACCATCAGCGGCAATTTTGCCAGGCCATGAAGCGATCTATACCTTAACGTTAAATGGCCAAACATTTCAGCAACAGGTACCTCTTTCAGCTCCTCCTAACACGAGGGTGGGCTCGCAATTTCTTCTTATTATTGCAATCGCCCTTTTGGGTGGGTTCGTTCTTAATTTTATGCCCTGTGTCCTTCCGGTCTTGGCTATCAAACTCACCAGCGCGCTAAACCATTCTGATAGGGATCGTCGTTCGGTCCGGTTGGGCTTCTTGGCAACTTCTTTAGGCATTTTGCTGACTTTTTGGGTGTTGGCAGTTGGAGCTATCACCCTTAAGAATTTTGGTGTCGCCGTTGGGTGGGGGATGCAGTTCCAAGAGCCGATGTTTGTGGCTTTAATGAGCCTTATTATGGCCCTTTTCTCAGGCAATCTTTTTGGTCTTTTTGAATTTACTGCTCCTCAGGCTTTAAACAGCGTTTCAGAGGCCAGGCCATCGGCAGGGATTGTTGGGGCCTTTTGGACTGGAGTGTTGGCGACTCTACTTGCGACGCCTTGCTCTGCTCCCTTCGTGGGCACTGCTATAGCTTTTGCCTTGTCCAGGGGCTTCTTTGAAATTATCGCTGTTTTTACGGCGATGGCGGTTGGACTTGGTGTCCCATATCTGCTCACTGCGCTATTCCCAGCAGCAGTGAAAATATTGCCACGCCCAGGTCGATGGATGCATGTCGTTAGGATAATGATGGGATTGTCGGTGGCATTGACCGGCATTTGGCTGCTTTGGATTTTATTTCGCCAAGCCAGTTTTACGGCCGTTCTATCCACGGTAGTGGCTTCGATAATAATAATCTGTCTTGCTCGATTATTTCATTCGCCAGTCCGCTGGTGGACCATTGGAATCACTCTGAGTGCTGCACTTGCGGTTGTATGGTTAACGGCAACGCCCCCTCGGGCTAAGGAAGTTGGGACAGCGAACTGGGTCAAGTTTGACGAGTTAGATCTAATGCGGCGCGTTCAGGCTGGGGAGACGTTGCTAGTTGATGTTACTGCGGACTGGTGCGTCACCTGCAAGTGGAACAAAGCCGCTGTTCTAAACCGTGATCCAGTTAGCAGTATCCTGACGAAGGAGGTGACGCCAATAAAGGCAGATTGGACACGACCAAATACCAATATTGCAGATTATTTAGCTAGGCATAATCGGTTCGGAATACCATTCAATATTGTATACGGTCCTGGCGCCAAAGAAGGGATTATTTTACCAGAATTGCTTTCGACAGATGTTGTAATGAAGGCAATAATGCAAGCCCGTGGCAGATAAGGTCTTTTATTCCGTGCAGAAGCGATTAAGTATTCCAGTATGAACGGTTCGAAATCCGTACCGTCAAACTAACTCACTTGGAGATCGAGTATGGCCATTAAAGCTGGAGATAAAGCTCCATCCGTAACTTTTAAAACTATGGGTGCAAACGGTCCAGAAAACCTAACCAGTGAAGCTCTCTTTGCTGGTAAGAAAGTGGTTCTGTTTGCAGTTCCTGGTGCTTTCACACCGACTTGTTCGGCAAAGCATCTTCCGGGTTTCGTCGAAAAAGCAGCGGCAATCAAGGCTAAGGGCGTTGATGAAATAGCGTGTGTTGCTGTTAATGACGCTTTTGTTATGGGTGCTTGGGGCAAGGATCAAAACGTTGGTGACAACGTGAAAATGGTTGCTGATGGTAACGGAGATTTTGCCAAGGCTTGTGGCTTAGTGATGGACGGTTCTGGCTTTGGGCTTGGTACTCGCATGCAGCGTTGTGCCATGATCGTTGATAACGGAACGATTAGCCAAGTATTTGTGGAAGAGCCAGGCCAATTCGAAAAATCTACTGCTGATAATGTACTGGCAAATCTCTAGAAAAACATAAGATAAAGTTATATGCCTCGCTTTCATTTAATGAAAGCGAGGTATTTTTATTAGGTATAGCTCAAGCTAGATTTTGTTTTTTTGATTTCTTCGCGTTTACAAAATGGGCAAGAAATTTTCCGGTGTGACTGCCGCGGGTGCCGGCGACCTCTTCTGGCGTTCCCGCAGCTACGACTTCGCCGCCCCCGTCTCCGCCTTCCGGGCCAAGATCAATTACCCAATCAGCGGTTTTGATTACTTCTAGATTATGCTCAATAACAATAATGCTGTTCCCTTGGTCTACAAGCGTCTGAAGTACCTCTAAAAGCTTGCGGACGTCCTCGAAGTGAAGCCCGGTGGTCGGCTCATCTAGGATGTAGAGGGTCCTACCAGTAGCCCTTCGGGATAATTCTTTTGCAAGTTTGACGCGCTGGGCTTCGCCTCCTGAGAGAGTGGTTGCGCGCTGCCCAATCTTTACATAGCCCAAGCCAACTTGTTCCAGAGTTACTAGCTTATCGCGAATTGATGGTACTGCGGAAAACTCTTTCACGCCCTCTTCTACGGTAAGGTCTAAAATGTCCGCGATTGATCGGCCATTATACTTCACCTCAAGAGTTTCGCGGTTGTAGCGCTTCCCCTTGCAGACGTCACATTCAACATAGACATCTGGCAAGAAGTGCATCTCAATTTTTATTACACCGTCTCCTTGGCATGCCTCGCAGCGCCCCCCTTTGACATTAAAGCTAAAACGACCTGGCTTGTAACCTCGTGCTTTTGCTTCCGGAAGGCCGGCAAACCAGTCACGTATTGGTGTGAAAGCACCGGTATAAGTAGCAGGGTTGGAACGTGGCGTTCGACCTATGGGTGATTGATCAATATCAATGACTTTATCAATATATTCAGCTCCTTCGATGCGATCATGGCTCTCTGGAGCGGCGCGAGCATTCATCACCCGACGGGCCAAAGCCTTGTAAAGAGTATCAATAACCAGAGTGGACTTTCCGCCTCCGGAAACTCCAGTCACCGCTGTTAGCACCCCTAATGGAAATGAGGCGTCAATCCCTTTTAGATTATTGCCGCGTGCACCTCGCACAGTGAGGATGCGACCATCACCTATTCGCCGAATTTTAGGAACAGAGATTTTTCTAGTTCCCATTAGGTATTGGCCTGTAAGACTTTCAGGGTGAGCCATTACATCTTCAGGAGTGCCGCAAGCGACCACTTGACCACCATGCACCCCAGCTAATGGACCCATGTCCACTACATAGTCGGCGCTGCGGATGGCATCCTCATCGTGCTCTACAACAATTACTGTATTACCCAGGTCTCGCAGACGATTTAGTGTCTGAAGAAGGCGTGCGTTGTCGCGTTGGTGAAGTCCGATAGACGGTTCGTCTAGAACATACAAAACGCCCGTTAAGCCAGATCCAATTTGTGATGCCAAGCGAATTCTCTGGCTTTCTCCTCCAGAAAGACCCCCAGACCCTCTTGATAATGTTAAATAACCCAGCCCGACATCCACTAGAAAGCCTAGTCGCTCGTTTATCTCCTTAAGTATTCTCTCACCGATTTCGAGTTGCTTTGCAGACATTGCTTTCGGAAGAGTAAGAAACCAATCCCTCGCTCTGGTTACGGAAAAATCTGTGACTTCCGAAATATCAAGAAAATCGACTTTTACAGCCAAAGCTTCTGGCTTCAGGCGCTTTCCATGGCAGGTTCCGCACGCCGCCGCAGACATGAATTTTGAAAGCTCCTCTCTTACCCACGAGCTGTCTGTTTCGCGCCATCTTCGTTCCAGATTGTTAACTACACCCTCAAAAGGTTTTTTAACGGTATAGCTGCGAAGGCCATCATCATATTTGATGGGTATAACTTCTTCTTTTGATCCAAAAAGAATAGCTTCACGGACATCTTCGGGCAGCTCGCCGAATGCGGTCTTCATACTCACTTTGTAATGTTTGCAGATACCATCAAGGGTTTGTTCGTAATAAGACGAGCTTGATGTCGCCCATGGTGCGATCGCACCGTCACGCAGCGACATTAATGGATTGGGAACTACCAGTTCAGCATCACAATGCTGTTCTGTGCCTATCCCATCACAGACCGGACAGGCGCCAAAAGGATTATTAAAGGAGAAAAGCCGTGGTTCTATTTCTGGGATTGTAAACCCGGTTTCCGGGCATGCAAAACGGCTTGAAAAGATAGTGATAGAACCGTCATCGGCATTTTCAACAGCAGCTAGACCATCGGTCAAACCAAGCGCAGTTTCTAGGCTATCTGCTAGACGTGCTGATGCTTCTTTGCGAACAACAAACCTGTCAATCACAACATCGATATCATGTTTAAAATTCTTTTTAAGGAATGGTGCTTCCTCAATTAGGGTCACTGCCCCATCTATCTTGACGCGTTGAAACCCCCGTCGGGCGAGATCAGATAATTCTTTTCTAAATTCACCTTTTCTTCCCCTAACGATTGGCGCGAGCAGGTACAGGCGGGTACCCTCGCCCATAGCCATAATCCGGTCCGCCATCTGACTAACAGTTTGACTTTCTATTGGTAGACCTGTTGCCGGAGAGTAGGGGATACCTGTGCGAGCCCAAAGCAATCGCATGTAGTCGTAAATTTCAGTTACAGTCCCAACCGTAGACCTTGGGTTTCGACTTGTTGTTTTCTGTTCTATGGAAATGGAAGGGGAGAGACCTTCAATAAGATCAACATCTGGTTTTTGCATCATTTCAAGGAATTGCCGAGCGTATGCAGAGAGGCTTTCTACGTATCTTCTCTGACCTTCAGCATAGATAGTATCAAACGCGAGCGAGGATTTTCCTGACCCCGAAAGTCCCGTGATTACGATCAACTGATCTCGTGGTAGGTCAACGTCGACATTCTTAAGATTATGCTCTCTCGCTCCACGAACGGATATGCTCCGTAGAGTTCCACCAGAGCTTTTATTTCTTTCGTTCGGCGCTTTCATCATCGGTATTCTTCTACCTCTCCAGGCGCGGGTATAGAGCCTCACCACAGATTTCGGAGTACTGAAGCTGTGGACAAAATTGATAAGTCTTCGGGTCGCCGAATCCCAGTTGATGCGGGTATTGTGATATCGTTTAAAAAAGATAACGAGTTTAGGTGGATCAGAATGTAGATCTGCCTTGTTTGGAGACAAGCCTATGTCCGGCAGTGTTAATAAAGTCATTCTTGTTGGAAATCTTGGCCGTGACCCAGAGTATACCCAGACCCAGGATGGCCGTCGGTTTGCCCGTCTTTCTGTGGCTACTTCTGAGCGGTGGAGAGATCGTCAATCTGGTGAGCGGCGCGAGCAGACAGAGTGGCACCGTGTCGTGATTTTTAATGAAAATCTTGTCGATGTTTCGGAGCGTTTCTTGCGCAAGGGCAGTAAGGTTTTCATTGAAGGCCAACTCCAAACAAGAAAATGGCAGGACCAATCTGGCGCAGATCGTTATTCCACAGAGGTCGTACTAAGTCGTTTCCGTGGCGAGCTGACAATGCTGGATGGTCGAGGCGATGGAAGTGATTCAGGAGAACCCGGTGGGGATTACGGTGGGGACTATCAGCGGGGCCAACAAGGCTCTGGCGGTATGGGCGGAGCTCGTCAAGTCGAGGGTGGCAGGCCCGCGCCGATGGACTTGGATGATGATATTCCGTTCTAGTATCGGACTATCAGGCCATTGTCCGAGTTAAGGAAATTTGGGCAGAGCATGCGCTGATCTAAAAATAGATTTTGATTAAGTTAAATAACTCTCATTCAGAGGGGCTAACTGCAGGTTCCGTTCATTAAATTTTAGTTGTGTAGTTAGTGGCTACAAGTGCTGCAGCGGATGCTGACTTATGGCTCCATACAGATCCGGTCTGATGAAGCAAACAAGTCTTTGAATGCGTAAAATAACAGGCTTTTTGGTTCCATTCTGCACAAAAATTAGCTATAAAACTGTGATTCTAGGTTATTCTTACTTTATCAATTTTTCGGGAGTTTTTGCGTGTCAGACACCTCGCCACCGCGATCAGACGAGGTGCGCGCCGTCTCCATAGAAGAGGAGATGCAGCGCTCTTATCTCGACTACGCTATGAGCGTAATCGTAGCTCGAGCAATTCCCGATGTCCGCGACGGACTCAAGCCGGTTCACCGACGCATTCTCTATGCAATGAGAGAGGGTGGCTATGATTGGAGCCGTCCTTTTAGGAAGTCCGCACGCATCGTTGGTGACGTTATGGGTAAATATCATCCCCATGGCGATTCAGCGATATACGATGCATTGGTGCGCATGGCGCAAGATTTTTCTATGCGGCTGCCGTTGGTATCGGGCCAAGGGAACTTTGGTTCCATGGACGGCGATCCACCAGCTGCCATGCGCTATACTGAGGCTCGGTTAGCCAATTCTGCAGAGGCTCTGCTCGCCGATATTGATAAAGATACTGTAGATTTTCAGGCTAATTACGATGAGTCGGACCAAGAGCCTGCTGTTTTACCGGCTCAATTTCCTCACCTCCTGGTAAATGGCGCTGGTGGTATTGCCGTTGGTATGGCGACTAATATTCCGCCACACAACCTAAGTGAGGTTATTGATGCAACTCTGGCGCTCATTGATAACCCGGCTATAGATCTCGACGGCCTGCTAGAAATTATGCCAGGCCCAGACTTTCCAACTGGTGGGCTTATCATGGGCCGTGGTGGCATCCGGCAGGCCTTCGCCACTGGCCGCGGGTCTGTGATTATGCGGGCAAAGACGGAGATAGACCTCCGCCGGAATGCTATCCTCGTTCACGAGATTCCGTATCAGATCAACAAGTCGCGACTGGTTGAAAGAATTGCAGAAGTTTCTTCCCTTAAGCTTGTTGAGGGTATCTCTGAGCTGCGGGACGAAAGTGACCGGCATGGGGTTCGGATTGTGGTGGACCTCAAGCGTGACGCTAACGCTGAAGTCGTACTGAATCAGCTTTTCAGACATACCGCTCTTCAAACGAGCTTTGGCGTGAACATGTTAGCTCTTAATGGCGGACGCCCAGAGCTTCTATCCATCAAATCCGTGCTTGAGGCTTTTGTAGCATTTCGCGAGCAGGTTATCGCGCGACGAACTCAACACGAACTCGCCAAAGCCCGTGCCCGTGGTCATGTACTGCTCGGCTTGGTCGTTGCAGTAGCTAACATTGACGAGGTGATAGCAGTAATTCGGGCCGCACCCGACCCTCAGGCAGCCCGGGAAGCGCTGTTTTCGCGCGCATGGCCAGCGGCTGATGTGGCGCCATTAGTTGCCCTTTTGGGTCCAGAAGAAAGTGGAGCCTTGACCGATGCGGGTTACAGGTTCTCTGAAATTCAGGCGCGTGCAATTCTTGATCTCCGTTTGCATCGGTTGACCGGTCTTGAGCGTGAAAAAATCACCGAAGAGTTGGATGAAACTGCGGCTAACATTCGAGAATATTTAGAAATACTGGGTAATCGAGTGCGTTTACTCGAGGTTATGCGTGGTGAGCTCACCAATTTGAAAGAAAGGTTTGGAACACCGCGTCGCACACAGATTGAAGAAGGTGGAGCTGATCAGGACGACGAGGATCTGATACAGCGAGAAGAGATGGTGGTGACTGTTTCCGCGAATGGCTATGTCAAACGTTCAGCGTTAGCAGAATATCGTGAGCAGAAGCGCGGTGGTAAAGGCAGATCGGGTATGTCGACCCGTGATGAAGACGTGGTTCGTGATGTTTTTGTGGCTTCCACGCATGCTCCTGTGTTGTTTTTCACGACAAAAGGCATTGTTTACAAGTTGAAGGTATACAAGCTGCCTCTCGGAGGACCAAACTCGCGTGGCCGTCCATTAGTGCAGCTTCTGCCTCTGGACGATGGTGAAACGATCTCTGCTGTGCTCCCTCTTCCTGAGGATTCAGAAGAGTGGGGCAAGATGAACGTTATGTTTGCGACGCAATCTGGAAACGTGCGTCGCAATCTTCTCTCTGATTTTTCCAACGTCATGGCAAATGGTAAAATTGCCATGAAACTTGGTGAATCAGACGCGTTGATAGGTGTTGCCTTATGTGAGCCAGGTGATCACGTTCTGCTGTCTACGGCTCGAGCACGTTGCATTAGGTTCCCCGTTGAAGAAGTTCGTGTGTTTGCTGGCCGCAACTCAACCGGCAATCGCGGTATTGACTTGGCGTCTGAAGATGGAGTGATTTCACTGTCGATCATTGACGGTGCCGAATTTGGTGCCGATGAACGTGATGCGTATCTCAAACAATCAACCGCATTGCGCCGGGGTGAATCTGCGGAAGATGGTGGTCTACCCGCTGAAATATTTGATGAATTTAAGGGACGAGAGCAATTCATCCTAACGCTTGCATCTAATGGTGTTGGTAAGCGGACCTCATCATATGATTATCGTGTCACCCGCAGGGGGGGCAAAGGCATCGAGCTGATGAGTCTTGATAAAGGTGCTGAGGTTGTTGGTGCCTTCCCAATTTCAGATCAAGATGGGCTGGTACTTGTTACTAATGGCGGACAACTCATTCGATGCCCAGTTGATGAAATCCGAATAGCTCGGCGTTCGACCCGCGGGGTGAAAATATTCGATGTTGCAGATGGTGATCGTGTTGTGTCTGTTTCACCACTGCACGAGCAGGAAGAGGTCGCATCTTCGGGTGCAGCCGAAGCCTCTGTCGAAAAAGAATAAGCGAAGCGCTAGGAGATTAGTCCTATGTCTAGTGTTGTGGGTTTGTATCCCGGAACGTTCGATCCCCCCACGAACGGACACTTTGATATAATACTGCGTGGTGCAAAATTGGTTGACCGTTTGATAGTTGGAGTGGCTATCAATGCGGGGAAGGGACCGATGTTTGATATCGATCAACGGGTTGGCATGGTTCGCGAATGGGTGAGCAATTTAGAGGATGTTGAATTAGCAAAGCGTATTGTCGTTCAGACGATGGATGGATTGCTAGTACATTATGCGGAAGAGAACGGAGCGAGTTGCATCGTTCGCGGACTTCGTGCGGTTTCAGATTTTGACTATGAGTTTCAAATGGCCGGTATGAACAGTCGTTTGAATGATGATATCGAGACAATATTCCTTATGGCATCGGAGCGATGCCAATTCATTTCCTCACGGTTTGTTAAAGAAATTGGCGGCCTTGGGGGTGATATTTCCACGTTTGTTCCACCGCATGTAAAAGCCGCTTTACATGAGCGTCTCGCTAAAGGTGCTCAGGTACTTTCCGGTGCGGCATCTAAAGCTTATTGATAGGCAAATAAGAACGGCTTGACCCGCCAGCCTTAGCGCCATAGTTTCCCGTCAACTCCTTGCCGAGTTTGGCATTTCGGAGAGCGTGTAGCTCAGTTGGTAGAGCAACGGACTTTTAATCCGTCGGTCCAGGGTTCGAATCCCTGCGCGCTCACCATTTTATTCAGAAAATTGAATGTAAATGGTGGTGTTTTGGTAACACTTTAACAGGGCTTGCCAATGCGGTTTGACGGCCGAGTTTTGATTCTTGGAACTACCAGTGGTGCTGTGGCTAGGCAATTAGCTGGTGAGGAAATATCACTCGATGAAGCCGGCATTCTAAGAACAGACGTATCGACGGATGAAATCACACCGTTACAGGTGATGCTCAATTATGATGATAAATTAGCGCGCTTTGCCCATACTGGTTTAGTTATAAACGGTGAGCGTCCAGTCGCTGAGAATGCACTTGTCGAAGCAGGTATTTCTGTAATTGTTGCTGGCCGTCGTTATGGCAAAGGCTCTTCTCGTGAGCATAGTCCCTTCGCCGAGCTCTCTGCTGGTGTAAAGCTAGTGATAGCTGAGAGCTTTGAACGCATCTATCGTCAAAATTGCGATAATCTGGGCATCTTTACTTCGACCGATTTTGGTTTGATTGACCGCATCCGCGCTGGCGAAGATATTCCTGTTGATGAGTTGGTAGCTGATAGAGATCATCTTGCTGCTTCCATTTTAAGAGCAGGTGGGCTGCTAGCTTATGGTCAAGTCAAATTAAAGGGAGCAAACAGACTCTCCGTTAATTGTATAGGGCCGCAAACCTTGGCCCAAAAAATTATTTCTCGATTTGCTTTGGATGTAGCGGATCTTGATTGGGACATGGCCTCAGGAACCGGAGGTTTTGTGCGTGCGGACTACCGGTTCATCATCGAATATTATTGCCCTATGGCCGTTCACATGCTGGACAAGGCGTTCGGCCATCCTCTTGAACTCGAAGCACCTGAGACGATCATTCTATTTGAGGATCACCTCTCTTATGCACATCGCTCGCCAACGCATGTAAGGCTTGGCCTGTTAGACGGCGTCAAAAATCTATCTGAAGCTCACCGACGTTTTGCGAAAACCTATGGTTTAAAGAATCATGGCTGGCTTGTTGGTGAGGAGGGGTCAGAGGGTATCAGTCATGCCATGATGATCGAACGATACGCTCTGCCGGGAAGAATTGTTGTTGGCACAGATAGTCACACACCGCATTCGGGAGCACTTGGTTGCTTCGCTTTTGGTGTGGGAACTACCGATATGGCTAATGCCTTCATGACTGGTGCTATTCGTCTAAATATGGCGGACAGTCTTCTAGTACATCTTAAGGGCCAACGCCGGATTGGGGTTACTGCGAAGGACATAGCGCTAACTCTTCTTTCAATGCCGTTCATCAAAAAAGGTGGTGGGCTGGGAAAAATTTTTGAATTTACTGGCCCCATAATTGAAGCCATGTCAATCGATGAACGGGCAACATTAACTAATATGGTGGCAGAGCTTGGAGGACTAACTGGAATCTGTGCACCAGATGAGGAGACCATTCGTTTTCTAAAGGAGCGACGTGGCATTAATTTTGAAATTGAGGATTGGATGCAATCAGATGAAGGCGCACCCTATGCGCATGAAATAGTTCTAGATTGCAGCGACTTGGGGCCCATGCTTGCCCGTCCTGGTGATCCTGGTAACGGTGTTGCGCTAGCTGAATTAGAGAAACCTGTTCCCGTTCAAATTGCCTACGGAGGATCTTGTACAGCGGGAAAGCGGGAAGATTTTGATCATTACTTTGAAGTCGCTAAATGGGCTAGGGACCGGCAGATGCGAGTAGCCGATGGCGTCAAGCTATACCTGCAGTGTGGTACCCTTGATGTTCGTCAGTACTGTATCGATAAAGGGTATTTGGAGACTTTTGAGGCAATAGGTGCAGAGTTGCTGGGGCCTGCGTGTGGCGCTTGCGGCCAGTGTGGTCCTGGGGTCACTGAAAACGAAAATCAGACCGTAATTTCAGCGATTAACCGCAATTTTTCGGGTCGTGGTGGTCCAGGCGAAGTATGGCTTGCTAGTCCGCCGACTGTTGTTGCAAGCGCTCTGGCTGGAGAGATTTTGTCTTTTAATGATTTGAAGGCGCGACGATTTGAGGGCGAATAGAGGCCTTTGTCGTATTTACAGTCTTTTATTAAAATTCTGATTGATTTTAACGAGACCTTATTTGGAAACCCATTTTGGGTTCTAAGAAAAATATTCTTAAAATTAGAAAAAATGGAATTAAGAGCACGTGCCTTGAACTCGACTTAATTATTTAAACTTTTGGGCACGATAATGTGCAAAGATTTTCCGGTGGTTTTTGGGGAGATGGTAAATGCGATTAGGGCTTTCGATTGGGTATTCCGGGGCTAATCTTGAGATACCCATTGATCGTATTAAGCGAGCTGAGGCTTTGGGTTACGATGCTGTTTGGACTGCAGAAGCCTATGGATCTGATGCTGTAACGCCATTGGCCTATATTGCTGCTCATACAAGTCGTATTCGTTTAGGCACAGCAATTATGCAGCTTGCAGCCCGAACTCCCGCTAACGCTGCAATGTCTGCTGCAACAGTAGATGCGATGGCGGGAGGCGGCCGCTTTATCGCTGGCCTAGGAGTTTCAGGACCGCAGATTGTCGAAGGTTGGTATGGCCAACCATGGGGTCGTCCCTATTACCGCCTGAAGGATTACGTAGAAATAATGCGAAAGGTTTTTCGGCGTGAGTCCCCAGTTTCTCATGATGGTCATGAGATAAGTCTTCCTTATCATGGCCCTGGAGAAGCGGGTGTTGGTAAACCCTTAAAGTCTATTTTGCATATGAACCCAGATATCCCGATCATGATAGGCGCGGGTAACGAAGCAACGGTTCGTTTAACTGCGGAAATTTGTGACGGCTGGTTACCGCTTGGACTGACCCCTGATGCTGCAAAAGAGTATCTTCCCTGGGTAGAGGAGGGCTTCGAGCGCGCCCGAGCAAAGGGTATCGATAAAGGATTTCATAATTTTGAGGTCGTTGCATCAGCCCACGTGGATGTAGACAGTGATGTTAAGGCAGCACTTGATCGATTAAAGCCAGAAGTTGCTTTGTACGTTGGAGGTATGGGGCACCGTAATAAAAACTTCCACAATGATATGATGGTGCGCAGAGGGTTTGGTGATGCGGCCCGCAGGATACAAGAGCTCTTTTTAGCTGGGCATAAGGATGAGGCAGCATCTGCCGTTCCAGACGAGTGGGTAGATGAAAAGGCGCTTGTTGGGCCACCAGCCCGGATTAAACAGCGTTATAGGCGATGGGAGGATACCGAGATGATTGACTCTCTGTACGTCAGATCAAATCAGGATGAAGCCGTCGAGGTTATGGCAGAAGCCGCTAGGCTGAACGCACCTCGTTGATTGCTTGTTGCCGTTCTGCTTCTAACTCGTTTACCCGCGTCCTCAAGGATTCCAGTTCTGTTTGTATCTCTGCAAGAGATTTAGCAAGTGGGTC
Source organism: Alphaproteobacteria bacterium (assembly GCA_030833925.1). Classification (GTDB taxonomy): domain Bacteria; phylum Pseudomonadota; class Alphaproteobacteria; order Bin95; family Bin95; genus VMCJ01. The sequence continues at coordinate 38,102 of JAURGE010000012.1, forward strand.
GTTAATCTCGAGTCCCACGGCATATGCCGCAAAATCTTCAGGTTCAGAGGCTGGTTTGGAACGCTGTGCAATGGTGGCTGGTATGCCCACTACTGTTACGCCAGGTGGTACTGCTTCTAGAACGACTGCATTAGCACCTATTCGAGCGCCAGCTCCAACTGTAAATGGGCCCAATATTTGCGCTCCAGAGCCGACGATAACGCCATCTTCCAGAGTTGGGTGCCGTTTGCCTTTGGCTAGAGAAGTCCCACCAAGAGTAACTCCTTGATAAAGGGTTACATCGTCTCCAATTTCTGCGGTCTCGCCTATCACCACACCCATGCCATGGTCGATAAAAAGGCGTTCGCCTATTTTCGCTCCAGGATGAATTTCAATTCCCGAGAGCATCCTTCCGAGGTGCGAAACAAAACGCCCAACGGTAAAGAGCTTGTGCCGCCATAGCCAACTTGAAAGTCGATAGCATGTCAGGGCATGGAAGCCAGGATAAGACAGTACAACGTCCCAGCGACTTCTAAGCGCTGGGTCACGAGCAACATACGAGTCTATTTCCTGGAACAATCGGTTGAACATTTGCCTCGCTACCGCAGGAAAAACGGAATTGAATTCCTAAAAGTTAACACAAACAGAGATATGAGTTTACGCAGAAAAAGGGAATAGGTCTTTTATAGCTCATATTTTTGCAAAAAAAGCAAAGATTGGCTGTCGGCAACACTTAACTTTCATTGTAAGGAATGTGTGAGGTTAATTTAATCTGAGGATTGTTAGTTTATGGAGTACCGCCGCGACTTTATCGACGCCATAGGCAACACCCCACTTGTGCGGCTTACTCGTGCTAGTGAGGAAACTGGCTGCGAAATTTTAGGTAAGTGCGAATTTATGAATCCAGGCGGGTCTGTGAAGGATCGTGCGGCCCTCGCAATTATCTTAGACGCGGAAGAAAAAGGATTGTTAAAACCCGGTGGTTTGGTCGTTGAGGGTACGGCTGGCAATACTGGAATTGGGCTTGCTCTTGTAGGGAATGCTAGAGGCTATAAGACGGTAATTGTCATCCCAGAGACGCAGTCTCAGGAAAAGAAGGATATGTTGATTCTCGCCGGTGCAGAGCTGATCCAAGTACCAGCTGCTCCATACAAAGATCCTAATAACTATGTTCATGTTTCCCGTCGATTGGCCGAAGAAAGAGCACAAACTGAGCCAGCTGGCGCGATATGGGCTAATCAGTTTGATAACGTCGCGAATAGGGAAGGCCATCGCCGGACAACCGCCGAAGAAATTTGGCGTCAGACAGAAGGCAAGGTTGATGGTTTTATCTGCGCTGTTGGAACAGGGGGCACCCTTGCTGGTACGGGCATGGGACTAAAATCGAAGAATCCGGATATCGTGATTGGGCTCGCTGACCCGCCCGGAGCTGCATTGTACGAATATTATAGAAATGGCACTTTAAAGGCCGAAGGATCTTCCATCACAGAAGGTATTGGGCAGGGACGGATAACAGCTAACCTAGAGTCAGCACCAATTGAAAAAGCTTACCAAATTCCTGATGAGGAGAGCCTCAAAATTGCATTTGACCTTCTTCAACATGAGGGCTTCTGTTTAGGTGGGTCCTCTGGTGTAAATGTTGCAGGTGCGATACGTCTAGCAAAAGATCTTGGCCCAGGTAAAACCATTGTAACCATTCTTTGTGATGCTGGCGCTCGCTATATGAGTAAAATGTACAATCCAATTTTTTTGGCTGAAAAAGGACTGCCAATACCACCCTGGATGAGTTGAGCTTGATTTTCATTAGGATGACGGTTGGGGAGGTAATTAAGTGGCTAATAACTGCTGCGTTTTGCTCGGTTTAAAACAAGTGAATAAGTAGTTGCGAGACTATTTTTGGCCGCGGAGTGGGACGATATTGAACGTCACCTCAACATCTCCAGCCATTTCAAAGTGTAGTTTACTCTTGATGGTATCTCCCTGAACAAATTGATGTTTGAGGCCGATGAACATGAGATGAAGTCCACCGGGGGCAAGACTTACTTTTTCTCCCGCTGAGATGCGCAAGCCTTGCTCTAATTGCTTCATAGCCATAATGCCATTCTTGTGCGTCATTTGGTGAATTTCGACTGCATCGGCACATTCGCATTGAATAGATAACAGGGTGTCGTTCTTGGCACCATTATTCTGAAGGGTGAGGTAGCCTCCCGCGACCCTTGCGCCTACGGGGGTTGCCTTGGCGTATGGGGCTAAGATTGAAATATCGCCAATCTTAATATTTTCAGCGTTGCCAAAACTAGATGTGGCAAACGATAAAGCCATTGCAAACAAAAAAAGCCTTATCATTCTTCGCTAAATCTCACAGTTGCGGATCCTGGCGCAATGATTTCGCCAGCTTCATTCCGAATGCCAAGTCGAACATTTACCGTGCCAGCAACCTCGTCTTTCTCAGTTATTTCGCCTGTTGCTGTAAGCGTTTCACCAAGGTAGGAAGCTCGGCGGTTTGCATAACTGAAGGTGACTAACTCGCCATCTTGCCCTAACCAGTCTGTAACACATTGAGCAAGCCAGTCGCCCTGCAGCGGTCCATCGATCACGATAGCCGGATGTTTTTCAATCTCTAACGTATACGGTGCATCGTAATGAATTCGATGTGGGTTCCAAATTGCGGCGTTATATAAGAATAGTGAAATTTCTGTTGCCGTATGATTCTTCTCAGGGAGACGGTCGCCAACTTTAATATTTGCGAAGCGGCTCATCGGCATATCCTCGTTGAGCGTTCTTTAACCACAGGCTTTCCATCTACATCGACAACATTAAGTGTGTAGTGCAGGAAGATTAGAGGCCCGGTCTTGCCCTGTTTTTCCTCAATGCCTGATAGCGTTTTTGTTGCAGTCAGAACATCTCCAGGGCGGATGGGCCTAGACCAGATCATCTCTGTTCCGCCGGCCATCACTCTTTTAAGCGGAAGATCTGGTAACGAAGCGTCCCGTGCAATGCCATCGGGGCCCAGTTCATCTATGGGTGTCAATGGTCGTAGAAGACCAAATAAAAACATTGGGGGTGCTTCGTCGCCGTCCAAGTATTTTTGCTGTACTTGTTGGGTGGCAAGAGAATATTTTTGGATTTCCCGGCGCGAAACTTCAACGGTAATTGGGGGCTGAGATTGCCCTATAGCAGACCTTGCTGCGTCGGTGATCAAGCTTTCGGACATTCTGCCTCCCAAAACAAAAACGCTAAAAGCCGAAGATTAATAAGACTAACCGCCCATGGCGAGGAAGCGTTCACGCCGCCGATGTCGTAATGCAGGTCCGGGAAGCCCATCAGCATCAATCTGTCTTAGCGCAATTTCGACGGCATCGCCCAATGCATCTATACTAATTCCAGGATTGCGATGCGCGCCACCAACAGGTTCTTTTACTACCGCGTCAATCACTCCAAGTCTGGATAGATCTGCTGCCGTCAATTTAAGAGCCTCGGCTGCATCTGAGGCATGTTCCGCTGACCTCCAAAGGATAGAGGCACACCCTTCCGGAGAAATTACTGAGTAAACAGCATGTTCAAACATTAAAACTTTATCAGCTGCTGCCACTGCAACGGCACCACCAGAACCACCTTCACCCAGGACTGCCGCAACGAAAGGGGTTTCAAGCTCAAGTCCACGTTGCAGGCATCTTGCTATTGCTTCAGCCTGACCGCGCTCTTCCGCTTCGATGCCTGGGTAAGCTCCTGGGGTGTCAACAAAGCTAATTACCGGCAGATGAAATTTGTCCGCAAGGTCCATCAGCCGCATGGCTTTCCTGTAGCCCTCCGGATGCGCCATACCAAAATTACGCTTTACACGGCTAGCGGTATCACCACCTTTTTCCTGACCTATAATAACTGCGCTGCGTCCACGAAAACGCCCCAAACCTCCCACAATTGCTTGATCTTCTCCAAAGAGACGGTCACCAGCCAGCGGCGTGAAATCTTCAATAAGCCGATTAAGGACATCGAGCGCCCGAGGTCTATTGGGATGTCTGGCTACCTGCACTCGCTGCCACGGGGTGAGTTTGGTGTAGATTTGACTGAGGCTCTTATCTATTCGCTGCTGAAGACGACGGGTCTCTTCTGCAATATCTAGACCATCGTTTTCAGCTAGTTGGCGCAAATCTGCAATTCGCGCCTCCAGCTCTAGTATTGGTTTTTCAAACTCGAGGGGAGTTAGCATCAGCGTGTCACACAATCGCTAAAAAACGTTAACAGTGCATAGCTGATTGTATGATCTAGTTAAACCCGATGATTGTCTCATCGTTGTGCGTAAAGTTCGGTTTTTGGTTCTTTAAAACAGGCAGAAATGACAATTTCTAAATAGGTAAAAACAAATTAATACAAAGTATTACGGAGTTTTTAGGGTAGGTTAAATCTCGATTTCCAGCTTAGATGCTCTTTTGGCTGTACTTTTGGGTGCATTCGTATTTTGGTTGTTTAGGTGTGGATCCAAAAGCTTTATGTGATCTTTAGATTCGCTGATCTGCAACAATCAACGACAAGTTGGAAAAGTACATCTTTAAGATTCAGGAGATGGGATCGAGGTGAAGCAAGGATGTTAGAATTTGAGGAACCATCTGACCTTGTCCACCATGACGTTGAGGTAAATGGTCATCGGCTGCATGTTGCCAGCATTGGCGAAGGAGCAACTTTGTTATTTCTTCATGGATGGCCAGAATTTTGGGCGACATGGCTGCCTTTGATGCAAAGATTAAAGCGTCATTTCAAAATAGTTGCGCCGGATTTCTATGGTTTTGGGCGTAGTGATAAATCAATCGGTGCACGGGACGATGTCGATGCTGAATTTCACGCACGCGATCTGGCCGCGCTAATCCCGAAATTTACCTCAGACGCCCCGATTATTGTGGCGCATGACGTTGGAGCTTTTGTTGGCCAGTGTTTAGCGCAGCGAAATCCATCTTCTGTGCGGGGATTGTTTTTTTTTGATTGTCCAACTGCGGCGGTTGGGCGGGGTTGGATTGAGGAAGGGCAGATTAACGAGATTTGGTATCAATCATTTCATCAAACAAGTCTCGCAGAACAGCTTGTTAGCCATAATAAGCAAACCTGTCGTCTCTATTTCCAGTACTTCCTTCAGCACTGGTCACACAAAAAGGAAGCTTTTAATGAGGCACTAGACCTTTGGGTTGAAAATTTCAGTGCGGAAGGTGCTTTAGCCGGGGGGTTTAATTGGTATCGCAGCTATAATGCGCGGCGCCTCCGAGCATTGGCGGGTGAATTGGCAGAGATTAATCCCTTGATTCCACATAAAACACGGGTGTGGTGGGGGCGGCATGATCCAATTTGCCGTTCAGAGTGGTCTAACACACTGAACCGTGTATTTGCCGATTTTACCGTCGCTTTTGCAGAAGAAGCTGGTCATTTTCCGCACGTGGAGATGCCAGATGCAGCTGCTGCAGAAATCATGCAATTTGCTAAAACTTTAGGATGACGTCGCTGGCCTTATCACGAAACATGGTTGCAGTGAGTTGGATGGCGGGGGCCGCTATTTCGTTCACGGTCCTAGTCGTTGCAGTTCGAGAACTCTCAGATAGTTTGCCAACCGCCGAAATATTATTTTTCCGCGCCGCATTTTCTGTGGCGTTGTTGTTGCCGTGGTTGATGAGAGCGGGAGTTGGTGCATTAAGAACTAAGCGCTTCTTTGGTCATACTGGACGTTGTTTAGCCACGTTTACTGCGATGATGCTTTGGTTCCATGCCGTCGGACTTTCGACGTTGGCAGACGCTGTTGCAATTCAATCTACCTATCCACTTTTCACCATTCTGCTGGCTGCTCTTCTACTTGGTGATAAACCAAAGGCAATCCGCTGGATTGCAACAGGTATCGGGTTCATAGGCATGCTAATCATCGTCAGACCGGGAGTTATTCCGATTAACACGGCAACGTTGATGTTGCTTGGAGCGAGCATTTTCTATGCACTCTCTAATACTTTTGTGAAGTGGATGTCTGATACGGAGCCAGCAAATCGACTGGTATTTATTCAAAATGCGAGCTTGGCATTACTTTCCGCAGGCCCTGCTGTTTACTTCTGGGTTGATCCTCCTCTTCATGAGATCCCATGGATAGTTGCATTGGCACTTTCAGGACTCTCGGCGCATATGTGCTTAACTCGTGCTCTAGGTGCTGGTGACGCCAGCCTTGTAATGCCGTTTGATTATCTCCGTCTCCCATTTGCTGCGGTCCTTGGATATCTTCTCTATTTAGAGATGCCGGACGTTCCAACTATGGGCGGCAGCGCAATTATCGTTTTTGCAATGAGTGTGATTGCCGCTACTGAGCGCAAGCGGAAGCAAGAATAAAAGTTAATTTTGATGGACTTTTCGTATCGTCATAAAGTCGCAAAGCGCGATAAGAATTACCTTAAGAGTTGACCGCTTTGAATATGAGGGCATTTATCGTCCTAAAGGTTTACTAACACTAAGGTAGTTATAGATGTCGATAGCCTCGATCGTTGTCGTTTTTGTTTTATCTTGGTGGTTTTGTTTTTTTCTTGCTCTGCCTTTTGGAGTAACGAGAGCAGAACGCCCGCAGTCCGGACATGACGGTGGCGCTCCCGCGAAAGCTCGGATTGGCATGAAGGCAATTTATGCAACAATCGGTGGAGTATTGATGACGGTAGCAATTCGTTACGTTGTTATAGCGGATTTAATCTCTTTTCAGCCTGGTTAGCACAAGCCTTCCGGAAAGGAGAGGAAGGCACCTCTTATTTGTAAAAATTTCCCCAGCTTGCCAGCTTATGCGTCGGTGCGAGATGGACCGGGTAGGGGCGCAATTTCGACGCCTTCTTCGACTAGCTCGCGTGCTTCATCTGGTGAAGCTTCACCATAAATGTCGCGCTGCTCCGTCTCACCATAGTGAATCCGGCGTGCTTCTTCTGGAAATCGATCACCAACGTTTTCAAAATTGTTTTCAACGTGCTGTCGGAGCTTGGTCATCATTGCTTGTTGGGCGGCCATAACCAGCTGACGCTTGTCAGCGCCGTCATCTTTCTTTTTCGTTGCAACTGCTGGGGCCATAAGCGCTTTGCGGACTTTTTTTGAATTGCAATCTGGGCAACTGACTAGCCCAGCCGCGAGCTGCTTGTCGCAAGCTTCTATACCTGGGAACCAACCTTCAAAATCATGGTTCTTATCACATACCAACGTGTAACGGATCATCTGTAAACGGTTCCTAGCCTCCTAAAACACGGTGTGTTTAACACAAAATGCTTATCAGTGCGCAAGCAAAGTTTAGTCCTTCGAGATTGACGAGGTTTGCGGCTAACGATTAAATCGCGTTGTTTAAAAGATAAGAAATAAACTGGAGGGAATTTCGCCGATGAGCGCCCAGCGTTTGCCTTTTGAAGGCTTTAAGGTTTTGGACATGACTCAGGGCGTAGCAGGACCGCACTCGACGATGTTGCTCGCACAACAAGGAGCAGAGGTCACTAAGGTCGAGCCGATCGATGGTGATTGGGGCCGTACGCTTGGGAAAATGTATGGAGATACCTGCGCTCACGCGATTATCTTCAACCGAGGAAAACGCTCAGTTTCTCTCAATATGAAAGAGAAGAAGGCGCAGGAACTTGTTCAGAAAGCTGCAGCAGAAGCTGATGTGATAGTAGAGAGTTTCAGGCCGGGAGTTATGGGACGGTTTGGGCTTTCCTATGATGACGTTAAGAAGGTCAATCCAAATGTTATCTATCTGTCAGTCACAGGTTTTGGTCAGCAAGGGCCTTATAATAAGTTGCCTGTTACCGACTCTGTTATTCAAGCATTCTCTGGTTGGATGTCGATCAACCGTGATGAAGAAGGGACCCCGCAGCGTATTGGAATGATCGCGGTCGATGTCATGACAGGCCTTTATGCTTTTCAGGCAATCTCTTCAGCTCTAATGCGAAAAGTTCGTTTTGGTGAAGGTGCTTACATCGATTGTTCCCTAATGCAGTCGGCTGCCGCATTTCAGGCGGCGAAGGTAATGGAACACTATCTGGAAGGCGGGCAGCCTCAAGTTCTATATGTGCCTGTTGGTACGATGAAGACTTCAAATGGATATATCAATGTAACAGCTATGCGCGAGCATCATTACGTTGGTCTTTGTAAGGTTCTTGGGAAAGAAGAATGGGCAACAGACCCACGCTTTGACAGCCGTGAGAAACGGATAGACCAAGAAAAAGTGCTGATGCCAATGGTTCGCGCCGAATTTTTGAAGAAAACAACTGAAGAATGGGCGGAGGCACTTACTGAAGCTGGCGTCATGAATGCGCCCGTTTCCACTTATGACAATTTCATGGCGGATGAACATGTTAAAGCGGTTAATTCGATTTCCTGGATCGCCCATCAAGGAATGCAGGGTGACCTCCCCATGTGCAACATTCCGGGTTTCCGCAAGATCGAAGGTAATCACGATTTGGATGAAGCGCCTTCAATTGGGCAACATACGGATGAAATCCTCACCAAATGGGGGCTAAGTCATAAGGATATTTCAGAGCTTGTGGCTGGCGGTGTTGCCGGTCGTGGTATGCCAAACACGGCTGCGGCCGAATAAGGATCTAATTAGATGAAATTACTTCGTTATGTAGCGGGCGACGAAATTCGTCCTGGCATTCTTGATGCTTCTGGTGCCATTCGTGATCTGGGGGGCATAGTTCCCGACATTGACTCCGAGGCCATCTCGCCAGAGGGATTAGCATTGATTGGTTCAATCGATACTGAGAGCCTGCCAAAGGTTAAGGGCGAGCCCGCGCTTGCGGCGCCAGTTGCCGATCCTTCTAAAGTCGTTTGTATTGGATTAAATTATTCTGATCATGCGGCTGAAGTTGGAATGCAACCTCCTTCGGAACCGATCATCTTCCTCAAATCATCTACGGCCTACACTGGCCCAAGTGGGCCGGTAATAAAGCCACCTCATTCGACGAAACTCGATTGGGAGGTGGAACTGGTTATCATTATTGGAACAGAAGCGTCCTTTGTTTCAGAAGACGAGGCTTTGCAACATGTCGCTGGGTATGCGGTTGGTAACGATATATCTGAACGTGAATTCCAAACCGAAAGGCCAGGGGGTCAATGGACCAAGGGTAAGTCAGGAGATAATTTTGCTCCGGTCGGACCTTGGCTGGTTACTAAGGACGAGGTCCCAAACCCTGAGAACCTCTCAATATGGCTCGAGGTTAACGGTAAGCGAGTGCAGGATGGCAGCACCTCAACATTAATTTTTGGTGTAAAGAAAATTGTCAGTTTTGTTTCTGAATACATGACCTTGCTACCAGGCGATGTGATAATGACAGGAACCCCACCAGGGGTTGGTGCGGGCATGAAACCACCACAATTTTTGCAAGTTGGTGATGAAATGCGTCTTGGAATTGAAGGTCTTGGAGAGCAAAGACAGACTGTTGTTGCTAGAAACTGATTTGCTTGAATTCTGCCTAAAGCTTAAGCCTGTTCGTTCTGTAAGATAATAATAGAAACGACACCTCAAAACGGGTGTCTATCAAATTATCTATCGTACTTGCACGAAACGGGGGGGTTGTTTTGCTGAGCCTCCAAGGTCTCAGTACGGTTTTGCACATGGCTGTATCGCATCTGTATAAAAGCTAGATAATTAAATTAGGTTATTAACGAGGACACCAATGGACGATTTATTTGACTTGTCTGGTCAGACAGCTCTTATCACTGGCTCTACTAAGGGTATTGGCAAGGCAATCGCTGCACGTATGGCTCAATATGGAGCTAAGGTTGTAGTTTCCAGTCGAAAAGCAGACGTATGCGATGCTGTTGCAGATGAAATCAATAAGAATTATGCGGGCAGAGGAGGCAAGGCTATAGCAATACCTTGCCATGTTGGTCACAAAGATCAGCTGCAGTCACTTGTTAGCCAAACTGAGCAAGAGCTTGGACCAATTGATATCCTCGTTCCCAATGCAGCCGTTAACCCCTACTACGGTCCTTCAAAAGATATGCCCGACTCTGCTTGGGATAAAGTAATGGAGACCAATGTCCGGTCAACTTTTTGGCTCTGCAACATGGTCATTCCCGGTATGGCAGAACGAGGTAAGGGAGTAGTGACTATTATCGCTTCGATTGCAGGTTTGCAGGGTTCCGTGGAACTTTTTGCTTATGCAGTCTCCAAGGTTGCGGAACATCAAATGGCACGTAATTTCGCGCTCGAATATGGTCCGCAAGGAGTTCGTGTGAATGCCATTGCGCCAGGAGTTATAAAAACAGATTTTGCCAAAGCACTCTGGACCGACCCTGTCCGGCTTGATCAGATGAATAATAAACTACCACTTCGCCGTTTTGGTCATCCTGACGAAATTGCTGGTGCAGCCCTCTTTCTATCATCAAAGGCAGGGGCATACATGACTGGTCAAGTGCTAAGCATCGATGGTGGTGCCGCAATTACTCCGTGACTATTTGCGGGAATTTGCAAAGGACTTGAAGATTAAAACAGCTTCGCGCTGGCCCATTCGTTCTGTGAGCATGTCGCGTTCTTCAGGAGGCTTTGCTACCTGCTCTCTGAGTTGAACCAAATTGTAGCGCCTTTTTAGCGAGGGCTGGTCTGCAGCCATTTCACTCATGAAGGATGTTGAGTCCTTCCAGTCTGCTGCATAAACAAGCTTGGATATATTAGTAAGGATCATCGTCGCGACGCACATAGAACACGGCTCTGCTGTTGTGTAGATTGCAGCCCCGGATAAATCTGTGGTCTCAAGACGCTTGCAAGCATCTTTTATTGCCTCAACTTCGCCGTGAGACGTCGGATCGAACAACCGTGGCGCCTGGTTAATTCCTTCCCCGATAATTTTACCGTCAAGTACTACAACCGCTGCGTAAGGTAGTGTTCCAGACTGATTTTGAGCTGTGGCGGCTATATCTAAGGCGCGTTGCATGAATTTATCTAGCAGCACAGATTTCCCCATCATAAAAATGCGGTCGATCCAGGATCTAAATCTAAGAGGATGCGTCCAAGATTTACAAAATTTTCTGCTCTAGCTTGTGTTTGCTGTGAAGCAGATAGAGCGTCCCGAAGTCTGCGTTCGAATGGTCCGGATTTAAAGATTGCAGTAGACCCTGCAGCCCTATACGCCTCATGAACAATATCCACTCCTTCATGAATACAGTGTACGGAGGCAAGTTTAAGTCGGGCCCTTTCGTCAAGTGTAATGGCGCCGCGTGCTGATACGGTTTCTTGTGCAGACAGAGCCTCGGTCATCAAATATGCGCGAGCAGACCTGAGGCGGGCTTCTAGTCTTGATAATAACTGCTGGAAGACAGGATTTTCCCGCAACGAGACAGCAACACCGCGAGGAGTCTTAGTCATGGCTAGGCTTCGGAGTTCCGTCAGCATTCGTCGCGCAATGCCAAGCTGTAGCGCTGAAAATCCTACGCCATACACGACAGTACCCGGAAAGAGATATATCGAAGCGGTCTCTTGCAATTCTTCGAGGTTTTCTCTGTCAATTGTATCCTCTTCTGAAACAAACATATCCTTCAGTTCGAAGGTATCGCTGCCAGTCCCCGAAAGGCCCATAACCTGCCAATTGTCCTCGATTTTTGCTTGTTCACGCCTTATTAGCACCGTGCGGTCTAGCTTTGTGCCGTTTGCCCGAAAAATAGGATTGCCTGCTTCATCAACTACAAAAGAATGGCCACCAAGAATTGTTGCATGCCTGCTTCCACTATTGAACATCCAGCGCCCAGAAACTCGATAACCTCCATTAACTTTAACAGCTTGTCCTTGAATACCGGCCCCCCAGGCTAAAACGGCGTTGGCTGGTCCGAACCACTTCTGTCGTGCAATGGGCGTCAGGAAAGCTGCAGCTAAAGCACACCCGCCTCCCTGGCCAGAAACCCAAGCAGCGCTTGCGTCACCCTGCGCTAATGTTTCAATTGTTTCTGCAAATGTGACGAGATCTGCTTCGTCACCACCTACAGACTTAGGCAAAAGAACTCGAAAAATCCTAGCTTTGTGCATGGCTTCGAGTACATCTGGCGGCATTTCACGGGCGGCCTCTATCCTTGAGGCTGCCGCATCAAGAATGGGAACGAGGGTCTCAGCTCGTTCTGGTGCAGTTATGTAATGAGTGGCGTCAGGCATTTGAAGATTAGACCATCCGGCGGCCTGCTATGTAAGTGACTCCTTCCATCCCCACCCGTTCCTTATGCGGAATATTAGCGGACAAAGCGAATGTATCACCTGGCCCACAGGTGCTAATTTTGCCCTGATGTTCAATGATTAACTGGCCAGTAAGTACGTATAGCCTTGCGTCAAAAGGATGTGAATGCTCCTCGTTGATATGCCCTGGCTCCATTGCCGCTTCTCGCATTTCAAAGCCATCACGAGCGAGGCTAGACTCAAACTCTTCACGATTCATTTGATATTCTCCCAGCAAGACTGATTTAAAATGGCATATGCTCCTCTAACTTCAAAGCCCTTGAACATCATGCAGTGGTCGTCCCCAGTTCTCCGCTTCTGCCATGCAACGGCTAACATCTTCCTCTAACATAAACCCCGTCATCACGAGGGTCTTGGCTGCCTTTTCGATAGCTTTAATGTAGCCGTCATTATCTTTATAGCGTGCCAAAATAGATATTCGGCTATCACCAGTTGCTGCCTGAATTTCTGGTGTCTCGGGCAAGGGAATATAGCTCCCAGAAAATTCATGCATGGCTCCATGGGCTGTTCCACGCTTCCTAACATTCCAGCCCGTATAAGTGCCGAGTGGCGCTTGAACCATTGGGCATCGCACCCCGGCTATTTCGTTACCGTCTGAGTCCACAGCAGGAACAAGGATTTTGTAGGCGGCTTCATTGATTACTTCAGGGGGTTCTTGGGCTAGAATTCCGAGCGTTTCTTCTGGGCCAAAATCCATTAACGGAAGCTGATTTGGTCCACTGGGAATTAACTGACCGGGAATAGTTGGGAATTGTTTTCTCCATTCATCATAATCCAGGAGTGTACCCGTTACCCTAGTTGGTATGGCAGAAGGTGGTGGAGCAGTTCCTTCCCGAACCCAGGTATCCATTGCGTCTAACATAGCCCGAAAAAGCATCGAGGTCTGGGCGATGTTTAGGTAATTTAATCCAATGCTTGTTTGAGGCCTTTCTAAGTTTGGATCTGAGGTGTGCTGGGTTGACGCCCATGCGTAAATCCGAACATTTTCAGGGATAGCGAGGTCATTACCAAGAGTATCTGTATGCACAAGGCTTCCTCGTCGTTGCCAATATTCTGTAGCTGTCTGTGTATGAATTATGAGAGGATCCGTTAGGGGTCTTTTTAGAATTGAGTCAGTTTTACCTGTGTTATGGTCTGTTGTTTCTGCATAAGCGAAGGGGAACCGGTCGGCAGGGCAGTAATGGTCCTCATGCTGCTGGCCGCCCGCAACTACTGCGTTAGCGAAGCGTTGATTAAGCCATTTACCTCCCGCGCCGGATACATGTGGTAGGGCTCCATCAAACACTTTTCTGCCAGAAGCATCTTCGTTAAAGCCGCGCCAAATAAAGTCTCGAATTAGTCGTCCTGTTTGTGAGCGACCGTAAATGTAGGCCCTCTCAATTCCTTGTTCGAGCGGATTAGATGTATTTACCTCGTCTTTTTGGCCGTATTTTAAGAAGCTTACAAAGTCGCGAATGGCAACATGACCAAGACCCATTACAAGGGGGTCCTTTGCCTCATAAACAATTTCGTATATCCAACCAGGCTCGAAACCTCCTGGCAGATAGATGTGTTCCAGGCTTGGAGCAAACCCGTATTCAGAACCAGTGGCATGCAGACCGCCCCCTTGATCGATCCTTGCAAAACGCCATTGAGAATGAGGAATAATTTGGCGGGCATCGGTCTGATATTGGCGACGTGTTAGAGTGGCGTGCTCTTGTTCCAGGGAGACAGCAGGATGAGAACGGGTAGAAGATCGGCCAGACAGCGGAAAACAATATACTCCAGGTTCGCTTGCGATAAACTCTGTCCGTACTTTGCCTGTGATGGGCTTATCACCATCCTTCGCTATTGGGAGATCAAGTAACATTCGCCCTTGACCTGGTAGAAGGTCACCCTGCCATGCCGCCGCGACTATTGTGTAGCCTCGCCGGAATAAAAACCCATTACCAGCATGGGCAACTGTCAGTGGGGTATTTGTAGCTGGAGCATCACAATAGTATTGGATTGCTCTCATATTTCCCCGATTTCCAGTGTCAAAGAATAAACCCCCGTTTCCTCTAGTCATGTCGGTAGGCTTTAAAATGCAGAAGTCTGTCGTAAACTTAATCAGCCCATTGGCATCTCGCTCCGCCTTATCTATGTCAACAACATCTGCTTGCGCCGCAGCTAGTGGGTCAACGCGAAAATGAGCTCTTCCTGTGAGCCTCTCATAGCTGCCAACGCTATCAAACTTCATTCCTCCAGCAAAAGCTTGGCGGTCTTGGACTTCGATACGAATAAGGTTTGTCATGGATGCGGCTCCTGGTGGTCCAATTAGTATGGTTGCGCGCATCAGAGGGCTCGGCAACAGGTACCTTTCGTTTTATTCTATTAGAATTATGACGGAGCATATTTGATGAGAGTTTTTGAGCGTTTGGATGCAGGCCATGACTGGGCTGAAGATGAGGCAGCTGTGATAGAGACAGTTGCCCGTTTGGCGAGGGAAGAAATAGCACCTCGTGCATCTGAGTTCGACAAAACGAAGGCTTTTCCCTGGGTTAATGTCCAGGCAATAAATGCTCTGGGTTTAAACGGTTTATTTATTCCTGAAGTCTATGGCGGCGCTGGTATGCGCTACGCTGTTTATATTGAGTGCGCTAGATTGGTGGCAGCTGCTTGTGCTTCTACCGGTATAATTTGGTCTACCGTTTTTCATGCAATTAAGCCGATTATCGATTTTGGGACAGCCGAGCAAAAGCAGCGTTTTTTACCTAAAATCGCTGCAGGAGGTCTTGCTGCTTTATGCATAACGGAGCCGGATGCAGGATCAGATGCAACAGGCATGCGTACCCGGTTTATCCCCGAAGGGGATAGAATTCGCATTGAAGGGGGTAAACGCTTTATCTCTAATGGAGATGTTGCGGATGTTTTTCTTGTATTTGGAAAGTGGTCTGAAATTGACGACCCGAAGGCGTCTATTTCTGCGCTAGTTATCGAGAAGGGCGCAGAAGGCTTAGAAACGGTTAGACTTGAAGAAAAGCTTGGGCACAGAGCTGCCTCTACGGCCGAACTCGCTTTTAATGGGGTGTCCGTCTCTCGTGACAATTTACTCAAAGAGCCTGGACAGGGCCTTTCAATTCTCTTCGCTGCTCTCAACAAGTCTCGGCCAAGTGTAGCCGCACATGCCCTGGGCATAGCTCGTGCGGCGTTTGAGACAGGGGTTAATTATATTAACGATCGTCGTCAGTCTGGTCGGAGGATTGTCGACTTCCAGGGTATTCAATTCATGCTAGCTGATCTCGCGACCGATCTTGCAATGTGTGAACGCTGGCTGTTTCACGTATCTGAAATGCTAGATAATGGTGAGACCGATGTTGGCATCGAGGCAAGCATGCTAAAAATGCGCGCCTCTGATCTAGCCATGCGCGCAGCAGACATGTGCGTCCAACTGCATGGCGGGTATGGTTACGTCGAAGACTACGCTGCCGAACGATATTTTCGAGACGCTAAGATCACCCAAATTTGGGAAGGAACTAATCAAGTTCACCAACAACTCATTGGCCGAAGCTTTGCTAGGAGGTAGCAGTGGACATTCTCCCGCTCAGTAACGTTATGGGTGCTGAGGTCTTGGGCCTCGACCTCTCTCATGATGTTTCAGAAGACCTTGTTGCGGACTTGTCCAAAGGACTTTCAAAATACCTAGTCCTTTGTGTACGGGGTCAAAAACTAGCACCCGAAACCTTCGTGCGTGTGGCTCGGCGGTTTGGACGGCCCAAGGCGAGCTTGTTGAGGCAAGACCGATTATCGGAAACGCCAGAAGTTTCGATTGTGTCAAATAGGCAGGCCTCTATGGGCGGAAAGCCAATGGTTCATGCAAAGGCTTGGCACACTGACGACAGTTATTTTGCCAAACCTGCTATGTTTACTATGCTTCAGGCGATCACTCTTCCCAAGCGCGGTGGCAACACAGATTTTATTAATACTTGTGCGGTCCTTGAGGCCATGCCTTCAAATCTCCGTCAAAGGATAGAAGGTTTGAGGGCCATACACACTTACCAAAGTCGGAGAAATCTCTCTGCTGTGGCAAGGCGTTCTGACCAAGAGATTGCTGAGACGCCCGCAGTTGATCATCCATTAGTAAGAACATTACCAGGTAGTGGTCGACAGGCCCTGTATATTAACCCAAATCGTATTGAACGGATCCTCGGTTGGAATGAACCAGAGAGCGATGCTTTGCTTGATGAGCTTTATGACTTCGCGTTTAGATCCGAATTTCAATATAGTCATGAATGGCGCGATGGTGACCTCGTAATTTGGGACAACCGCTGCACTATGCATAAAGCGAATGCCGATTATGACATCGCGCAGCTTCGGGTCATGCATCGGGTGATGTTAGAGGGGGAAGTTCCAGTATGATTAATTCGTTTTTTTAATGAAAGAAAATAGGGTGAGAAAAGCAGGAAAGCCGAATTATTTTTGTAGCTTTGAAACTCTTCTAGATCTCGCGCATGCGAGTTAAAAATGTATTTGCCGAAAATTAAAACTGAAGTATCTACTATAAACATGATTTCTTTTAATTTTTTGAATTTAGAATTGTGTATGCATCAATCAGATCCTCTATGTCTTCGAAATATCTGATCTGATTACCCTCCAGAAGCAGGCCACAATCGCAGTATTGTTTGATTGTGCCCGCTGAGTGCGAAATCATGATGATCTGGCTCTTGTTCAGCTTTTCCTGAAACACTCTTCTGCTTTTTTTTCGAAAGTCTTCGTCCCCAACCGCGATGATTTCATCAATCAGATAGACGTCAAAATCAATTGCCATGCTGAGGCCGAAGGCTAGGCGAGCCTTCATGCCACTGGAATAGGTCTTGATAGGTAGTCTGAGTGAAGAACCCAGCTCTGCAAATTCTGTCACATAGGCAATAACCTTGTCAGTATTCTGCCCATAGATGCGTGATACAAAGCGAATATTTTCAATGCCGGTCATGCTCCCGTTGAAGCCGCCAGAGAAACCGAGTGGCCAAGAGACGCGTTTTGTTCGGTAGACATGGCCAAGGTCAGGCGGCTCAATCCCTGCCATGAGCCGCATCATAGTAGATTTACCAGAACCATTCTTGCCCATGATGCCTATGTTGCGGTCCGTGGGAAACTCAAAGGAAAAATCCGAGAGGATTGTCTTTTTAACCCCTTTGGCGCGATAGAATTTTGTGACCCTATCAAATACGAGCATCTAGTACCTCGCTCGCCGGAATAACCGCTCGGCTGCAAGCCCAAGA
>JAURGE010000130.1 GCA_030833925.1 Alphaproteobacteria bacterium
GAATTTTGCTTGAACAGTTAGATGTGCAAAATATGGCAGAATCTGCAGCAGAGCAATTGCTCAGTTGGTTGAACATTCGGGTTGGGGAGCATGAGTGACAACATCGACGGCTAAAGACTCAATCGGGTCTGACTCGGTTCGCTTGTACTTGAGCGAAATCGGCCAAGTGCCATTGCTTACCGCTGACGAAGAAAAAGACTTGGGTAAGAAGATCAAAGCCGGTCTTGTTGCACAAGCAAAACTGAATACATCAGATGGCGATTTGAGTTTTGCTGAACGTCGCAAATTGCAACGCACGGCAAAAGATGGCGAAAAAGCCAAAGACCACATGGTGCGAGCGAATCTTCGATTAGTTGTTTCGGTCGCTAGACGTTATGACAGAAAAGAACTGCAACTTGCCGACTTAATTCAAGAAGGCAACATCGGCTTGATGCATGCAGCCGACAAATACGACTATGAAAAAGGTTTTAAGTTCTCAACCTATGCAACTTGGTGGATTCGTCAGTCGATGACGAGAGCACTTGCAGATCAAGGGCGAAACATTCGCATTCCGGGGCACATGATGGAAGTTGTAAACCGTGTTCAGCGTGCCGAACGAGATTTGACAGCCGAACTTGGGCGCATGCCCACACCCGAAGAGGTTGCACTGCGCAGCAGTTTGACGGTCGAAAAACTTCTTGACATTATGCAGTTGGCGATACCGACGACGAGTCTTGATGCGCCAGTGGGCTACAACACTGATGACCTGACAGTAGGCGACACGATTGCCGATACCGATGAAAATGACCCGATTAGTTCAACTGAAAGATCGCAATTGCGTGAAGCGGTCGAGAGAACACTCAAAGACCTGCCCGAGCGTGAACAAGAAATAGTGGCAATGCGTTTTGGTATCGGTCAGTTTGATCGTATTTACACGCTTGAAGAAGTCGCCGAAAAAATGAAAGTCACGCGAGAGCGAGTGAGGCAAATCGAACAGAAAACACTTGCCAGATTGCGACA
>JAURGE010000131.1 GCA_030833925.1 Alphaproteobacteria bacterium
CTATTTATTGCAAATGTCAAGCTTGGTATAAATAGTGCAATGCAACATATAGAATACAACGCAGGTAACTTCCAAGAATACGATTACGAAACCGAATGGTTAGAATGTGATTGGAAGGCCGTGCATAAAACACTTCACTTAGTATCAGCCTTTTGGTATCCTTGGTTATATAAATAATTAATATCGTTTATCCCATTTTGGGACGGAAGTAGGCATTGCCGAAGAAACGCACCTAACTTTAACTAAAGGAGGGTGTATGACAGACAGGTTCACCCATTTATTCAAAGCTAGACACAAAGCACAAACTTTATTAGAAAAAGTAAAAGTGTTATTTGGTGCTAGAAAAGAAGTTGATATAAATGCAAATGGAACATCTGGCTATATTGTTAAACACGGTACCAATAAAGGTAAAGTGTTAGCACATAGAATAACCAAGTCCACAAATAATTGGTAATAAGATGGTGCGGCCGGCCGGACTCGAACCGGCACGGCTGTCGCCTACAGATTTTAAGTCTGTTGTGTCTACCTATTCCACCACGGCCGCTTCTTTACATCTTTTCGTTAAAGGTGTCCATCTTTCCTGGTTTAGGTACATAACCAGTAGGAACATAATTGTGTACAGGTTCATCTTCAAAAGGAAAAGTTGATTCATCATCTTTTACAATATCAACGACACCATCAAATTCATAACCAGACACTTTTAAAAACAATTCAAATGCACGACACATATCTGAAAGACTTGCATCCTCATCAACGGTAATTTCTGCCGTATAATGTGGGCAGTCCTCAAATGTATGAGAATAATAATGTTTAATAAAGGTACTACCTTTTTTTGGTTCAGTCATTTTTGTTTCCTTTTAAAAGTTTAGCTCGTTTACTTCTTTTTTGCCAGTCTAAATTGGTCAATACAA
>JAURGE010000132.1 GCA_030833925.1 Alphaproteobacteria bacterium
CGGCATATAGTTTGCGCTGAGGACTAGAGTTCGTAAGCCAATCATGCAAATATTTATTTTTCGAATACAGTAGCATCTTTATAAAATGATCTCCATAATTTATGGAGAACATAAAACCATACACCGTTAATGCAGGGCTCTATAATCGCATCTAGTGCTGCTAGTGTAAACTCTGCTCCAGTAATTAAATTGTTGCAGAGCATGGCAATAAAAATATGTCCTATGGTATAAACAACTGCAAGGAGGACACTGCTGCCACCTATGATGCGTTTTAATAGTCTAAATATACCAAGTTTAAATTCGCTCATAACAATACCTGAATTGGTGACCCCAACGGGAATCGAACCCGTGTTTCCGGCGTGAAAGGCCAGCGTCCTAACCGCTAGACGATGGGGCCGTATTGTTAATAATACTAGTATTAGTACTCTCGAGTCAATATAATATTGTATTCTTTTAGGGCAGGTTTCCAGCAATAAAAACTAGGGCCATGGCTCATAATAGGTGCTTTGCCCTGTTCCATGCGCTCGTTGCTTAATACTTCCCACTGAAACTGATGCACCATTTCATGTGCTAGAGTGTTAATGAACATCGCTTTAAATGGATACCGTTTGGTAAGGGTAATTTCCTTTACACGGCATTCGTCGTCCACAATGCGGCCGTCGCATAGACCCCAATACCCTCTTGTGCGTCGCACCGTAATAGGACAGGGGTCTAATCCGTTATCAAACACATACTGATTGAGCATGTCATATGCTTCTAGTGCTAGTTCTTGGCTAGCCTCAAACCTACGCTCATACATGTCATTGCGCTGAACAAACTTCTGTAGTCTGTTAAGGCTGGACATTATTCGCCCTCCCCCCGGTGCTTTTTTTTACGTGAATAGGCTTTTTTGTTTTG
>JAURGE010000133.1 GCA_030833925.1 Alphaproteobacteria bacterium
TGGTCGACTCCTTGAAAGCCAGCCACCACGACCACATAGCCTTGTTTTAAATCAGCATTTATTTTTTCATTCTCAATATTTAAAATTCTTGCCTTTGTGTAAGACTCATCGGTAAGAATTTTGATTTGATGACCGGCATAACTTTTGGCTTTAATACCCAGATTAATTAATGCTAGGGCAGTAAGCCCGGATGTTACTTGTTCTCCAGAAGAAACAACCATATCGTACTCGCGTGGCTCAGGTTGCGCCATCATTTCTTCAGTTAAACTTACTAGTTTATTGGTTTCCCCAGACATGGCTGAGACAACAACAATAATGTCATGACCTTGATTTTTATATTTCGCCACCTTCTCAGCAACTGATTTGATACGCTCTGGATTAGCGACAGAAGTACCACCAAATTTTTGTACGATTAAAGACATAATTAATTATTGATTAAGATAATCTTTGATATCTGAAAGAGCCAGATCTAGGGAATCTATTTTTGTACCTCCAGCCATTGCCATATTATCTCGACCACCACCTTTTCCTCCTAATTGCTCACCCATAGTTTTTGCTATCACTCCTGCCTTAAACCTATCAGTTAAGTTGTCGGTAATACCAACAGCAATGGATACTTTACTATGATCATGAGAGGCCAGTATTATAACGGCTGTTTTAAGTTTTGTTTTAATTTTATCAATCATTTCTCTTAATTCATTTGGCTCAATTTTTTCAACTTTTGCTGCAAGAAAATTGAAATCTTTTATTTTTATGGCTCCCGCTGTTAGATCATCACCTTGACTAGTCATGAGTTTTGATTTTAGCGTACTGATGTCTTTTTCATTTTCTTTAAATTGACTTAAGAATTGATGAAGCTTATCCGCAATATCATTCGCACTGGTACTCAA
>JAURGE010000134.1 GCA_030833925.1 Alphaproteobacteria bacterium
TTATCTAAGGCTTTTCCTGAATAAACCCCATGTGAACAGTAACCATAGACTTCAGTAGCCCCTTTATCCTTTAAGGCAATAGCTGCATTGCATATAGTTCCACCAGAGTCGACGAGGTCATCTACAATAATACATCTCTTATTTTCAACATTACCAATCACATTCATTGCAGCAGATACGCCAGGAGAATCTCTTCGCTTGTCAATGATGGCTAAATCAGCATCAAGTTTTTTTGCAAAAGCCCTAGCTCGTATAACACCACCGACATCTGGAGAGACAAAGACTAAATTTTCATCTCGTTTATTTTTTTTTATGTCATTAATAAAGAGCGGGGCAGCATATAAATTATCTAAAGGGATATCAAAAAAACCTTGAATTTGCCCTGCATGAAGATCCATAGTTAAAACTCTATTGGCGCCTGCAGTTGTGATTAAATTTGCTACAAGTTTTGCTGAAATAGGGGTTCGAGGCCCTGTTTTTCTGTCTTGTCTTCCGTAGCCATAGTAGGGTAGTACAGCAGTAATTCTTTTTGCGGAGCCTCTTTTTAAAGCGTCGATTGCAACCAATAACTCCATTAGGTTATCATTGGCAGGAAATGAAGTTGATTGTATTAAAAATACATCCTCCCCTCGCACGTTTTCAGCTATCTCTACAAATATTTCCTTATCAGAAAATCTTGTCATACTTGAGTCAACCAACGGGCACTTAGTATATTCTGAAATTTCTTTAGACAGTTCTATATTACTATTACCGGAAATAATCTTCATGGGACTTTGTTTATATATTAAAATATATTGCCATACAAAAGTTAATTTATGGAGACTAGGCTAATATTTCTCCCATAATCTTTTAATTTTTTATGACAACTTAATCTGTAACT
>JAURGE010000135.1 GCA_030833925.1 Alphaproteobacteria bacterium
TTAAAACGTTTAGAAATAGAACACGCATTTGGCTTAGTTCGTCGTGGCTGGTTCATTCCTTATCGCTATATAAAAAATTCACCTTCGCCAAATACTCCCTATCCATTAGAAATTTTTCAAGCCTCACGATTGGACATCGAAGAAACATTAAGGACCGCAGCCTATTACAAAGACGCCTGGCCTAACTTTCTTGGGAACAATGAACCTCCTACACCTCGCTTCAACCAAGACTGGTTCCCTGGTCTAGACGCAGCTGTGCTGTATGGGCTAGTCCGAGCTCGTCGCCCAAACCTAATCATCGAAGTTGGGAGCGGTCATTCAACAAGGTTTGCAGCTCAAGCTCTATTAGACGGTAAAACCGAAGGTAAAATAATTGCGATTGATCCTGCACCACGAGCGGACATCAGTAAAATACGTGATCGCGTAGAAGTCAGATTAGAAACTGTGCAATCAACACCTCTGACTTTGTTTCAAGATCTCAAAGCGGGCGACATACTGTTTATTGATTCAAGTCACATACTAATGCCAGGTTCAGACGTGGATGTCCTGATGAACCGTGTGCTACCCTTTTTACCAAATGGCATACTCATCCATATTCACGACATCTTTTTGCCTTCGCCATATCCTTCAAACTGGGAATGGCGGGGTTACAATGAGCAGAATGCTGTTGCTGCATTACTGACGTGTGGGCAGTTTCAGATCTTAGCTGCCAATCAGTTTGCCCGCTCACAGATGTCAGAGACAGTCACAGCTATTTTTTCAGACCTTCCTCCTGCACCCTCTGGAGCTCTGGAAACTTCGCTTTGGCTAAAAAAAAGGGATGATTGATATCTAATACTCGAGAACAAATCTGTTATGGGGGTGACGTCTGAATAG
>JAURGE010000136.1 GCA_030833925.1 Alphaproteobacteria bacterium
AAGAGCCGCAGCATCTCTGACTTTGCCAGTTTGCTTTAGCTTATTCAGTTGTTGTTTGCGAATATCACGATTACCTTCTTTTACCTTTGTGCCTGACTTAACCATTTTGGGTGCTTGAGCAACCTTCTTGTTTACAGCAGGTTTAGATTTTTGAAGTTTGTCGTACATCATCGCTTTGTGCAACATTAATACATGACGAGAGTCGTATACTTGTGATAACTCTGCATCTGTAAATCCTGCACTCTTGCCGTAGTTACGAATCTCACTGCGGAGTTGTTCGCCTTTGGCTGGGTCTGAAAACTCTGGTAGGACTTGTGAAAGTTTTTGTGCTTCCTCTTGAACTAATTTAGCCATGCTTTGCTGTTGCTCCGCTTGTTGCTGTTGTGCAATGCGTGCTTGTTCAGCTCTCACCTGTGCTAACTGTTCTTTCTTTTCAGTCAGTTCTGCAACTTTGACTGCGTATCCTATTGGGTCGTTTTCCTTCATTGCGGCTAAATCTTCTTGACTGTCTTGACCTGATGTCAAAAACTGTTCAATAGCTTGTAGCCGTTGAGCATAAGTATCCCTAACTTGTTTAGCTTCAATAATAGCTTTTGCTTCAGCTTCTATAGCTTTGCGATTTTCAGCTAATTCTTGAGTCTTTTTCGTGTAATCCGCACCAAGTTGATAACCTTGCATTAATTCTTCAAGGGTGACTTCTTTTTCTTCGCCAGCAGCTTTTACTGTATAGCGAGTTTCTTCTTCAAGTTCCTCTTCTTCAACTTCATTGTCATCATCTGTGTCTACATCTTCTGCATCAACTACTTCATCTTCTGTAGCTTCTGCAGCTTCTTCATAGTCCGAACTA
>JAURGE010000137.1 GCA_030833925.1 Alphaproteobacteria bacterium
CTAGAGATACTTCTCTTTCTTCTGATTGGCCTCCCATTAGGACTGCTACGTGTTTCATGAATGCACCGTCCTTCGGCCAATTCGTTTAATTTCCCATTGCAAATCGACACCGGTTTTTTCTTTGACTTGATGACGTACAAAATCTCCTAAAGCTTCTATATCACGGGCGTTTGCATCATTTTCGGCAATTATAAAATTGCAGTGTTTTTCAGATAAATGCGCTGTCCCAACCCGGTATCCTCTATAGCCAGTTGCATCAATCAGTTCCCAGGCCTTCATTCCCTCGGGATTGCGGAATGTTGAACCGCCTGTGCGCGTGCGGAGAGGTTGGCTGGACTCACGCTTTTTTTGTAGGTCTGACAATCGTGTTTTGATGTCGTGGGGATTGTCTTCACAACCCTTAAACGCTGCTCGAACAACAATATCGTCCGATCGCAAAATGCTCTCGCGATAAGAAAAGCCGAGTTCCTCTGAAGATAACCGTTTAAGATGACCAGAGCGCGCGACGACTTCAGCCCAAATGAGAACGTCTTTTGTTTCGGTCCCGTATGCACCTGCATTCATGCGCACAGCGCCGCCCACAGAACCTGGCACGCCGGACAAAAATTCAATTCCTGTTAGTCCTGTATCCGCAGCCACTCTTGCAACGTTAGCTGAGAGTGCTCCTCCTCCGGCAATAATTAAATTGTTTTCAACAAAAATTTTAACGAACGGGCCTCTTAGTAGTATTACAACACCCTCAATTCCACCGTCACGAATTATCACGTTAGAGCCTACGCCAAGAGGCCAGACCGAAATTTTCTGATTGAGGTTTTTCAAAAAAGAGCAGAG
>JAURGE010000138.1 GCA_030833925.1 Alphaproteobacteria bacterium
TCTTCGGGGTAAGTATCAAAGTTGTTAATAACCCAGCGACAATCGTTCAAACAGATAGCCATATCCTTCTCAAACAGCTCCTGCACGCGCTCCTCAGACACGGGCGCTCCAACAGGCCAATCGTATTCTGCATCTGTTGGGAGGATCTTATGGCCGATCCCCGTCGTTTTTATACCAAGATGGTCGGTATACACGGCGTACATTACGCCTTCATCAACCTCTAAGTTCTTACGGAGCTTCTCTAGGAATGTCATTTGCCCTGTCCACGGTATTTCTTCCAGTTACGCCGCTTATGTTTGTTATTTGGGCGGCTCATCGGAGACTGACCAATAGAGGTTCTCTTTCTAACTGGAATGGGACGCCATACAGCGCCTACAGATTGCTTTGCCATTATTTACTGGTCCTTGCTCTAGCTTTGCTCATGGCACGATTGCCAAACCAGAAAGCGATTATAGCACTAAAGATAGCTTGAGTTTCATCATCCCAAATAGCAACCAAAGCAACTGCTAGATCGACGCCATCATTAGACATCATTGTTATCAACGCCGTCGTTTTGATCGCCGCGAACAGAATAAAGAAAGCATAAGTAATGATAGGCCTAACAGAACCCCGTAAAGCATTAACAAAACTACCGCTATCAATATTGCTATCATGTTGGTATATCGACTGTGCTTCAGCAATATCCGCTTGGGCATCCAGCTCCTTCAGTTTCAATTCAGATAACTTCTCAGCATATTTAGCCTTTGCCTCAAGCATTGCCAACTCTTGCTGATTAGCTTGTTTCTGTTTGAAGTAACCGA
>JAURGE010000013.1 GCA_030833925.1 Alphaproteobacteria bacterium
GGTGGCAATCTTTGGTGCTGCTATAGGGGCGATGATTAGTGCCGCTATTGTAGCTGCCAATGAAAAAGATGGGCATCGTGAAACGAGCGTAGATCGTGACCGGCGTCATGATCGGCGGGAACGGCACGCGCGTTATGAAGATCGTCATGAAAGGCACTACGAACGTGACGCACGGCATTTTGAACGACGGGCAGAATATTCAGAACGTCAAGCGCGTCGTTATGAGCGTCAGGCGCGGTATTTTGATCGTGAAGCACGACATGCCAGATGGCACACAAGAAACTATTAATACTTTGATGGCGGTTAATTCGTACTGAAACTTCCGCTCCCACGAGGAGTGGTCACCGCCTTGCAGGCATCAAAATTCTGCAAGGGTTGGGTGGTAGAGTTCAAATAGAATGGGGCAGCATCGATGGATGCTGCCCCATTGTCTTGTCAAAGATCTGGCGCAAGACTGTCTCATCAATTTCATTAAAAGGAAGCGTTAGATGAGCCAGCCCACCAACCCACGCTGGACCCGCCGCCCAGAAGGCTCGACCTGGGGAGATTGGGGTCCTGATGACCAGCTTGGTCGCTTGAACCTTTTAACCTCTGACGCTGTTCTTAAAGCGGCGAAGGAAATCAAGACTGGACAGCGTTTCTGCCTGTCTCTGCCACTTGATTATCCTGGAGGCAACGTACTTAACCCACGGCGCTTTCCACCAAAGTTAGAGCCAACAATTGACGCTGCTTCCGGAACGCCTCGCTACAATTACCCACTTAAGATGGACAATCCGGCTCACATCGATGTTGGCTGCGATGATCGGGTGACGATGACGCTTCAATACTCCTCACAGTGGGACAGCTTTGCTCATATGGGGCAGTTGTTCGATGCGGATGAGGACGGCATCCCAGAGATCCGTTACTACAATGGATACAAAGGCGGAGAGGACGTGATTGGTCCCGTCATCTACAATGATGACGGCTCTAGAACGCCGGAAGAGCGTCCAATGGGTGCCCGCAAATTGGGTATCGACACCTTCGCAGAACACGGTGTGGTAGGCAGGGGCAACCTTGTTAACTTATTCGATGTCGTTGGACGCGAGCGCAAAGTCGTAACTTATGACATGCTGATGAAGGCTATGGATGATCAAGACGCCCATCCTGAGGCTGGTGACTTAATGTTCTTCTATACAGGCTTTGCGGATGTGATCTTAGAGGCCGGTAAAAACCCAACCCACGAGCAGATGCACCAGTCTTGCGCGGCTTTGGATGGTCGAGACGACAAACTGCTTCAGTGGATCACTGACTCAGGCGTTACGGCCATGATTGCTGACAATTATGCCGTTGAGCAGAGCCCGGCGCGTCCAGCTCCAGGCAAAACATATGCCAACAGTCCCTTGCATCAGCACTGCCTTTTTAAGCTTGGCGTGCCCCTCGGTGAAATTTGGTTTTTGACGGAACTGGCGCAGTTCTTGAAGGTGAACAAGCGCAGCAAGTTTTTTGCTGTTTGTCCGCCAATCCGCTTGCCGGGTGCTGTCGGCTCCCCAGCAAATGGAGTGGCTGTCGTTTAACGATCATGAGGCGGTTTAATCACCGCCTGAAATCTTCTGCTTTAGCTTAGACATGCCGTCGATCCATCTTTCTGGGTCGGCGGCTTTTTTTGCCCAATACATGCCGGCAGTTGGATGCGTGAGGATCATGAAACGATCATCTGCAATGCCTTCAAGAATTGTTCCTGCTGCATCGTCTGCCGAGATAACGCCATCTCGCACGGTGCCGGAATCTGGCATCCCGTCTGTCATTGGCGTTGAAACCCTCAGTGGACAGACGACTGAGACAGATACGCCTTTTGGCTTCCACTCGACTGCCAGCCACTCTGCAAGGCCTAAAGCTGCATGCTTTGTCGCCGTGTAAACGGCCGAATTCATTTGCATGAGCATTCCTGCAGCTGATGCAACATTGACGAGTTTGCCGCCTCCGCGGGCTGCCATTCGCGGAGCGGCTGCTCGAGCCGCGAAAACGTGTCCCATCACGTGGACGCGGAACTGCTGGTCCCAATGCTCATTGTCGTCACGGACGGGCTTGGGGCTAATACCTGCATTTGAGATAAACAGGTCAACGGGCCCAATTTCTGCCTCAGC
This sequence comes from Alphaproteobacteria bacterium, assembly GCA_030833925.1. Classification (GTDB taxonomy): domain Bacteria; phylum Pseudomonadota; class Alphaproteobacteria; order Bin95; family Bin95; genus VMCJ01. The sequence continues at coordinate 2,124 of JAURGE010000013.1, forward strand.
CTTATCGACGAGGGCGATGACTGCGGCCTCGTCTGAAACATCTGTCGGGACGGCTAGGCCACCGATTTCTGAAGCTTTTATTTTGAGATTTTCCGCGTTTAAGTCGGCCATGGCCACGCCCTTAGCGCCGCCAGCTATAAGCGCCTTTGATAGAGCAAAGCCAATCCCAGACCCTGCTCCCGTTACTATGGCTGTCTTGCCCGTGATATCCATCTCGCGTGTTCCCTAAGTGGTGGCGTCACTTATTATGTAAGAGCTTATGGGACAGGAGCTAGGAGATTGGACTTAAAGAGTTCTTACCCCATACATAGGATGCGAGGTTAGCGCCGACATTAGCTTAACTTAAGGAGTTCTATGCTTATCAAAAAAATCTAAAGCCGTTTCGATTGCTGCATCCAAGTCTTCCCTGGTTTTTCCTGACCCACCTGTTGGCGTAAAGCATTTTCCCTTTCGGAGTTCATCCAAAGAAACAGACACTCCGCTTGCTGTTTTAAACTCTCTTAAATTGTAAATTATTACTGGATCATCTGAACAACCATTATAAGCCTTTCCTTTAACTATTCTCCCATTGTGACTGAAATAGTGGTTCGATTTTGGGAAAATCTTTACCGATATTTCGTAACCGGATTTTCTGTATAAATTAGCCATAATTTCACAGGGTTTTGGGGGATAGTGGCTTTCCTGACCCTTCATTATCAACATCGGTGTTTGGGAAAGCGAAGGTGCCCAAAAGGTGTTGCAGTCTGGCTCAGCTGCCGCCAACGCCCGCCACTTCACTATTCCCGCCCTTTTAGGCAATTCATCTACCACAGATCGCCCGCCAAAGCTGAAGCCAGTGTAAAAGATGTTGCCGATATCTAAATCTGCGATCTCCCCAATCCTGTCTCGCAATTGTTCAGCATAAGCGCTGGCTTGGGGAAACTGTTTCTTATCGTTTGCACCCACTCCCTTTTTGTAAAATGCGTCAATAGCAAAAACCGCGTATCCTCTAGCCGAGGCCTTTCTTATCAATCTCTTGGTATACTCATCAGTCTTTCCAATGCCGCCGATAAAAGTCTTTCCATCTCGCTCGGAGCCATGCTGGGATATGATAACTGGGTAAGGCTTTTTTCCCGAAGTAGGCCAGGTAATTTCCACCGGTACCTCTGTATTTCCAAATTTACGCTCAGAGAATTGATAAATTGTGGTTTTACTAATCTCCGCATGGGTTAAGCAGGGGTAAGCAGTTATTAAAAACAGACAGGAAAAGCGAAAATATTTGAACATGCTCCCAATTCCCTATTTCAAATGTTTGACTTTACCCAACCCGCCAGGTCGTTCCTCCAGCAGCGTCCTCCAAGACAACGCCTTTTGCAGCAAGCTCATCGCGGATGCGGTCAGCTGTAGCAAAGTCTTTCGATTTACGTGCTTCAAGGCGCTCTTCTATTAAGCGCTCTATTTCAGCCGGATCGACTTTCGCGCCTCCTGATAACCAGTCTGAAGGTGTTTCCTGAAGCACACCTAAAAGGTCACCAGCTGCTCTCATTGCGGCTCGATCGTCGGCAGTCTTTGCAGTTCGTGCGAACTGAAATAAAGCGGCAAAGGCCGCTGGCGTGTTGAGATCATCTTCTAGAGCGGCGAGGACTGCTGCCGGTGGCTCTGCCGTTCCACCCTCAGGAAGTCCGTCCATCGTTCGGTACAGCCTATCCAAATTACGTTTCGATTGGCTTAGTAGCGTGTCACTCCAATCAAGCGGTTGGCGGTAATGGGCAGACAGTAGCGCCCATCGGATCGCTTCACCTGGCGCCTCTGCTAAGAGGTCACGGGCGAGAAGAACATTGCCTATCGACTTCGACATCTTCTCAGCGTCAACGTTAACAAAACCGTTGTGCATCCAGTATCGCGCAAACGCGTCAGCGCCGTGAGCACATCGACTTTGGGCAATCTCATTTTCGTGGTGGGGAAATTTCAGATCTGCACCGCCGCCGTGAATATCGATTACGTCGCCAAGATGTTTTTCTGCCATCGCCGAACATTCTAGGTGCCAACCTGGTCGTCCTCGGCCCCACGGGCTCTCCCATCCATCCTGATCGTCGCTGCTTGGCTTCCATAGAACAAAATCTGCTGGATCGCGTTTAAAAGGAGCTACTTCAACGCGTGCCCCCGCTACTTGCTCATCTCGACTGCGACGAGAGAGGTTTCCATAGTCGTCAAAGGAAGGAACGCTGAATAAAACATGGCCCTCTGCCTCATAGGCGTGCCCCTTGGCAATCAGAGTTTCCGCCATGGCGATCATTTCGGGTACGTGGTGCGTGCAGTGGGGATCAATGTTAGGAGCCATCACGCCGAGGGCACCCATGTCCGCCAAATACGCCGCTTCGAATTCAGCGGCCACGTCTGATGTCTTTATCCCCCTCTGCTTGGCAGCAGCCATCATTTTATCATCGATATCAGTAATGTTGCGGGCGTAGACCACGTGCTCAGCGCCGTAGCGTCGACGGAGTAGGCGGTAGAGCAAGTCAAAGACGACAGCAGGTCTCGCATTGCCGATATGGGCAAAATTATAGACCGTCGGTCCGCACACATACATCGTGACACGGCTTGGGTCTGCAGGCTCGAAAACCTGCTTTTCGGCGGCGAGAGAATTGTAGAGCTGCATTGTGAGTTAATGTCCTAAAGCAAATATGGCAGTTTAAAAACAGGTCATCCTGCCAAACATCGCTTCATTATTTTTGTGCCAAGCATCTATGAACTCCCGCTCACGTTAAAGTTGGAGATATACTGGTAGGACTAACAAGTCCAATTGGTCGAAGTTCATGTTCCACACCCAATTATGCGATCTTCTCGGGATCGAGTTTCCTATCCTTCAAGGAGCGATGCAGGGAGCGGGTAAACCCAAGCTCGTAGCGGCGGTATCAGAGGCCGGTGGACTCGGTGTTTTACCTACTTATGGAGAGCGTGAAGAAGACCTCGTTCGCCAAATTGAGGAGACACAAGAACTCACAAAAAAGCCGTTCGGGGTAAACATCACGCCTTTGGGCGCCAAATTTACTGAAAGACGGGCGGCAATCTGCATCGATATGGGTGTGCCGGTCGTAACAACTGGGCTTGGAGATCCTGGCCCGCGCGCCGTCGGTGATCTCCGAAGTGCAGGTATAAAAGTAATCCCCGTGGTGCCTACTGTTCGCCATGCTTTGAGATTGGAGGCAGAGGGGGCCGACGCGATTGTGGCTTCGGGCTCTGAGGCGGGTGGACATGTTGGTTCAGTGGCGACGCTGCCGCTGCTGCCGATGGTAATAGATGCAGTGAAGGTACCGGTGGTGGCTGCGGGCGGCATTGGTGATGCGAGAGGATTTCTCGCAGCGATGGCAATGGGGGCTGCTGGTGTACAGCTTGGAACCCGACTGATTTGCACGACAGAGAGTGCCGGGGGTCGTTGGTATTCAGATGCAATTTTAAAGATTACTGAGGAAGAAACGATTATCTCGAAAAGCCTCACAGGTAAGACCGTACGCGCCTTTGCAACGCCGGAGGTGAAAGCCTTCGAGGCGGCCCGTCTCTCGGGTGCTCCAGAGGAGGAGTTAAAACGTCTCCAGCGGATCGTGCGAAAGGGGCGTCATCAAGATGACACATACGAGGGTCAACATCAGGCCGTCGTTGGTCAGATTGCCGGTATGCTGAACGATCCCTCCTGCGTTAAGCCCGCGGGCGAGGTGATCAGAGAAATAATGCATGAGGCCATGCACCTAACCGAACGACTTTCCGCGGTTGCCTTGAAGTAGAAGTCATGGATTTGTTGATAGAAAATGGGCGTGTCTTGACGCCTGACGGTTTTGTCGAAACCGATGTTGCCATTGAAGACGGGAAAATTTCTGGTGTCGGTGCTCCCTCTAATGGCGCACGCCAACGGATTGATGCTTCCGGAGCACTTGTCCTTCCTGGTGCTATTGATATTCACGGTGATGCTTTTGAGCGTCAGCTGATGCCAAGGCCAGGCGTGCACTTCCCCCATGACATCGCTTTACTAGAGACTGACAAGCAATTGATCGCCAATGGGATAACCACGGCCTATCACGGTGTGACACTTTCGTGGGAGCCGGGATTGCGGAGTGCTGATGCTTTTCGTGAATTTTTAGGTGCGCATGAAAGGCTCAAGTCACACTACATTTCGGATGTTCGTCTGCATCTCCGTTTCGAAACGGCCAACGTAGGTATGGTGGATGAAACGGCAGGTTGGCTTGCTGAAGGACGCATTGATGCGCTGGCCTTTAATGATCACCTCCCGCACATAAGGCGTTATCGCGAAAACTTTGACAAAATGAGTGTCTACGCAGGCCGCTCTGGCATGAGCCTCGATGAATTTTTGGTCCTGTTTGATAAGGTTGCAATCGCTGCAGAAGAGGGGCAGGACCCCGGCATCGAACGTTTGGCAGAAGCTGCGAGAGGCGCGGGCGTCCCCATGCTTTCGCATGATGATGCTGGAGAAGACGTAAGACTACGGTTTCATAATCTTGGGTGCCGGATTGCTGAATTTCCGATGGGGGATAAGACAGCTGCCGCCGCGAAAGCGTTGGGCGACCCGATAGTTCTTGGAGCCCCGAATGTGGTGCGTGGCGGCAGTCACACCGGTCTTCAATCAGCAGCCGAATCGGCAGCTAAAGGTCTGTGTGATGTGCTCGCTAGCGATTACTACTACCCAGCTTTAATGCATGCTCCCTTCATTCTTGCGAACCAGGGCAAGCTTCCACTCCCAGAAGCGTGGATGCTGGTTTCGACAAATGCTGCAGATGCTTTAGGGCTAAATGATCGAGGGCGGATCCAGGTAGGTCAGAGAGCTGACATCGTGATTGTTTCTGACGAGGGTCCTATTCCAACGCTGAAGGCTACCATTGCTGCGGGTCGCCTCTGTTCGATTTAGGTCCACCCATTATACTCAAGGCACCAAAAATTCTGCTGCATTCTTGCTGAATTTCGCCCCATTGTGTCCTGCGGGGTTGGGGTTTTGATTTAAAGGCATTGCGGGAATTGCTTGAAACTAGCTTCATCTCAGGATTTATTGGAGTTGAAGACATAAAAATTTTGCAGGGATGGAGCTAATCATGTCTGACGAACTTTTCCCACCGCGACCGGACGTTGCCGCTTCTGCGCACATTGATGCTGCAAAATATGCGGAAATGTACAAACGCTCTATCGACGACCCTGAGGGTTTTTGGGCTGAACACGGAAAGCGCGTCGATTGGATAAAGCCTTTCACCAAGGTGAAAAACGTCAGCTACGATAAAGACAACCTCTCCATTAAATGGTTCGAGGACGGCACCCTTAACGTTTCTGCCAATTGCATTGATAGGCACCTCAAAGACAAGGCGAACCAGATTGCCATTGTCTGGGAGGGTGATGATCCAAAAGACGATAAAAAAATTACATACCAAGAACTGCATGATGAGACTTGCCGTCTTGCCAATGCAATGAAGGCGAGAGGCGTCCAAAAAGGCGATCGTGTTTGCATTTACATGCCCATGATCCCTGAAGCGGCCTATGCCATGTTAGCGTGCGCGCGCATTGGAGCGGTTCACTCCATAGTCTTTGGCGGATTTTCTCCCGACAGCCTTGCTCAAAGAATTGACGACTCCAAATGCAGGCTTGTCATTACGGCTGACGAGGGCCTGCGCGGAGGCCGGAAGGTTCCGCTTAAGGCAAATGTAGATGCATCACTGCAGCGCTGTGACAGTGTTGATACGGTCATCGTTGTAAAGCGAACCGGTGGTGATATCAGCATGACCAATGGCCGTGATGTTTGGCATCATGAAATTTGTGCCGATCAGCCGGCGACTTGTGAGCCTGCAGAAATGAGCGCGGAAGATCCGCTGTTCATCCTCTACACCTCTGGCTCCACAGGAAAACCCAAAGGCGTTTTGCACACTTCTGGTGGTTACATTGTTTACGCCTCGATGACCCATCAATACGTCTTCGACTACAAGCCGGGCGAGATTTATTGGTGCACAGCTGATGTCGGGTGGGTTACCGGCCACAGCTATATCGTCTACGGACCGCTAGCTAACGGTGCGACGACACTTATGTTCGAAGGTGTGCCGAACTATCCAGATTCGAGCCGTTTTTGGCAGGTGTGCGATAAGCACAACGTCTCAATTTTTTACACCGCCCCAACAGCAATCCGTGCACTGATGAGGGAAGGCGAAGGACCGGTTAAGGCTGCAAGCCGAAAGAGTTTGCGGCTTCTTGGTTCAGTGGGCGAGCCTATCAATCCTGAGGCTTGGCTATGGTATCACAAGGTAGTTGGTGATGGGCGTTGCCCCATTGTTGATACGTGGTGGCAAACGGAAACTGGCGGTATCTTGATCACGCCGCTCCCTGGGGCAACTGCTCTTAAACCTGGATCGGCGACCCTTCCTTTCTTCGGCGTCAAGCCAGTAATGGTTGATGCTGAAGGCAATCAGCTTGAGGGTGCATGTGAAGGCAATCTTTGCATCGCTGAAAGCTGGCCTGGTCAGATGCGCACCGTTTATGGGGATCATCAGCGCTTCGTTGAAACATATTTTTCAGCCTACCCAGGCAAGTATTTCACTGGTGATGGCGCGCGGCGCGATGCTGATGGCTACTACTGGATCACTGGTCGCGTTGATGATGTCATCAATGTTTCAGGCCATAGGATGGGCACGGCTGAGGTGGAATCGGCCCTGGTTGCCCATCCAAAGGTTGCAGAGTCTGCTGTTGTTGGCGCGCCACATGATATTAAAGGCCAAGGAATTTATGCCTACGTGACGCTCAATCTTGGGGAAGAACCATCTGACGCGCTTAAGAAGGAGCTTGTCCAGTGGGTTCGGAAGGAAATTGGCCCGATAGCCTCGCCGGATTGGCTTCAGTGGGCGCCGGGTCTGCCAAAGACGCGGTCAGGCAAAATCATGCGCCGTATCCTCCGCAAAATCGCAGAGGACGATTTCGGGAATCTTGGTGATACCTCGACGCTTGCAGATCCTGCTGTGGTTGAGGATTTAGTCGAGAACCGACAGAACCGTTCTTAATTTAATTTCGGGTAAATGAGGCAAGGGTCGGAGTGCATTTATGAGCCTATCTAATATCCATATCAGTAAGGCTAGTCCTAATTGTGGTGCCTTTGTTGAGGGCGTTGACCTTGGTTCAGATATCTCTAAGACCGCGATTGCGGAGCTTAGAGATGCACTTGGTCAGCATGGTGTGTTGTTTTTCCGAGACCAGGACATAGACCCTGCTCACCATATTGCCCTCGCTGAAAAATTTGGTGGTGTAAACATCAACCGTTTTTTTGCCCACGTAGATGGCTGGCCTCAAATTGCAGAAGTGAGAAAAGAGCCAGACCAAAAAGCCAATATTGGTGGAGGTTGGCATACGGATCACTCTTACGATCAGATCCCGGCCCTTGGTTCCATTCTAGTTGCTCGTGAAACGCCCAGCATTGGTGGCGACACCATTTTTTCTTCGCAGTTTGCAGCTTACGAAGCACTATCAGATGGCATGAAGGAAATGCTGGAGGGCTTGAAAGCCGTGCACTCGAGCCGCCATGTCTTCGGAAAAGGTGCCCGTTACAAAAATCGCGGCGAGGACCTTGGCGGACGCCTTGGTAATGAAGACGCAGCGCAGCAGGATGCTATACATCCTGTCATCATTCGCCATCCCATCAGTGGCAAGCGCGCTTTGTATGTAAATCCAGGTTTCACATTGCGGTTTGATGGCTGGACGGATGAAGAGTCTAAGCCACTGCTGGATACTCTCTATGCGCATGCTGCTAGGCAGGAATTTACTTACCGCTTCCAGTGGGCCAAGGGGTCAGTAGCCTTTTGGGATAATCGCGCCACCTGGCATATGGCGTTGAACGATTATCATGGAGAGCGACGTCTGATGCACCGGATCACTGTTGAAGGTGAGGCAGTTACTGCCTAGATGGCCCCAAATATTTTTGGTCAGGCTGTCTAGTCATTAAGCCAATCAAATTCTTTTTGCCGCTTGCATCGTTAAATGTGATTGAGCTGCCTTGCGCGTCCAGCATCCACGCTGTTTGATGCCTTTCCTTTTTTGTACTTCATTAGATTCTAGGAACTCTTTTATGTCTGAACCTGTCGTCACCTACACTTCCAAGGATCGCGTCGCGACAATTACGCTGAACCGGCCGGAAAAAATGAACGCGCTTTCCAACGGGCTCGTCGCTGAACTAAGGCAAGCCTTTCAGCGTTTACAGGATAGCGATGACCGCGTCGCGGTGCTGACGTCTACAGGTGATAAAGCATTTTCTGTTGGAGCTGATCTCAAGGATCCACCTCGTGATCCGGAACTATGGGAATGTATGCCTGGCGTAGGCGTAATGCTGGACAAACCAGTCATTGCTGCTGTCCATGGTTACTGTGTTGGAGGCGCTTTCTGCCTTGTGGAGTTTGCAGACCTCGCTATCGCAGACGAGACTGCTGACTTCTTCTACCCAGAGGCGCAGATTGGTTTCTGTGGCGGTCTAATTGCAGGCCTTGCTGCTCGGATTAATCATAAGCATGCCATGGAATTCATGCTGACGGGCGTCCATTACAAGGCCCAACGTGCTTATGAAGTTGGACTTGTAAATAAAGTCACCCCAAAGGGTGAGCATATCGCGGCAGCGCATGAATATGCCCGCATCCTGGCCGACTCTGCGCCGCTTGTTGTTCGCGCGCTGAAGCGCTTTACCCGAGACGTCGTGGTTGCCCGTGGTCCTTCTGAGCTTGCGGGCCTGGCAAGAAATGAGCTTCTAGCAATCTCGCGTTCTGAAGATCAGCAGGAAGGTGGCAGAGCCTTCCGAGAAAAACGCAAACCAAATTTTCAAGGGCGTTGAGGAGTGACCGATATGACGTTTGCACCGCCAGTATGGCGCTCAATGATGTTTGTGCCGACATTAAACCAAAAATTTGTAGAAAAGGCGCCTGGTGTGGGGGCTGATGCTGTCATCCTTGATTTAGAGGATTCCATCGCAGCATCTGAGAAGGATCGTGCTCGCGATGCGTTGGGTGATGTTGCCGCCCACCTCGCTGGTCTTGGCCTAGATGTAACTGTTCGTATCAATAGGCCATGGCGCTTGGCGGCACGTGATATTGAGGCAGCTGTTTCGCCTAATGTTGTGGCTCTCCTTTTGCCTATGACTGATACAGGTGCTCACGTCGCAGAGGTGGCAAAAGTTGTCTCTGAGATCGAAGCCGAGAAGGGTATGCCTGTTGGCTCTACATTCCTCTGCCCACTAATAGAAACGGCAGAAGGTTATCTCAACGCTCGCGATATTCCGAAGGCAAGCTCCAGGGTTATGTCCGTTTCCCTTGGTTCCGAGGATTTTGCGCTTTCGATGGGTTCAACAACTGACAGTGATATGTTGCTATCTTTCAAACAGCACATCGTCGCGTGTGCGAGGGCAGCAGGCGTGGCTCCTATGGGCTTCATCGGCTCCATCGCTGAATTCAGGGACATCGATAAACTTTACGAGATGATGCGTCTCTCCAAGCGTGCTGGTTTCAGAGGCGCATCCTGCATTCACCCTAACCAAGTAAAAGTCGCCAATGAAGTGTTCGGACCAAGCACTGAAGAAATTGAGGAAGCTCGCGAGATCGTCGAAGCTTATGATGAAGCTCTTGCTCGTGGTGAAGGCGCAATAACAGTTCGTGGTAAGATGGTAGATGTGCCAGTGGCTGATCGAATGAGGGCAATTCTTGCCTTTGCCGATGCCATTGCTGCCAGGCAAAAGGCGAAGACCTGATGGTGTTAACAGAAGCTCAAAAGGCTGAGTTTTGGAGAGATGGCTGTTTAGTCGTTGAGAACGCTGTCTCATCAGATCAACTTGCGGCCATGCGTGATCTGATGGCGCAATGGACGGAGGAAAGTCGCTCTTATACGAAGCCCTACGGTCCACCAACTATTGACGGCCGCCCACGTTTTGACATGGGGACCGAGCATTCCGCAGAAAAACCTGCTCTTCGAAGAATCAATAACCCATCAGATATTTACTCCCCGTTTCGGGAGGTGATGGAAAATTCTGCCATGACTGACATGGTGGCAGATTTAATTGGGCCTGATGTTAAGTTTCATCATTGTAAAATTAATCAAAAGCTTCCCGGTGCCGCGACAGAAGTCCACTACCACCAAGACTTTTTGTTCACTCCTCATACCAACGATGACATCGTAACAGCTCTGCTCATGTTGGATGATGTAGATGATACAAATGGCTGTCTTAAAGTCGTGCCTGGTAGTCACAAGGGGCCCTTGTATTCGCTTTTTGAAGGTGATGTGTTTACTGGCCGGATGACGGCCGAAGTGACCTCAAATATGAAGGCTAAGGATGTCCCCGTCACGGGCAAGGCAGGAAGTGTTTGCCTTATGCACACCCGACTTGCTCATGGCTCAGATCCAAGTCGGTCAGAGCGGGCGCGTGGTCTTTATATTTGCGTCTACACGGCCGCTGACGCTGTGCCGATCGCTCGAAACCCAATGCCTAATGAAAACGAGGGCCGTATTGTTCGAGGTGTTAAGCGGCGGAACGCCAGACTTTCACCTGCAATTGTAGAGCTGCCAGAGCAACCCAAATCAGCTTCCTTCTTTACTGTTCAGGGCCAGGCGTCCGCTCAAGGAGATTGAGTTTTATGTCAAATCCTCTTCTGTTTCAGCCTATTTCCATTCGAGGCGTTGAGCTTAAGAACCGCGTTGTAATCGCCCCCATGCACCAATACGCGGCTAAGGACGGCTTTGCCCAAGACTGGCACTTGATGAACGTCGGCAAATATGCAGCTGGTGGTGCTGGCTTAACATTCGTTGAGTCGACAAAGGTAGATCGGCGTGGTTGCGGTACCATTGGCGATTTAGGGGCTTGGAAGGATGAACACATTCCCGGTCTCGCTCGTCTTGCCAAGGTCATTAAGGAGAATGGCTCTGTAGCAGCAATTCAACTTGGCCATTCTGGACGCAAAGCGCGCCGCTTCAGGCCATGGGAGGGTGGCGCTCCGCTGACACAAGAAGCAGCAGAGGCCGAAGGTGTGCAGGATTGGGTTAAGTGGGAGTTGGTCTCAGCCTCCTCACTTGCCAGTGGCGGAGACCCTGAACCACGCGGGTTGTCCAAGGCTGAGGTGCAAGACCTTGTTGCGATGTGGGGACAAGGTGTTAGGCGTTGTCATGAGGCTGGCTTCGATGTTTTGGAAATTCATGGAGCGCACGGCTATCTCATTCACCAATTTCTCTCTCCCCAAGCTAATGCTCGCAATGACGAATATGGCGGATCAGAAGAAAATCGACGCCGCTTTTTGATGGAGGTGGTTGAGGAAGCAAGGCGCTTCTGGCCTGAAGATAAGCCTCTGTTCCTTCGTCTTTCAGTTGAAGACAACGCGGGCTTTGGCCCGGATCAGTCGGTCAATGTTGCTCAAGCTGTAAAACCTCTTGGAGTTGACGTGATCGACTGTTCATCTGGTGGGATGACTGGTTCGCCGGTAGTCAGTGCAGGGCGTGTAACTTACGGTTACCAAGTGCCTTACGCTGATCGCCTGAAGCGCGATGGTGGCTGCATGTCGATGGCGGTTGGGCTCATCGTCCATGCGGATCAGGCGGAAGCTATCCTGCAGGATGGAAAAGCAGACTTGATCGCTATCGCGCGCGAAGCAATGCACAACCCAAACTGGCCCATGGACGCTGCAATTAAGTTGGGTGTCCCTGATGCTATTGCTTCCACACCACCCGCAATCGCTTACTGGTTAGAGAAACGCGCCACGGGCGTCGACATAACACCTTCAACGTACGGGGCAGGCATAGATAGGCTTAGCCAAAACTAGCCGCTTTCTGGACACAAATATTTTCTGGCTGAGCAGGTCTAAGCTGCTTTGACGAACCTTAATACATGACGACGCTGCGAATGGATTCTCCAGCGTGCATGAGGTCAAAGGCTTTGTTGATGTCCTCTAAGGGCATGGTATGCGTAATGAGAGGGTCGATTGAGACTTTCCCCTCCATATAGAGGTCCACGATCTTTGGCACGTCGGTTCGACCCCTTGCACCGCCAAATGCTGAACCCCGCCAAACGCGACCAGTGACAAGCTGAAATGGCCGTGTGGCAATCTCTGTACCTGCAGGGGCGACGCCTATTATAACGCTTTCTCCCCATCCTTTATGGCAGCTCTCAAGGGCCGCTCTCATAACTTCCACGTTGCCAATACATTCAAAGGTGTAATCGGCACCTCCGCCGGTTATTTCAACTAAATGACCAACCAGGTCCCCCTTTATTTTCGAGGGATTAATGAAGTCAGTCATGCCAAATTGCTTTGCCAGTGGCACCTTTGCTTCGTTGAGGTCGACGCCAACGATTTGCCGGGCGCCCACCATTTTCAAACCTTGAATGACGTTTAGGCCTATTCCTCCCAGACCAAAAACAATGGCCCGACTCATAGGTTCTACCTTTGCCGTGAACATAACGGCGCCAAGACCGGTTGTTACACCGCAACCGATGTAGCAAATCTTGTCGAAGGGAGCGTCTTTGCGGACCTTTGCGACAGCAATTTCTGGAAGGACCGTGTAGTTAGAAAAAGTCGACGTCCCCATGTAGTGCAGGACCTTTTCTCCTTTGTAGGAGAAGCGTGAGGATCCGTCTGGCATGACCCCTGCGCCTTGTGTCGTTCTGATCGCCTGACAAAGGTTGGTCTTAGGGTTTAAGCAGTATTCGCAGGTCCTACACTCTGGGGTGTAAAGAGGGATCACATGATCTCCTGGCGCTACAGTTGTAACCCCCGGTCCAACTTCAACAACGATGCCTGCACCTTCATGGCCCAAGATGGCAGGAAAAGCTCCTTCTGGATCGGCGCCAGATAATGTGAATTCATCTGTATGACAAACGCCAGTAGCTTTAATTTCGACTAATACTTCTCCTGCCTTCGGTCCATCCAAGTCGACTTCGACGATCTCTAGAGGTTTTCCTGCCTGAAAGGCTACTGCGGCGCGCGTCTTCATTGCTTTCCCCATAAAAAAATCGTTATTCCGAGCTCAGGGTAGCGGGGTAGATTGGGGGTGTCATGCCCCTAATCGTTTGGCATTCAGATTACTTTTGCTTTTTGTGCGAAGGTATGTCCCACAATCAAGTGACTTCTAGCGCTTGACGCCTAGCATCTAACACTGCAATTGATTAAAAGTACTGGTAGTTTTTTATAGACTTAACCATCGTCTCAATCACGAAACGGTTAATCTTAGATTAGCCTGCTTCTGGGGAGTGCGGCCTTGCGGCCTACCGACATTACCGATCCTAATTATTTCCACAAAGTCGTCGATTGCCAGTGGGCTTGTCCTGCTCATACGCCGGTGCCGGAATATATTCGTTTAATTGCTCACGGACGCTACTCAGATGCGTACATGATCAATTGGAAGTCGAACGTCTTCCCAGGGATCCTTGGGCGAACTTGCGACCGCCCTTGCGAGCCAGCTTGCCGTCGAGGCAGGGTTGAAGACGAGGACCTGTCAGGTTCGAAAAAAGAGCCTGTAGCGATATGCCGTTTAAAACGTGTGGCGGCTGACTACAAAGACGACGTCGCGCCTCGTATGCCTAAGGCGCCTGCGGAGACTAATGGTCGTAAGGTAGCTTGCCTGGGTGCTGGGCCAGCCTCGCTGACGGTCGCTAGAGATTTAGCAGTGCTTGGCTATGAGGTGACCCTCTTCGATCAAAACCCGCAACTTGGCGGCATGATCCGAACCCAAATTCCGGCCTTCCGATTGCCAGTCTCAGTCATCGATGAAGAGATGGACTACATTACAAATATCGGAAACATTAATTTCGTCCACAAGCGCATTGAAAGCTTGAAAGAGGTATTGGACGAGGGTTGGGATGCAGTCTTTGTCGGTACGGGTGCTCCTCGTGGACGCGACCTTGATATTCCTGGCCGCCAGGAAGCCGAAGCTAATTTCCAAATCGGTATCGATTTCCTCTCTTCCGTATCTTTTGGTCACATCGATAAGATCGGTAAGCGTGTAATCGTGCTTGGCGGTGGTAACACGGCAATGGACTGTTGCCGCACAGCTCGTAGGCTTGGCGGCGAGGACGTTAAAGTTATCGTCCGCTCGGGCTTCGACGAAATGAAAGCGTCTCCTTGGGAAAAGGATGACGCGATGGCTGAAGACATTCCGTTCATCAACTTCGAAACCCCTAAAAGCTTTGTCATCGAAGATGGCAAGCTCGTCGGAATGACCTTTGAGAAGGTTAAGGCGGAGTATGATGAGAAGGGCCGCCGTAAGCTTGTTCCAACCGGGGAGCCTGATCCGTTCTACCCTTGCGACGACGTTCTCTGCGCTATTGGCCAGGAGAATGCCTTCCCCTGGATTGAGCGTGATATTGGCCTGGAATTCGACGATCGCTGGGACATGCCAATCGTTGATCGTGTGACCTTCCAGTCCACAAACCCCAAGGTGTTCTTCGGTGGCGATGCAGCCTTTGGACCTGAGAACATCATTTGGGCTGCCTCTCACGGCCACGATGCGGCACTGTCTATCCACAAGATGCTGGAAGGTGAAGATATCAGAGAGCGTCCAGCGCCTTTGCAGGACATCGTCAGTCAGAAAATGGGGATCCACGAGTGGAGCTACGACAACGACATCGCGGTTGATCCCCGTTTCAAGGTGCCTCACCTCGAAAAAGTGAAGGCGCTGAATGATATGAAAGCTGAGGTCGAACTTGGCTTTGACATCGAACTGGCGTGGAAGGAGGCACAGCGCTGCTTAAACTGCGATGTGCAGACAGTATTCTCGACCAATCTTTGCATTGAATGCGATGCTTGTGTTGATATCTGCCCGATGGATTGCATTACCTTCACACAAAATGGTGAGGAGGCTGATGTCCGCCAGCGGCTGACAGCGCCAGCTCTCAATACGGAGCAGGATTTATATGTTTCTGATGCCCTGCCTACAGACAGGGTAATGGTCAAAGATGAAGATGTGTGCTTGCACTGCGGTCTTTGTGCCGAGAGGTGCCCAACGGGTGCCTGGGATATGCGCAAGTACTACATCGAGATGACTCACGCGGGGGCGTCATGTCGGAACCTATAGCTTCGGTCAACGAATTCGTCGTTAAATTCGCTAACGTTAACGGATCTGGGTCTGCCAGCGCTAACGAACTGTTTGCGCGCTCTATCCTTCGGATGGGTGTGCCGGTAAGCCCACGGAATATTTTCCCTTCTAACATTCAGGGCTTGCCTACGTGGTATGAAGTCCGCGTGAGTGAGAAGGGTTATTTGGGTAGGCGGGGCGGCGTGGACCTTCTCGTCGCCATGAACCCGCAGACCTGGAAGCAGGATGTGGAAGAGTTGTCCCCAGGTGGGTACCTTTTCTATGACTCAACCCGACCTATGCCGGCCTCCGCCTTTCGTGATGATGTCACAACCATCGGTGTGCCGCTGACAGCAATTTGTAACGCGACTTATACCGATGCTCGGCAGCGTCAGCTTTTTAAAAACATTATTTATATTGGTGTTTTGTCGGTGCTTTTGGACATCGACCCAGAGGCAATCGAGAAGCTTTTCGGAGAGCAGTATAAGGGCAAGGAAGCGCTACTTGGTGCTAACAGAAAAGCGCTAAAGCTCGGTCGTGACTATGCGCATGAGAACCTTGACCCTGATTTGGTAAAATTGCGCGTCAAGGCCGCCGATAAGGTTGGTGACCGAATTTTCATGGAAGGTAACGCTGCTGCAGCGCTCGGTTGCGTTTATGGCGGTGCCACAGTCTGCGCTTGGTATCCGATCACACCTTCTTCATCCTTGGCGGAAGCCTTCCAGGCATTCTGTAAGCGATATCGCCATAATAAGGAAACTGGAAAGGCAAACTATGCCATTGTCCAGGCAGAGGATGAATTAGCGGCCATTGGAATGGTCATTGGAGCCGGCTGGAATGGTGCCCGTGCGTTCACTTCAACATCGGGTCCCGGCGTCAGCCTCATGACAGAATTTATAGGTCTCGCATACTTTGCCGAAGTACCTGCGGTCATAATAAATGTTCAGCGTGGCGGCCCATCAACAGGTATGCCAACTCGCACTCAGCAGGCGGACATCCTTTCCGCTGCTTATGCATCCAACGGCGACACCAAACATGTTCTTCTTTTCCCAGAAGATCCGCGTGAGTGTTTTGAATTTGGTGCAGAATCACTCGATCTGGCGGATCGTTTGCAGACGCCGGTCTTCGTGATGACCGATCTAGACATCGGCATGAACCAGCGTCTTTGTAATCCTCTAGCGTGGGATGACAGCCGCACCTTTGACCGCGGTAAGGTCATGACGGCTGAGGAGTTAGATGCAGGTAAGACTTTTGGTCGATATCTTGACGTTGATGGCGACGGCATCCCATTCCGAACCATCCCAGGCACGCATCCTACTAAAGGAGCCTACTTCACCCGCGGGACGACCAAAGACCGTTTTGCGCGGTACTCTGAAGAGGGTGATGTCTACATTGATAACATGGAGAGACTTGCCAAGAAGTTCGAAACGGCAAAGTCACTCGTTCCCCAACCCATAGTGCGCCATGCAAAAGAGCAGACGCGCTACGGGGTGATATATTTTGGGTCAACAAGCCCTGCTATGGATGAAGCTATCGATTTGCTTGAGGAAAAAGGTAGCCACGTGAACTCCATGCGGCTCCGCGCCTTCCCTTTTCCTAATTCAGTCAAGGACTTCATTCTTGCGCATGATAAGGTTTTTGTTGTGGAGCAGAACCGCGATGCCCAAGTCAGAGGGATGTTGTCCAACGAGCTAGGGATAGACCCCGCTCGCCTCGTTCCTATTTGCCACTATGACGGCACACCGATCACAGGGCGTTTTATTGCTCGCGCGATAGGTGGCCGGATGGAAGAATTAAAAGTCGTTTCTCTGGAAAGGGCTGTGTCATGACATATATTGCTAAGCCTAAGCTTCATCATCCTTCACTTACCAGGAATGAGGTCGGCAAAACACGTCGCGATTATGAGGGTGCAATTTCGACGCTATGTGCGGGATGTGGCCACGATTCCATATCAGCAGCGATTGTGCAGGCGTGTTTTGAGCTTTCAATAGAGCCGCACACTGTCGCGAAGCTCTCAGGGATAGGCTGCTCTTCTAAGGCGCCAACCTATTTCTTGGGTGCAAGTCACGGTTTCAACACAGTGCATGGTCGCATGCCTAGTGTGTTAACAGGTGCAAATCTCGCCAACCGCGATCTCATTTATTTGGGTGTATCCGGTGACGGTGACAGCGCCTCAATTGGCCTTGGTCAGTTTGCGCATCTAATGCGTCGCGGCGTCAACATGACGTATATCGTCATGAACAATGGCGTTTACGGATTAACTAAGGGACAATTCTCGGCAACGGCTGATAAGGGCTCAGTTGCTAAGAAAGGTGCTGTCAATAACGACTCAGGTATCGACCTTGCCAGCCTCGCGATAATTATGGGTGCGACTTACGTTGCGCGCTCCTTCTCGGGGGATAAGCAGCAGCTAGTTCCGCTTATTAAGGCGGCAATCAGCCATCCAGGTGCTGCAATCCTGGATGTCGTCTCTCCTTGTGTGGCCTTCAACAACCATGCTGGCTCAACCAAGAGTTATGACTTTGTGCGTGAGCATAACGAGACGGTTAATCGTCTCGATGTCATTCTTGGTGCCCCTCCTATGACCGCAGAGTACGGCCCAGGCGAAATGGTAGAGGTGCCACAGGCAGATGGGGTTACGTTAAGGCTTAGGAAAATCACGCCAGACTATGATCCTTCAGATAAGGCAGGTGCGCTGAGCTTTATTGAAGAGAAAAGTCAGGCCGGTGAGCTTGCCACGGGCCTTCTGTACTTAGATCCGTTGCCAAAAGATCTGCACGCAAACATGAATACCGCTGCAGAACCTTTGAACACGCTAACTGAAAGCACCCTTTGTCCCGGTTCAACCGTTCTAGAAACGATCAACGCCGCGCTTCGTTAAGTATTAAGGAAACCAGATGCTGAAGACCGTTCAACTTGGAGAGAGCGGGCTTAGTGTCTCGCGTCTTTGTCTTGGGACAATGAACTTTGGTCAACCTGGCCGTGGTCACCAAGGCGATTGGACGCTTTCTATTGATGAAGCGCGACCGATTTTCAAATCAGCTCTTGATCATGGGCTTTTCTACTTTGACTGCGCTGATGTCTATGGACTTGGTGCCTGTGAAGAGGTGGTGGGCGCACTTTTGCGTGAACTGGCTCCAAGAGACCAGTATGTCGTCACCACGAAGATGGCGGCGCCAATGGGTAAAAACCCAAATCAAGGTGGTCTTTCCCGAAAGCATGTAATGGAGGGTATCGACGCTTCGTTGAAGCGAATGGGCCTTGATTACGTTGATCAGTTAATTATTCACCGTCATCCGCATGGAGGTCTGGCCAAGGGGACAGCGCCTATTGAGGAAACGATGGAGGCTTTGCATGACGTTGTTAAGGCGGGCAAGGCTCTCTACCTCGGTGCTTCCTCAATGTTTGCCTGGCAATTTTGTGAACTGCAGATGACGGCAGAGCGGCATGGGTGGACCAAGTTCATTTCGATGCAAAACCATTACAACCTCATCTACCGCGAAGAAGAACGCGAGATGAACCCTTACTGCGCAATGACTGGCATTGGTCTTACCCCTTGGTCACCGCTGGCGCGTGGCATACTGACGGGTGCTTATAAGGGTGGATTTGACGGGGGTACCACGGCGCGCTCCCAGGGCGGCGATCGAAAGCGTACGGAGGGCCTCTACAGAGGTGAGATGGATTTCCAGATTGCCGCACGCTGTGTCGAGGTAGCAGAAAAATTGGGCCACACTCCTGCCCAGATTGCTGTCGCTTGGCTTCTCTCAAAGCCCGAGGTGACAGCTCCTGTTGTTGGAGTTTCTAAGATTAGCCAGCTTGAGCAGCTGGTGGCAGCGGCTTCAATAGAGTTGCCCGCAGAGGATGTCGCGTATCTTGAAGAACTCTATAAGCCCGTAGAGAACTTGCTTTCGATTGGTACGTCTTAAGGGCTTCAGTTCTCAATAAAGTCTTTAATGAGCGCCAGAGCATTAACACAAGATGGAAATAAAGGCTGTTTTGTTGTCTGACAGGAGAGCCTGCCCCTGTTGGGCAAACTGTTGTCAGCATCGGCACACTGGCTGCAATAGTTATAAGCGTCGGCGTTATAACTGTAATGAGGCGTCGGCGGGCAGCGTCGCGTGAAAATCAGCGTTAGGTCTAACAGACGCTGCCACTCTTCCGTTAGCCGTCAAGCGCCTTTCTTTCCAGCCGACGCCTATGCAGCACTGGTTCCGTATAGCCAGATGGCTGTGATGTGCCTTCAAACACAAGATCACAAGCGGCTTTGTAGGCAACACCATCAAAGCTTGGAGCCATTGGTCGATATGCGGGATCTCCGGCGTTTTGGCGGTCGACTACGGCCGCCATCCGCTGCATTGTTGTTTCAACTTGCTCACGAGTGCACACCCCATGGTGAAGCCAATTTGCGATGTGCTGGCTAGAAATACGACATGTGGCTCGGTCTTCCATCAAACCAATGTCATTAATGTCCGGGACTTTAGAACAGCCGACTCCCTGGTCTACCCATCGGACGACATACCCAAGAATGCCTTGAGCATTATTATCGAGCTCTTGGCGTATTTCTTCATCAGACCAATTGGGGCGATCAGCGACAGGGATGGTCAGCATGTCATCTAGGCTGCCACGACCGCGGGACGCTAAAGTCTTTTGGAGTGAAGGAACATTGACTTGATGGTAGTGAGTTGCGTGCAGGGTCGCCGCTGTTGGTGACGGAACCCAAGCTGTATTGGCGCCGGCCTTTGGATGACCAATCTTTTGCTCCAGCATATCTGCCATTAAGTCTGGCATTGCCCACATACCTTTGCCAATCTGGGCGCGACCAGGTAGTCCGGCCTCAATGCCGATGTCCACATTTCTGTTTTCGTAGGCGGCGATCCATTTAGTGCCCTTCATATCCGCTTTGCGGATCATCGGACCAGCTTCCATTGATGTGTGCATCTCATCACCAGTCCGATCTAAGAAGCCGGTATTAATGAAGGCCACTCTGCTCTTTGCAGCACGGATACACTCTTTAAGATTGGCGGAAGTACGCCGTTCCTCGTCCATGATGCCCATTTTGATTGTATTACGCTTCATTCCAAGGGCGTCTTCGACACGGCCAAAAATTTCATTGGCAAAGGCTACTTCCTCGGGCCCATGCATTTTTGGTTTAACGACATATAGTGAGCCTTTACGGCTATTCTTTAGGGAGTTGGCGCCTTTGCCATCATGAAGGGCAATTAGGCCTGTAATCATTGCATCCAGAAGGCCTTCTGGTGCTTCGGCCCCATCTTTATCGAGAACGGCTGGGTTCGTCATTAGATGACCAACGTTTCGGACAAGCATAAGCGAGCGGCCGGGGAGGGTTATGGGTTGCCCATCTGGTCCGTTATACTTGCGATCTGGGTTGAGCTTTCGGGTCATCATCGATCCGCCCTTTTCGAACGAATCTTCCAGGTCGCCGCTCAATAGGCCAAGCCAATTCCGGTAGGCATCAGCCTTGTCTTCAGCATCTACTGCTGCAATTGAGTCTTCGAGATCCATGATTGTCGTAACGGCAGACTCGAGGAGCACGTCCGCTACGCCGGCAGCGTCGTCCTTACCTATAGGATGACTTCTGTCGACAACTATTTCGACGTGAAGACTATTCTTTTTCAATAGAATTGAAGAAGGTGCCGCGACATCACCCCGATAGCCTGCAAAAGCAGTTTTATCTTTTAGGTTGGTCGTGGATCCATCGACCATTTTGACGACAAGAACTCCTCCACTTACGGAATATTCAGCCGCGTCCTTGTGACTGCCGGAGGCGAGTGGACATGAGGCATCTAGGAAGTCACGTGCCCAGCCAATTACCTTCGCGCCGCGGGTTGGATTGTAGCCTCCAGCCCGAGTTGCGCCGCCATCTTCTGAAATTGCGTCGGTGCCATAAAGAGCATCATACAAACTTCCCCAGCGGGCGTTAGCAGCATTAAGGGCATAGCGTGCATTCATAACCGGAACTACGAGCTGTGGACCGGCAATTGTTGCGATTTCGTCGTCTACATCTGGAGTGTCGATGCTGAAGTCTGCACCTTCTGGAACCAGGTAACCAATTTCGCTTAAGAATTTAACGTAGGCATTGTGATCATGAGGTTGCCCCCTACGAGCTTTATGCCAATCGTCTATTTGTTTTTGTAAATTGTCCCGCTTAGCAAGAAGGGCACGGTTTTTTGGGGCGAGATCATGGATCAGCGCTCCTAAAGAGTCCCAAAAGGCATTTGCGTTGACTCCTGACCCAGGTAGAGCCTCGTTTTGAATGAAATCGTACAAAGGCTTTGCTATCTGCAGCCCACCCGCGGAAATCCTGTCACCCATTTGCCTGCTCCAAATTTTGCTCGTTATTGTATTTAAGTACTGCGCGTGCCGTCCACTAGCGAGATTTATTTCTGTCTTGCTTTGCCAATAAAAGCCACACTTATTGAATTCCGAACTCAGCGAACGCCAGCGGGAATGTTTCCCTTAGAGCCATATCAACCTCTGGCATTGTCGGAAATTGCCCGAGGGCTGCCAGCGACGTCACGCCAAAGTCGCTAATCCCGCAGGGAATGATCCCGCCGTAATGAGAAAGATCAGGGTCTATATTTATGCTAAGGCCGTGCAGAGTAACCCACCGACGCACGCGCACGCCAATGGCAGCAATCTTAGCTTCCTGTTTTCCTGGTAGGACTACCCAGACACCGATTCGGCCTTCTCTTCGCTCTCCTTTTACGGCGAACCGGGCTAATGTCAGGATTATCCACTCCTCAAGGGCCTGAACGTATTTGCGGACATCTGACCGTCGAGCCTTCAAGTCGAGCATGACATAAACAATGCGTTGTCCCGGTCCGTGGTATGTATGCTTTCCTCCACGCCCAGTTTGGAATACTGGAAAACGGTCCGGAATAATTAACTCTGCAGGGTTAGCACTGGATCCTGCCGTGTAGAGTGGAGGGTGCTCTGTCAGCCAGATAAGCTCTGATGCCGAATCGTCATGGATAGCTGCCACGCGCGCTTCCATCGCTTCCACAGCGTCTGGGTAGGCAATGGGGCTATCATCAATACGCCAATCCGGTTGACGCCTGCTTGATCCATTATCGTACATCTGCTATCCGCTTCGGCCTTCGGTAGACTTATTTGTCTCCGAACATACGCGGTCGTGGCGGAATTGGTAGACGCGCAGCGTTGAGGTCGCTGTGGGATAAAACCCGTGGAAGTTCGAGTCTTCTCGACCGCACCAAAAAATAGGCTTTCAGTCCTTATGCCGAAGCGGAGATGGCCATGGCGGTCGAAGAAAATCCCGCCACCCGGGCGGACGAAAGTGCGTTTTCACAGCTGATACCCTCAGATTCTGTTGATCGCGAAGGCATAACCTCTGATTTCGTCGGAGAGATCGTTGAGCGTCTTGATGCTGGCGATGAGGAATGGCTGCGCGCCAGTGTCTCTGACATGTGGGCGGCGGATATCGCCGACCTTTTCGAGGCATTGGACCCCGAGCGTCGCGATTCGCTTGTTGCAACCGTTAAGGATGTTGTTGATCCGGAAACCTTTGCAGAGGTTGACGAGGATCTGCGAGAGGCGGTTCTTGAACATCTAGAACCTGAAGAACTTGCGACAGCAGTACTGGCACTAGATACCGACGATGCTATCGAGATTATTGCTGACCTAGATGAGGATGAGCGTGAGGAGGTTCTTGCTCGTCTTCCAGAGGCAGATAGTGTTCTCATCAGGCGTGGTCTCGAATACGAAGAAGAGTCTGCCGGCCGCCTCATGCAGCGGGAGCTACTAGCTATTCCTGCGTTCTGGACTGTTGGTGATGCAATCGATTTCATGCGCTCTAGCCCGGATGTGCCGGACGACTTCTATGACATTTTTATTGTTGATCCTCGGCATCGGCCTCTGGGAGCTCTTCCTCTTTCTCGTCTCTTGAAGAGCCGGCGAGGCGTCCATGTGCAAGACATAATGTCGACAGATATAACGCCCGTGCCAGTCGACATGGACCAGGAAGCCCTTGCTAACGTCTTTCGTCGTCAGGACCTCGTTTCTGCACCAGTTGTTGATGGCCGTGGATGCCTCATAGGCGTGGTCACTATTGATGACATTGTCGACGTTATTGATGAGGAACATGAGGAAGATGTGATGCGCCTCGGTGGTCTCTCTGGAGACGACCTTTACCGAGCAGCGTTTCAGACGATGAAGTCGCGTTTTCCATGGCTTTTAGTAAACCTTATGACCGCAGTAATTGCGTCTCTGGTCATCTCTGTTTTTGATGGGACAATCGAAGAGATTGTGGCTCTGGCGGTATTAATGCCGATTGTTGCCTCGATGGGTGGTAATGCTGGCACTCAGACTCTGACCGTTGTAGTGCGCGCGCTCTCAACGCGTGAACTTTCTCGCAGCAATGCAGTTCGGCTTATCGGCAAAGAAGTGATCGTTGCTTCAGTGAATGGTGCCGTGCTTGCAGTCATCGCTGGCATCACTGCTAGCATTTGGTTTTCGGATGTAGTTTTAGGCGTCGTCATTGCTGTTGCGATGATTGTAAATTTAATTTCAGCAGGGTTTTTCGGAGCTATCATTCCTATCTTTCTTGAAAGAATTAAGGTCGATCCAGCCATCGCGTCTACGGTTTTGTTAACGACAGTTACGGACGTTCTAGGCTTTTTCGCCTTCCTTGGACTTGCGGCGATCGTATTACTTTGACTAACGGAAAAATTATCACAATCCGTCCGGCTCGGGATGAAGACGGAGAGCAGTTGGGGCATCTGATAGCTCTGTGTTGGGCTGACTATGAAGGTTGTGTTTTCGATCGACATGGCGAGATGGCCTGGCTTGATACCGTTTCGTCAGACTATGAATCTAAGGGTGGGATTGTTTGGTGTGCGATCTCAGACGAACGTGTCATAGGTTCTGTTGCCGTAGCGCCTGCAGGTCAAATTGGTGGTGCTTGGGAAATAACAAAAGTTTATGTTGAACCGAGCCTTCGTCGTGTGGGTCTTGGCAGCAGATTGATGCACTTAGCCGAGGAGCATGCGGCTGTTGGTGGAGCGCGGCGCATAGTCCTCTGGACTGATACTCGTTTCGAGGCTGCTCACCGCTTTTATGAGTGTCTAGGTTACATTCCCGATGGACGTACCAGGGAATTGAATGACCTTTCGCAATCCATCGAGTACTTTTATGCAAAAACATTGGCTGGCGAGGTTTAGATCCGCCGCTTATAGTCCCATTAAATTTTGAGATTAGGAGAGAGAAATGAGCGCAGATCCTGTTGTCATTGTAGGGATGGCTCGCACGCCAATGGGTGGCTTCAACGGTGTACTGGCTGACGCGACCGGCCCTGAGTTGGGTGCCGCTGCCATGAAAGCAGCGTTGGCGCGGGCAGGGTTAGCCCCGGCAGATGTCGACGAGGTCATCATGGGTTGCGTTCTGCCTCACGGTCAGCGTCAGGGTCCAGCCCGTCAAGCCTCTATCTACGCTGGGATCCCTGAAGCTACTGGAGCGACCACAATCAATAAACTCTGTGGTTCAGGCATGAAGGCAACTATGCAGGGTTATGATGGGCTGATGGCAGGGTCTATTGATGTTGCTGTTACCGGCGGCTTCGAAAGCATGACCAATATCCCCTACATGGTGCAAAAGGCACGTCATGGAATGCGTATGGGCCACGGGCAATTCCTTGATGCCATGTTCTGGGATGGTCTTGAGGATGCATATGAACCCGGCCAATTGATGGGGCATTTTGCTGAGGCCACTGCGCAGCATTATCAGTTTACACGCGAGCAGCAGGACGAATACGCCATTCGGAGCCTTACTCGAGCTAAACGAGCAAATGAGGATGGTTCATTTAAAGACGAGTTAGTTCCCTACACCCTTAACACTCGTAAGGGCGAAGTAACGATAGACCGCGATGAGCAGCCGTTTACGGCTAATATCGATAAAATTCCTAGCTTGCGTCCTGCCTTTGCTAAGGACGGCACAGTTACGCCTGCAAATTCTTCCTCTATTTCAGATGGAGCAGCAGCCCTTGTTCTGATGCGCCGTTCGGAAGCTGAAAGACGTGGGCTGACTCCGCTAGCAACAATCGTTGCGCACACTACCCATAGCCAGGAACCACGTTGGTTCACCACTGCTCCAATCGGCGCAATGCAAAAGCTCTTTGATAAAACTGGCTGGTCAAAAGAAGAGGTTGGTCTCTATGAAATTAATGAGGCCTTCGCTGTTGTGCCAATGGCAGCGATGCGGGAGTTCGACTTGCCAGCAGACAAGGTCAATGTTCATGGTGGTGCTTGCGCGCTTGGTCATCCAGTTGGTGCCTCTGGCGGCCGCATTATCGCTGCATTGATCACTGCTATGCAGAAGAATGATGTGAAGAAGGGTGTTGCTGCAATTTGTATTGGTGGTGGCGAAGCAACGGCAGTGGCTATAGAGCGAGCTGCTTAATACTTTTTCTCAGCGCCAAGTTGGCTCTGCTCCGTCTGTATTGAGGGCCACATGTGAGATGGCATCGAGGGCTTCCTCGATGCCGTCGACTTCCGGAACGCCTTCAATCGTGGGAGCGCCTCCCATCGTAAAAACTTTGCGTCCACATTGCTTGCCGTGTGCAATGCCACCCAAGGTGTCATAGCCACCGCCAATAGCAATTAGACAAAGCCCCGCCTCAGCAATCAAAGTGTTCGGCCTTGAGCTGGCGCCTGCAGCAAGGCTAACACTGACGTAAGGGCTAGCATCCCGCCAATCTGTGCCAGGCAGAATACCTATAACTTGCCCGTCAGCTTCTTGAGCGCCCTGTGCTGCGGCTGTCGCTACACCTGGCCCTCCGTCACACAAAAGACTAAGCCCAAGTTTTGCGATCCCAGTTCCAAGTGCTTGAGCAATTGCCATTTGGGCTTCACTAGCTTCCGTCTGTCCTATCAAAGATATAGGGGAACGAATTGGGTAATCGTCCTGACGTTGAAGCCAACGACAGGCATCCTGAATGGTTATTTCCTCACCACCAGTGGCTGAGGGGGCGGCAATACGCCATCTTCGCGCCATGCGGTCAAAGACGCGGTCTTCGCCATCATGAAGCACGTTAGTTTCTTTGTTTAAAAACAATTTCATCTTAGCCTTTTCCGCCCGCAAAACCTTGCGCTACCAATCACATCGGGCGACAGTCTGGCCTGGAATTTCTCCTGAGGGAAGGTGTGTGGCATGACAACGGCCAGAGCGGATGTGCGTCTTGCAGTTGATATAGGTGGTACTTTTACAGACGTAGTGCTGCAGCATGGCGATGATCAGACCACAGCCAAGGTATTAACCACTCCAGTCGCCCCTGAAGAGGGAGTTTTAGATGGGGTGGAAAAGGCGCTGGCTGAAGCAAACATAGCTCCAGATGTTGTGGGCCTTTTGATACACGGCACCACCCTCGCTACGAATGCCATTATCGAGCGAAAAGGCGCAAAGATTGCCTTGCTAACCACCGAAGGCCATCGTGATGCGGTCGAAATGGCTCTAGAAAACCGGTTTGAACAATACGACATAATGATTGACCGCCCTTCGCCGCTGGCACCGAGACAGCTACGATGGCCAATCCGAGAGAGGTTGAACGTAGCAGGTGAGCCGCTAATCAAGCTCGATGAAGAAAGTGTGCGTGCCGTTCTTCCTTTAATAGAGAAGCATGATATCGAGGCACTGGCTGTTGGACTGCTTCATGCATACGCGAACCCTGTGCATGAACAACGGGTTCGGGAAATCATTCAATCTGCTTTCCCTAAACTTCCTATCTCACTTTCGTCAGAAGTTTGTCCTGAGATCAGGGAATACGAGCGGCAGTCGACAACCTGCGCTAATGCATATGTTCAGCCTAAAATGTCAGCCTATCTGACGGCTTTAGATGCTCGGTTAAGGGAAAAAGGTTTCAGTTGTCCTTTCCTACTGATGACTTCAGGCGGTGGCCTGACGACGCTGGAAAACGCAATTCGTTTTCCAATCAGACTAGTTGAATCTGGTCCGGCGGGGGGAGCCATTCTGGCGGCAGAGGTTGCGGCAGAGGCTGGTCTTAATCGTGTTGTGTCATACGACATGGGCGGCACTACTGCTAAGATTTGCCTGATTGATGATGGACAGCCTCTTTCAACACGGACGTTTGAGGTTGCCAGAGCGTACCGAAACTTAAAGGGCAGTGGCCTGCCGGTGCGCATACCAGCGATCGAGATGGTTGAGATAGGTGCTGGTGGCGGAAGTCTTGCGCATGTCGATGGGCTTGGGCGTTTGGAAGTAGGGCCAGAAAGTGCTGGTTCCTATCCGGGGCCTGCATGTTATGACCTCGGTGGAACCCTCCCATCTGTAACAGATGCTGATGTGGCGCTTGGCAAGATTTCTCCAGAGCTTTTCGCCGGAGGGAATGTCCGCCTGGCACCAGAAAAAGCAGAAGAAGCCATTAGATCTGAGGTGGGCGTGCCTCTTAATATGCCTGTGCCTATAGCTGCCTTTGCAGTTTCTGAAATCGTCGATGAGAACATGGCTAATGCTGCTCGTGTTCATGCGATCGAGTGGGGCAAGGATATTGCGGAGCGAACAATGATCGCGTTTGGTGGCGCAGCTCCACTGCATGCTTCCAGGCTTGCGGAAAAACTAGGACTGACCAGTGTCATTGTTCCAAGTGGTGCTGGCGTTGGATCGGCTGTTGGCTTTCTCCGTGCTCCTATTTCTTATGAAGTAGTTAGAAGCCGTTACATGAGGCTTGACGGTTTTGACGCAGACGGAGCTAACCGTTTGTTAGAAGATATGAGCCGTGAGGCTAGAGCTGTTGTCCAAGCGGGAGCTCCTGGTGCTGAACTTATAGAAACAAGGCTTGCCTACATGCGATATGTTGGGCAGGGCCACGAGATCACAGTGCCGCTGCCAGACAGGCCTTTAGTCTCAAGTGACGGGAAAAATCTTCTAGAGAGTTTTGATGAAGCTTATCGCGCTCTCTACGGGCAAACAGTTCCGGGGATGCAGCCAGAAATTCTGAGCTGGACGCTTACTGTTTCGACTGTGAAAAAGCCAATTGCTAAGAGTTCAGATAAGGTGGTTCTTGATGAAGAATTCTCCCTGCCAAACCAGACGCGAGAGCTTTTTGATCCAACCCTTCAAGAATTTGTGACAGCTGGTTTATATAACCGATTGGATCTGAAATCGGGTGTTCGTATCTCTGGTCCAGCCCTTATTGTCGAGCCTCAGACTACGACTGTCGTTGCTTCAACCTTTCACGCTCACGTTGACGAGCGTGGGTATATAGTCATGACAACTAAAGGGGAGGCCGTTTGATGCCGGAAGCTCGTTCCAACACGAAAGTCCTTGACCAGATTGGCATGCAGATCCAGTGGAACCGTCTCCTGTCTGTCGTTGAAGAACAGGCGCAGACACTGATCCGAACCGCTTTTTCTACTTCAGCGCGCGAAGCTGGCGATATTTCTGCCGGTGTCTATGACCCTAGTGGCCGGATGTTGGCACAGGCTGTAACCGGCACACCTGGCCACGTGAATGCCATGGCAGCATCAGTTAGACATTTCTTGGCAAAGTATCCTCTGAAGACCATGTCAGAGGGCGACGTTTTCCTGACCAATGACCCTTGGCTTGGTACAGGGCACTTGAACGACTTCACCGTTGTCACGCCCACTTGGCGGAACGGACAAATTGTAGCGCTGTTTGCTTGCACCACGCACGTTGCCGACATCGGGGGGCGCGGTTTTGGAGCCGACGGCCGACAGGTCTACGAAGAAGGTATCAATATCCCAATCATGAGGCTGTCTGAAGGCGGTCAGATGAGCCGCACTGTCCTCGATATTATTGCTGCCAACAATAGAAATCCTGTGGAAGTAGAGGGTGATCTTTACTCATTGGTTGCTTGCAATGAGGTTGGGTCACGCAGATTGGTCGCGATGATGGATGAGTTTGGGATGGCTTCGATTGAGCCCCTTGCTGAACACATTATTCGTGCAAGCCGAAAGGGAATGGCAGACGAAATCGCTAAGTTGCCCAAGGGTATTTACAAAAATTCTATGCGCATCGATGGCTACGAAAAGCCGATTGATATCGTTGCTACAATGACCATCACAGAAGATACGATAGAAGTAGATTTTAGTGGCACTTCATCTGTCTCTGGCTACGGCATCAATGTGCCGATGACCTACACGGAAGCTTATGCCAGCTTTGGTGTTCGATGTGCCGTGGGTAACCGCGTTCCAAACAATGCGGGGTCTCTCGATGCAGTCAGGATAACTGCACCCTCTGGATGTATCTTAAATGCACCTCACCCGGCTGCAGTTACAGCTCGTCATGTTACCGGTCAGATGCTGCCAGATGTTGTGTTGGGATGTCTGCATCAGATTGCGCCAGAAAGAAGCCCGGCGGAGGGCACTTCTTGTCTTTGGAATCCAGTTCTGATGGGAGGGCATGGTGTCGTTGATGGTGATTATGGCCAGGCTCGATCCTTTGCCATGAATGTGTTCCACACAGGTGGAGCGGGAGCAAGGCCAGAAAAGGACGGTCTTGATGCAACAGCTTTTCCGTCTGGTGTGCGTAACACTCCCGTTGAGATTAATGAAACGATTGCGCCCTTAGTTTTCTGGAAAAAGGAATACCGGCCAGACTCAGGTGGGGTCGGTCGTTACCGCGGTGGAGTTGGGCAGATAATGGAAATTGAGCACGCGCAGGGCGCGCCCTTTGCCATTTCCAGCATGTTTGATCGAGTAATCCATCCACCAAGAGGTAGAGATGGTGGCGGCCCAGGAGCTGTTGGCACGATAGGCTTGCAGTCGGGGCAAGCATTAAAAGGTAAGGGACGACAGACTATTCCGAGCGGGGAACGACTTGTTCTTCAGATGCCGGGCGGTGGTGGTCTTGGTGAGGCAAGTTCCCGCGACCTTGCTGCAATATCTCGCGATGTTGCTAATGGTTTTGTTTCCGTTCAGGCGGCAAAAGATCTCTATAAAGTGGTCATTGATGCTGATGGACAGATAGATGCGGAAGCTACGTCCAAACTCAGAGCCACTTAAGAGGCTTTAGACGGGGACATCACCCGCAATTGTGATCCGGTGCATCCTTCGCCGTTCGTTATAGTCAGGGACGGCGTAGTGTTGGACACATCGGTTGTCCCAAAGCGCTAAAGAGCCAGGCTTCCATTGGAAGCGGCACAAATACTCTGGCCGGATTGAATGGCGGCGGAGGTAGTCGATAATTGGATCGGCTTCTTCCCCACGCATACCCTGAAGCCCCTGAGTATGGCTGCCTATGTAGAGCGCCTTTCGCCCTGTCTCGGGGTGAGTTCGAAACAGTGGGTGATGGGACTCCGTGATAAGATTTCCAGGGTCACGAACCTTATTTGCCATGTTGGGGTTGCCGGCATAGCGTTCTGAGCGCGCGCCACCACCCATATTTTTAAACCGGTCGCCAACGTTAAATGTTTTGACTGTTTTAAGCATCTCTCGCATGGCTTCTGAGAGCCCGTCATAGGCCTTGTACATGCTCGAAAACATAGTATCTCCGCCTACATTCGGCGTCTCTTTGGCATAGAGCATTGTTGCTTTAGCAGGAGATGGGTTGAACATTTGGTCGGTGTGCCAAGCTGCTCCAAAGGTATAACTGTCACCTGGTTCCTTTAGAATTTCCAAAATGTCAGGATGCTCGTCCATACCCTTCATGTAAGGGTGATGGTGGATCTCTCCGAAGCGACGTGCAAAGGCGATTTGCTGCTCTGGGCTTATTGTTTGATCCCGGAAGAAGATCACTTGGTAATCCAGAAACGCCTGGTGGATATCTTGGAATGTCTCATCATCTAGCTTGGAGAGATCAGCTCCTGTGATCAGGGCGCCGAGCGCACCTGAAATTGGGGTTGCTTCAATATGCCGGTAGGTCATAGCAATTTCCTCCAGGTATGAGGCTAGAAATCAAATCGAAGCACAGCAGCAGACACTTTTCCAGCTTCTTTTAATTGCTGTAGGGTCTGAATGAAGAAGATAGGAGGTGGGAATGTCTAATGACAATCCTTATGGCTTCGCGCCATCTGAAGATCAGCCAATCCGATATCTGCAGCGGATCCGAGATTATTATGTCACCCTTGGGTACGGAAAGCCCTACGAATGGGGTCACTATGCTGATGCACCTTTTACACCGCTGAAGAAACCTTTGCAGAACAGCCGAGTTTCTCTCGTGACGACGGCGGCTCCTTACAATCCAGAGGCGGGCGATCAGGGGCCTTGGAGCGCTTATAACTCCAAAGCAAAATTTTATGAGGTTTACTCTGGTGCTAGTGATGAAGATCACGACCTGCGCATTTCCCACATAGGCATTGACCGAAAGCACACTAGTCAAGAAGACCCAGGAACCTGGTTCCCATTGCCGATGCTGCGGAAAATGGCTGAAGAGGGACGTATCGGCGAAGTGGCGCCGCGTTTTCATGGGGCGCCGACCAATCGCAGCCATCGTGTGACCATTGAAGTTGACGCGGCGGAAATTGTTCGTCGCACGCTAGAGGATAATGCAGACGTCGCTATTCTGGCGGCTAACTGACCCGTTTGCCATCAGACCGTGTGTCTGATTGCACGTGCACTTGAACAAGCTGGCATACCAACCGTGATAATGGGATGCGCTAAAGATATAGTTGAATACGTTGGTGCGCCACGTTTTCTGTTTAGTGATTTTCCTTTGGGGAATCCTGGTGGGAGGCCGCACGACGCTGAAAGCCAGCACAAAACGCTAGGGCATGCGCTTGATTTGCTGGAGCAGGCTCCTGGGCCTATGACCACGTGGCAAAATCCTATCCGTTGGTCTGAGAGCTATGCCTGGAAGGAGGATTATTCCAATGTGGAAAAACTCTCCGCTGAGGAAATAGTTCGCCTTAAAGCAGAGTTTGATAG
Organism: Alphaproteobacteria bacterium; assembly: GCA_030833925.1. Taxonomy (GTDB): domain Bacteria; phylum Pseudomonadota; class Alphaproteobacteria; order Bin95; family Bin95; genus VMCJ01. The sequence continues at coordinate 34,037 of JAURGE010000013.1, forward strand.
AGGCAAAGAGATAGCGAAGGCAAAGCGGGAAGGAGATGATGGATGACAGCGCCAGGTGCCCGCCCTTTTGAAGGGATAAAAATCTTGGACTTTACCCAAGTATTTGCGGGTCCTTTTGGCAGTTATCAGCTCGCATTACTTGGAGCAGACGTAATTAAAGTTGAAAAGCACGGCGGCGAAGATATGCGTTTCTCGCCGCCTGCGCCCGATTGGGCAGAGCGAGGCATGGCACCCATGTGGGCTTGTGTTAACGCCAATAAACGGAACTTAGCCCTTGATTTAAAAAACCCGGAGGCAATCGAGGTTTGCCGAAAACTCGTCGCTCAATCCGACGTAGTAATGGAAAACTTTCGCCCCGGAGTAATGGAGCGTCTAGGGTTGGGCTATGATGCGCTTACGCAGATAAACCCTCGCATTATCTACTGTGCTGTGTCTGGTTTTGGTCACAATGGCCCCGACAGTCAGACGGCCGCTTATGACGGTAAGATTCAGGCAATGAGCGGTATTATGTCTTTGACGGGCCATGAAGCTATGGGGCCAACACGCGCTGGCTTTGCTGTATGCGATGCTATCGGTGGCATGACTGCGGCTTTCGCAGTCGCAAGTGCCCTTTTTCAGCGGACTCATACCGGAAAGGGCCAAATGGTGGACGTCGCAATGTTAGACGCTACGCTCGCATTTCTCTCCCCTGCGGTTGCTGAATATACAGTTGCAGGCCACAAGCAACGCCAGATGGGAAATCAAGCAGTAAGCCGTCGGCCAACAGCCAATCTGTTTAGAGTTAAAGGGGGATGGTTGCTGCTCGCGGTGAATAATGACCGTCAGTATGAGGCACTTTTAAGGACGCTCAGGTTAGAGCACCTTAAAGAGGATCCGCGATTCAAAACTTGGGATGATCGCCTAGCAAATGAGCAGGCCCTTAGGACTGAGATAGAGAGCGTATTGGCGAGTGATGATGCCCTTGGTTGGGAAAAGCGACTAACTGACGGCGGTGCCCCCTGCGCATCAATTTGGACTATCGACGAGATAGTTAAACATCGCCAGCTTGAGCACCGGGACATCCTTCAGACAATTGAAACGCGCTTCGGTCCGATGACCTTAGCCAGCACTGGTTTTCGCCTTGGTCATGGTGGGGGTCGATTAACCTCACCACCACCTGAGCCGGGCGAGCACAACGAAGAAATTCTAACGGGCCTGGGATATGACGCTGCAGCCATTTTGCAGCTTAGTAACTAGCACTGACATTACCGCGACGGTCTTCGTGGCTAAAAAACAGAGCGGAAGGCTATTTCTCGCTTTCGATTGATGCGCACACTGTATCAATATCCAGACGCCTTAAGTAACGCTGACGAATTTCGCTCCACGTGAAGTTTATGGAGTTTAAGATAATGTCTGCGTCTTGTTTCTTAAGGTTGTCAGCGATAGGCGCCCATCGGAAAAGCGCTTTAGGGCTTTCCGTGAAAATGGCTCTATCTATAGCCTGAGTTTCCCAGTCTAGATTGGAAAGCCGCACCTCAAAGGAAGTAATGGCTTCTTGTTGAGAAAATTCGGCTGGGGCATCGTTTGGATTGTTAAACAATCCGCTTTTGTAAAATCCTGTTGCCGTATTGCTGCGCAATGCCTGATTGGTTGGCAGCTTTGACAGCGCGTTCGCAACCGCAAAAATGCTTAAATCCGAAAGGCATGCAGAGAAGACGTGCATCTTTGCAATATTTATGGAGTGAGCGAACACGTCGTCTTCGAACATGCTCGGGTATCTCGTCCCCATTCTTGTTTTCACATAGCCATACAGCGTTTTTTGAGCGACGAATGCCGCCCGCGTGGTCACGAATTCTTCAACCTCTCCAATTTTTTGGAGGGGTGCAGAGTCTCGCCTTATCGAGATGCGTCCCAAGAATTCTTTAAAAAAACTGGCCAAGGATTTAACAATCCACTCTAATTGTTGAAAAAATGTGGAAAGGTTGTGGAGAAGTACTAACCTAACACAATTTGTAGTGCCTCACACTGAGTTTCTCAATATATCTTGACCTTTACAAAAACTTGTGTGCAATAGCCGATGCCAGTCGAATAACTTCAACGTTTGGGGGGAAAATAATGGCAGGCTCAACTTCAGAAAAACTGCAAGTCCACTGGGCTAAGACCCGAAATTTGACGTGGCTTGTTCTAGTAATATGGGCGGTGTTTTCGCTCGTAATTCCAGGATTTGCCAAAGAACTCAATTCAATGACGTTCATTGGGTTTCCTCTTGGCTTCTACTTCTGCGCTCAAGGCTCATTGATTGTATTCGTTCTCCTGATCTTCTTCCAAAATTGGAAGCAGGATGCGATCGACGATGAAGCCGGCGTCGGCGAATAGGAGGGACTGAAAATGCAAGGGAAATTTGTAGACAACCTCCCAAAAGTTTACGGTCTGTATACTGGCGGCTTCGTTCTCTTCATCATTCTGATGGCAGTCTTAGAACAAATGGGAATGTCGGCGGCTAATATCGGTATTCTCTTTGTCGCCTTCACAATTGTTATCTACGCACTTATTGGCTGGCTTTCGCGAACCATGGAGGTTGAGGCCTACTACGTCGCGGGTCGCGAAGTGCCGGCGGTGTACAATGGCATGGCAACAGCCGCGGACTGGATGTCCGGTGCTTCGTTCGTAGCTTTAGCTGGTGGTATCTATTTTGGTGGGTATCCATATCTAGGCTTCATTGTGGGCTGGACTGGCGGTTACGTCTTGGTGAATGCCCTAATGGCGCCATACCTCAGGAAGTTTGGTTGCTACACCGTTCCGGACTTCATTGGCACACGCTACGGTGGGAACTTAGCCCGTTTCTGCGCAGTCGTTATTCTCGTGGTGGCTTCGTTCACTTACGTGACGGCCCAGATTAATGCCACCGGCACAATCGCAGCGCGTGCGCTTCAGATTCCTTTTGAAGTTGGCGTTTGGGTTGGCTTGCTCGGTATTCTGTTCTGCTCAATGCTTGGTGGTATGCGGGCAGTAACATGGACACAGGTTGCGCAGTATATCGTGTTGATAATTGCTTACCTGGTGCCTGTTATTTGGATGTCAAACAAACAGGGTTTCGGCCTTATTCCGCACTTCTCTTATGGTGAAGCTGTCCAGCGCATCCAAGAACTAGAACCAGCAGTTAAGCTCGGTTTGAAGGCCGCTTCAAACGTGCCGGGCCTGGCAATCTTAACCAACCCGCATAATGCTCCTGGCGGTGGTGCAGATAGCTGGAAGTTCATCACCCTCGCTATTTGCATGATGGCTGGTACAGCGTCGCTTCCGCATATCCTCATGCGGTACTTCACGACACCATCCGTTCGCCAAGCGCGGAAGTCGGTGGCCTACTCACTGTTCTTCATATTCTTGTTGTATTTCACGGCGCCAGCTCTTGCGACACTTACCAAGTTACAGCTTCTCGACCCAACCTTGGCGACAAGCATCATAGGTAAGTCCATCGCTGAAGTAGGTAATCTCTCCTGGATCCAGAATTGGAGCAGCGTTGGGATGCTTAAGATTGTCGACGGTAACGCGGACGGCATCTTACAGCTCAACGAGTTCTTCATGAGAGCTGATATTGTGGTGTTGGCGACACCTGAAATTGCGGGCTTGCCCTATGTGATTTCTGGTCTCGTTGCGGCTGGTGGTATGGCGGCTGCCATGTCAACGGCTGATGGTCTGTTGCTAGCAATTGCTAACGCACTTAGCCACGACCTTTACTACAAGATCATTGACCCCAAGGCAGATACGAAACTTCGCCTCGTCGTCGCCCGAGTCTTATTGATCGGGATTGGCGCCTTGGCAGCATTCGTTGCCAGCATGAAGCTAACCGGCATTCTCGGAGCCGTTGCGTGGGCATTCTGTTTTGCCTGCTCAGGGCTCTTCTTCCCACTAGTACTTGGTATCTGGTGGAAGAGAGCAAACCGTGCCGGAGCGATTGCTGGAATGGTCTGCGGGTTCGTCGCGGGCGCTGCATACCTCTGGTACATCAGGACAGGTGGTGACGTCTGGTGGGTCATTGATCACCTCAGGTTTGGCATAGTTGGTATGCCTGTCAGCTTGATTGCAATGGTTGTGGTCAGTCTGATGACTGCTGAGCCTGATGCCGAGACCCAGGCAATGGTGGATGAGGTTCGTAACCCTTCTGGAGATACAATTCTAAAGGGTCACTAAACCTTGTCTTAAGTAAAAAAGACGGGGGCGGTTAGTCCGCCCCCGTTTTATTTTTTTATATTTAGCAAATTAGCGAGATTTCATGAGTGATCCGGCCTCCATCTTCCCTCTTTGGATAATCCTGCTGGATTATCTGCTCGGTATGGTGATGTGGACGTTGGTGGGACGTGCCGCTATGGGGCTGTTTTTACCAGAGGATTCTAATTTCTTTTTCATGAGGGTTTTCGTGAAATTAACGAACCCACTTATCCAATTTTTCAAGCCTGTTACGCCCGCATTTTTGATCAATCCATTGATCCCGATTTACGTCGCCTGGTTTGTATTCATGTTTCGATTTTATCTAATGCCATGGCTTTTGGGATATTCAGTCATGGGAATGCTGTCATTCCCGCTGGAAAGTGATGTGACCGCGTTACTTTATCAGCTCCTGAAATAGCCCCATCTCTAGTGCCGGCTCGACCGGCTGAACAGTTTGATCAAAGCGAAGGCAATTAGTCTTTTATTTAAGTAGCTTTAGGGAAGCAGAAATCTGTACTCTTATGCCTGATTTCGGTGCCGTCGAGGTGCCGCCAGCCACATTGCGATAATACTTACGGCGCACCATCCAATACAAACCAAGAAGGCACGGGAATAGTCACCGTCTAGGTCATAAATCCATCCGGTTACGTATGGTCCAATCCCTCCTCCAAGGGAGGAAAAAATACTTAGTGTCCCAAAAATTGTTGAAAAGTTTCTACCCTGAAAAACATCAGCAGGTGCGCTTGCGAAGACGGCAGTTACGCCATAACCCACTAACCCCTGCATGATAACCATACCCCACAGAAGAAGCGGTGAGGTTGTTGAGCCCATGAGAAATAAAGCGCCGTAGCAACCAGCGAAACCCATCACTCCGATGGTCCAGGCGCTCTCTCTGCTTAATTTATCTGCCATCCAGCCACCATTAATCTGACCCGCGACGCCAAATACACTGACCATAGAAAGAGCCGCAGTGGCGATAGCAGGGTCGAAGCCCACGTCCAGAAGATACTGTGTTTGGTGAACCTGGACGGCATACCAGCACCAAAGCATGCCAAACGTAGATAACGCGAAGAACCAGAATGCGGGCGTTTTCAGCGCATCTCTTAGGGTTGGGCCGGAAGACGAAGGTTTAGGATTATCTCCTAGTGTAACGGCTTCCGACTGGTTGCCATCTGGCAGAAGGCCCAAATCTTCTGGACTTCTTCTTTGAACTAGCAGGTTAAGTGGGACTAATAGGCAGGCTATGATTAATGCAATGGTCCAGCAAGCGTCTCGCCAGCCACTTCCCTCAATAATCCAAGACGTCAAAGGCAGAATAATGGTGGCGCCAACCCCAACACCTGCAAAAGCTATCCCTATGGCTAAACCACGGCGTTTTTGGAACCAGAGGGGCAGGGTTGCGCTATGACCGATGTATCCAAGGATAGTACTGCCGCCGATAACCAACATTCCAAAACTTGGGTAGAGCATCCATGGCGCAGAAATCCAAGTCGTTGATACAAAACCCGTCGCCATCATTATGGAACCAATAGGCATTACGATACGAGGGCCAAAACGCGTCAGCATAATGCCCGTTAAAGGACCCATGCCGGCCGCAAATATGAAGCCTACGGCAAATGCTCCCGCAGTCTCTCCACGTGCCCAGCCGAATTCGGTCAGAATGGCTGGGTAAAGTAGAGAAAAAGCCGTCCTAGCATTCACGCCAACTGCCATAGTTGCAAAGGCGCAAGCTACAATTGCCCAGCCGTAATAAAAGGGCAGGTTAAAGGGTGGCCTTGGGCTAGCCATCTTAGTTTGTTGGGTTTGTGAAGGCATGGCCTTGCTTAATAAAGCTCGGAATCGCTTGTGTTTTTATTTGATTGGTGAGAACGGGGCGGGGGTCGTTATGCTGTTTTCTTGAGCTTGAACCAGGCCTTCTGTTTTTCCTAGGTATTCCGCCCAAGCTGGGTCTGCATCGCGTTTTGCTCGCAACTGTTCCATGTGAGCCAAGCTGTCGAAGCCCCAGAGATGTGTGACTTTATTAAGGCTGCCAACACTGTGAACGAAATATCCAAGTAGGTTCATACCAGCTCTTTTCTGTACTGGCAGAGCGTACTTTTCGAAGGTTTCCAAATAAACCTTCATTTTCCGAGGGGTGATGGTGTAGCAGCGGACGTCAACAATCATTTGGTTTCTCCAAGTTTAGCAACTTTAGCTTCGCAACGATCGCGACGCCTTATTGTTCTAGTGACAGTTAGATGTGCTTCACCTCAAAACCCGTCGAACAGAAAATCATCTTGGGTGAAGACACATTAATCCCTTGGTGGCGATGGGTTGATGCGCAATCGAAGTTGGAAACCCGGGACTAGGGCTTTGGATCGTTCTTACGAGTGCGAACCTCTACACCCGCTTGCTCTTCAACGTAACGCATGATGTTTGAAAAATCTTCAGTCACCCCGCCACGCGCCAGGGCAAGTGACCACCATTGCTTAACAGGTTGCCCTACCCACATCGGGGTTCCCATTGCTTCGGCTTCTTCCAGGCAGAGTTTAACGTCTTTGTACATCAGCTCCGTTCGGAAACCATAGTCGAATGTCCGAGTAAGCACGGATTTCGGAAATTTGTCTCTGACCGCAGTATTTGCACCAGATCCAGCATTGATAACGTTTACCATCACATCAGGATCTAGCCCTGCTTTTGCACCAAGCGCGAAGGCTTCTGCGCTAGCCACCATGGCTGTTGCTGATAGGAGATTGTTTATCAGTTTCATCATTTGGCCATGACCCTGGGTCTCACCGACAAAGAATGCATTGTGCCCGATTGCTTCCAGTGCTGGCTTCCACTTTGTCCAGTGTCCCTCGGAGCCTGAAACCATGACAGCGAGTGTGCCCTTCTCAGCCCCCCCAACACCGCCGGAGACAGGGCTATCCAACATTTCAACACCATTCGCATTCAGCATCTGGCCAATTTCCTGCGCGGCACGCGGCCCAGTTGTCGACAAGTCAATCAGAAGTTTGAGCTTCGCTCCCTTCATCGCTTCTTCAGCTACCGCTTTCACGATCGGCGGAGTTGGAAGACTAACAAAAATGACCTCCACCATATCAGCTAAGGCTTTTGTGTTTTCGGCTCGTTTTGCTCCAGCGGCGACGATTTTGTCGAGCGCTGCAGAGTTTGGGTCGAATACGGTTACGTCGTAGCCCGCACCAATCAATCGTTTGCACATTGGTGCACCCATGGCGCCTACGCCAATAAATCCGATGGCTTCGCCCATAATTTGCCTCCAAGCTGAGAAAAGTTGTGACTTCTGTTGCACTACGGCGACGTACACGGCAATATCCGCGGCAATGCCGAAGCTGTAATCATAAGGGAGCGACATGAGCGTCGCCAAGCCAATTCAATTGTCGCAGCGCATTGCGGACGATCCGAGCATGTCTCCAATTGCTGCGCGCCGTTTGATTCGAGCTGGTTTACATACTAGCCATACGGCGGGTATGGCGCTGGGGCGCCTGCAGGGAAACTTAGCTATCTTGCCAAAGGATCTCGCGCTTGAGTTTGCTATTTTCTGTCACCGCAATCCAAAGCCGTGTCCTGTCGTGGCAATGACTGCTCCAGGTGATCCGATGCTTCCCGATATGGGGGAGGATGTTGATATCAGGACGGATGCCCCAAGCTACAATGTGTACCGCAATGGGGAGCTGGCCGAGACTGTCACAGACATTCGCGCACTTTGGAAAGATGACTATGTAGGCTTTGTGCTTGGGTGTTCTTTCAGTTTTGAAGATGCGCTTCTGAAAGCAGGTATTGGTCTTCGCCACATTGAGACAGGAGCAACTGTTCCAATGTTTGCAACGAACATTCCTTGTCGGCCCGTAGGTGCGTTTAGCGGTAATACAGTGTGTTCGATGCGTCCTATGACGCCTGCTGATGCACTGAAGGCTGTTGAAGTCACATCTCGTTTCAAAGCAGCCCATGGCGCTCCTTTGCATTTCGGTGATCCAGCAGCGATAGGGATTAAGGATGTCATGGCGCCAGACTGGGGCGATCCGGTTGAAATCCGTGAGGGTGAAATTCCTGTGTTTTGGGCATGCGGGGTAACTCCTCAGCTTGTCCTACAAAATGCTCGTCCACCAATATGCATTACCCATACACCTGGGGCGATGCTAATTGGGGATGGGTTGAGTGATGCAGTCAGCATGCGCTGGTCTGCGTAAGAGGCGTTCCAGGGTTTTGTGTCTTGGGAAAACGCGTTTACTTGGGCTATGATGTAGCTCATCAGAAGAATGGGAGGTTTTTATGAAGGCTTTTAAATTGGCTATGGCAGGTGCGGTTGCACTAGGCCTAGCCATCGGCGGGGGCGCTGCTCAAGCTGAACTTAAGGAGAAGAAGTTTACGGTCGTTGGAACCTGGGGCTTCCTCGATCACTGGAAGGAGCGTGAAGGTCCTTTCTGGAATGAGACGCTGCCAAAGGTGTCTGGCGGGAAGTATACTGCTAACGCTAAATCGCAGACAGAGGTTGGTCTTTCCGGCTTTGAAATCATGAAGCTTCTGAAGATTGGTACCTATGATGCTGTGCATGGTGTGACGGGTTATGTTGCTCAGGACTCACCTGCAATCGAAGGTGCTGACCTGGCAGGTGTCTTTAAGGATATCAAGACCTATGAGACGGCCTTGAATGCCTACGAGCCTATTATTACACGTGAATTTGATCAGAAGTATGGGGCAAAATTGCTTCTTCTCTATGCATGGCCAAGCCAGCAGTTCTGGTGCAATTTGGGTGATCGCAGCAATACTAATGTGTCCCTTGCTGATCTTAAGGGTAAAAAGATCCGTACCTACTCCACAACCCTCGGTGATATTATCGAAGGCTTGGGCGGTTCCGCTGTGACCATCGCGTTTGCGGAAGTTGTGCCTGCTCTCCAAAAGGGTGTGGCAGACTGTGGTGTGACGGGCACTTTGCCTGCATATAATGCAAAGTGGTGGCAGGTTGTGACCCACAACATCAGAGTTAGACTCGGATACACGTCATCCTTCATGGCAATGAACAAGAAGACTTGGAATAGTCTGGGCGCTGAAGGGCAGGCACTTATGACTGCTCAGATGAAGCCACTGTACGATGCCATGTGGAAAGCCACTGCCGCTAACGATCAAAGAGGTATGGACTGTAATGCACAGGGTCCATGTGACATTGGCAAACCAGGCAATATGACACCAATTGAGCCTGCCGGTGCTGACCTCGAGAAGCTCAAGGACGTCGTTGAGAACGTCGTTGTGGCGCGTTGGGCTAAGCGGTGTGGAACGCAGAAGTGCGTTGACGAGTGGAACTCCAGCTTAGGCAAAATGGCAGGTCTAACCGCTACGCTTAAGTAAGAGGCGCAGAACATAGCCTGCCTCTTTATGAGGCTGGGGCGTCGCGTCCTGAAAGAGCGCGACGCCCCTTACTTATATTATGAGTTTTTCATTGGTGGCGTGGGGCTGGGAGGCCTTGAGTAATGATGGCGGCAATACACGCAAAATTAGAGACACTTTCGCGCTGGCTTGTTTGGGCAGGTGGCGCGGCCTTAATGGTAGCAGCGATTATCGTAACCATTGATGTGTTGTGTCGGAAATTTCTTGGCGTAACCATGAGTGGATCGGATGAAATTTCTGGATACGTGTTTGCTGCTTCGACTACCTGGGCTTATTCCTATACGTTGCTGCATCGATCAAATGTAAGAATTGACGCCCTTTATAACCTACTTCCGCGCCCAGTAACTGCGACGCTGGATGTGATAGGTCTAGCCTTATTGCTTTATTACATGTGGTTTATGACTTCGACGGCCGTTTACGCTTTCCTAGAAAGTTGGGAGTTGAATTCTGTTTCAATTACGACACTTGAGACGCCCCAGTGGATCCCTCAGTTCTTTTGGGCAATGGGCCTCGTTGTGTTTTTCTGTGTTTTAATTTTTGTCACTCTTTATGCGCTGGTGGCGCTTCTGCAGAGGAACTTTGATCTAGTTCGTAAGATAGCTGGTGTTCCATCAATCGATGAAGTGGTTGAGGAAGAGACTGCCGGTATCGATGTTATGGAAGCCAGCAAGGTCAAGGGAGCCTGATCGATGGTTGCGTGGATCCTAATCGGACTTCTGATCCTAGTTGTCGCCGCTGTTCCTGTGGCAGCGGTGCTAGGCATCCTCAGCTTTGTTCTGGACGAGATCGCCATGGATGGGCGTTTAACGCTAGGCATTGGCGAAATTGTTTGGGATAAATCAAAGGAATTTATTCTTGTAGCCGTCCCAATGTTCATTCTGCTTGGGGAGATCATGCTGAGGGCTGGAATTGCGCGCCGAATGTACGGTGCAGTAATCCAGTGGTTATCTTGGCTCCCTGGTGGCCTGATGCACGCAAATATCGGTTCTTGTACTATCTTCGCTGCATCATCTGGTTCAAGCGTTGCAACAGCAGCAACAGTTGGTACGGTTGCTTACCCAGAGATTGAAAAGCGAAAATACAACGAGAGTTTGTTTTTAGGATCTCTTGCCGCGGGTGGTACTCTTGGGATTTTGGTGCCTCCGTCGATTAATATGATCCTCTACGGTCTGCTGACCGATACATCTGTTCCAGAGCTTTATCTGGCGGGCATTATTCCTGGGATAATTTTAGCGCTTCTATTTATGGGTGTGATAGCTATTGCTTGCCTGTACAGGAAAGATTGGGGCGGCGAGAAGGTCCAAACGAGTTGGGGCCAGCGGATCAGCACGCTGCCCGCCCTTCTTCCCCCAATCGTATTGTTTTCAGCTGTTGTTGGTTCGATTTATGCAGGTGTTGCTACGCCAACAGAAGCAGCATCAATCGGTGTGGTGATGTCACTGCTCATCGCAGCTTATTTTAAATCCCTGAACGTCAAAATGCTTTTAGAAGCATTTGAGGGAACCATGCGCACAACGGCGATGATTATGATTATCGTCTTTGCCGCTATTTTCTTAAATTTCGTGCTGGGCTTTATGGGTATTACGCAGGCAATGCTTAATTTTATTGCCGAGCTTGGTCTTACACCTGTCCAAACAATCTTGCTCATCGTCGTTTTCTATTTGCTACTTGGCATGTTTATGGAAACCCTTTCGATGATGTTGACGACGATCCCAGTCGTGTTCCCAATCGTTATGGCTCTTGGTGTGCCAGAGTTCTCCGATGTTTGGTTTGGAATTCTCATCACGATCTTGATGGAAGCAGCACTCATTACGCCTCCAATTGGTGTCAATTTATATGTCGTCCAAGGCATTCGTGACCGTGGTGGTAAGTTCAACGATGTGGCGCTTGGAGCGGTTCCATTTGTTGTTGCTATGCTGGCGATGATCCTGATTTTGATCGCAGCACCATCAATTGCCACCTGGCTTCCCACGCTCGTCTACCACTGATCGTCATCCGCCTATGACTGAAGAGCGGTTTTCGGCATGGCGTATTATTCGAGAGGCGTTGGGTGGAAATATGGGGTGGCGTCCTTGGAGGCGAAACCCCGAGCCCAAAGCCAATTATGATGTGATCATCGTTGGCGGCGGTGGACACGGGCTGGCCACTGCCTATTACCTCGCAAAGTTGCATGGCATCACAAATGTTGCTGTTGTCGAGAAGGGTTGGATCGGCGGGGGCAATGCTGGCCGAAATACGACCATTGTTCGGTCCAACTATCTTTGGGACGAAAGTGCCGCAATTTATGAGCATGGTCTCAAGCTTTGGGAGGGGCTTTCGCACGACTTGAACGTCAATGTGATGTTCAGTCAGCGTGGCGTCCTCAATCTTGCCCATACGCTGCATGACGTTCGTGAAAGCGTGCGACGCGTAAACGCCAATAACCTGAACGGTATCGACGCTGAATGGCTTGATGCCGAAGGCGTTAAGACCTTCTGCCCGTTAATTGATATTTCGACCGATAAGCGATGGCCAGTTTTAGGGGCGACTTTGCAACGCCGTGGCGGCACAGCCCGTCATGATGCCGTCGTTTGGGGCTACGCTCGTGCCGCTGATCGACTTGGGGTCGACATTATAGAAAATGCTGAAGTAACCAGTATTTTACGTGGAGCCGGTGGTGCCTTTGAGGGTGTTGAAACTTCACGTGGCACGATCCGAGCAGCAAAGGGAGCACTGGTAGCCGCAGGCCATTCCAGTGTTCTAGCCGAGATGGCAGGGTTTAGTTTGCCTATCCAAAGTCATCCGCTGCAAGCACTTGTATCGGAGCCATTAAGACCTCTACTTGATTGTGTCGTGATGTCTAATCAAGTCCATGTGTATGTTAGCCAATCAGATAAGGGCGAACTTGTTATGGGCGCTGGTATTGATCCCTATACTTCTTACACACAGCGTGGGTCACTTCACATTATAGAGGACCAAATGGCCGCCGCGTGTGAGCTGTTTCCAATGTTCAGTCGTGTCAGAGTCCTGCGTACTTGGGCTGGTATCGTCGATGTATGTCCAGACGCCTCTCCAATTATCGGTCTTACCCCAGTTCCTGGTCTCTTTATCAACTGTGGTTGGGGGACTGGTGGTTTTAAGGCAACACCATCATCGGGTTGGACGTTAGCCCATACAATTGCAAACGGTGAGCCACATCCTCTTAATGCACCATTTGCGTTGAGCCGTTTTGAGACGGGTTACCTGATTGATGAACATGGTGCGGCAGCTGTCGCTCATTAATAACCATCACCCTTGAAGGCAGTGGGACGTTTGCCTAAGTTTAAATTGAATACTGTTTAGTGCGTGCCAACTTTGTATTTAAGAGAGAACAAGTCAGAAAATGTCTACTGAATATGACGTAATAATTGTCGGCGCCGGTGTTGCTGGCTTGTATCAAATACACAAAGTTAAAGAGATGGGGCTGAGGGTTCGGTGCTTAGAGGCTGCCCCTAAGATTGGCGGCACTTGGTATTGGAACCGTTATCCAGGTGCAAGATTTGATTCTGAAAGCTGGACTTACGGGTATTCTTTCTCCAAAGAGCTTTTACAAGAGTGGGATTGGAAAGAAGACTTTTCCCCTCAACCTGAGACTGAAAAATATTTGAACTACGTCGCTGATAAGTTCGATCTCAAGTCCTCTATTGATTTCAATACAACGGTGAAAAGTGCTCATTTCGATGAAAAAGAAAATTTTTGGACCCTAACAACAGAGAGTGGGAAAAAATACACTTGTCGTTTCTTTGTGCCTGCAGTCGGAATTCTCTCTGCAGCTGTAATGCCAGACATTCCTGGTGTGGACTCATTCAAGGGAATTTCCTACCACACCCACAAGTGGCCCCAGTCTGAAGTTGATTTGACTGGAAAAAGGGTTGGGATCATTGGTACTGGCGCAACCGCAGTGCAAATAATTCCCGAAATTGCCAAGATTGTTGGAAATTTGACCGTTTTTCAGCGCACACCAAATTGGTGCACCCCACTGCATAATAAACAGATCCCTAAGGATCGAATGGAACAAATCAAACAAAATTACGATGAAATTTTGGAGCTTTGTACCCAGACACCTGGCTGTTACATCCATTCAACCGACCCAAGATCAACTTTTGAAGTCACAGAAGAAGAACGGATTGCCTTTTGGGAGAAGCTCTACGCTGAGCCAGGCTTTGGGATATGGCAGGGAAATTTCAGAGATATGCTCACTGACCGCACAGCCAATGCGATGATGAGTGACTTTTTGGCTGAAAAAATTCGCGGCCGCGTGAACGATCCTATTTTAGCTGAAAAACTAATACCGAAGGATCATGGGTTTGGAACCAGGCGGGTTCCACAAGAAACCTTCTACTATGAAACTTATAATAAAGATAATGTTCAGTTAATTGATATAAATGAAAACCCGATAATTGAAATAATTCCTAATGGAATACGTACAAAAGAGGGCGATGTAGAATTAGATATTATTATCTATGCTACAGGTTTTGATGCTATCACAGGCGCTTTTGAGCGGATTGATATTCAAGGCATCAATGGAAAGAAGTTGCGAGAACTTTGGGATGATGGCCCAGTAACATATCTTGGCGTACTCGTTGCCGATTTTCCAAATATGTTTATTTGCATGGGTCCGCATAGCGGCTTGGGCAATTACACACGTACCGCAGAATATAGTGTGGAATGGGTTAGTGATTTAATTTCACATGCCATTCAAAATGAAAAATCTAATGTTCAAACTAGCGAACTTGCGATGGATGAATGGACTAATCACGTCCTTTCACTTGGAGAAGGGCTTCTTATGAACGAGATAGGTTCTTGGATGACAGGCGTGAATAGAAACCTCGCTCATAAGCAAAAGCCTAGGATTATGCGATATAGTGGTGGTCATCCGGCGTATCGAGAATTTTGTGACAAAGTTAAAGAGGATGGATACCGTCACATAGAGTTCTCATAAATAGAGATGAGCTGGTCTCAGCATGGTTGAGCCACTAACGCCGTTTTAGGTGTCTAAAGTCGTGAATATCGGGGCGCTGGCGTGGATCTTCGGTTGGTTCGAAGATCATGTGTTTTTGTATTTTTTGTGTGCCAGTGACTGGAATTGCATCGAGGAAAAGGATCCAGCCTGGGGCCTTGAAATAGGCGAGTTGTTCGAAGCAATGGTTAAATAATCGTTGAGCAAGATCACTATCGGCCGTGCCATTGGCAACGATGCACGCTAGCACTTCTTCGTCACGAAGCTCATCCTCGATTGGCATAACCGCAATTGCGTCAACTTCATCCAGTGGTTGAAGGCAAGCCTCGATCTCGGCTGCTGCAATATTTTCACCCGACCGACGAATGATGTTTTTCTTGCGATCGACGAAATAAAGCATGCCACTTTCGTCTTGGGTGACCGTGTCGCCTGTGTGAAACCAACCTCCAAGCCAGGCTTTTTCTGTTTCCTCTGGCAGGTTCAAGTAGCCGGAAAATGCGTGGCGGCGTGGTGTCTCTGCTGAATGGCGGACAACCATTTCTCCAGGAGTGCCTATTGGAACGTCAGCATTGTTCTCATCGACTACGCGAACCTCTAGCCCAGGGCGTGGGCGCCCCATTGCACGTGTGTCTATACTCCTGGGTTCATAAGCATCTGTAAGGACGCGGCAGAACTCTGTCATTCCCCAGAGTTCAATCAGTGGAAAACCAAACCTTTCTTCAAAAGGTCGATGCAGGGAGGGCTCAACGCCAGCTCCGGCGCCCCAGCGCAGATCATGTTCATGGTCCCTGGGCGAAGGAGGCTCATTCATCAGTGATGGTATTACTATGCCCAGGTAATGGCATCCCGTTGCTCTCGTCTCTGAAATCTCGTCCCACCAACGTGAACGGCTGAAACGAGCTGTGGAAATATGACAATTACCGGTCAGCACCATTCCAAAGAACAACACAACTGCAGCATTTAAATGAAAAAGTGGTAGTGGGTTATAGACCCTTTCGACACCCTCTCGAATATTCAAGCGACCACCAATTTCTGCGTACCAGTGGCCCACGCTCAGTTCGTATTCGTGGGACAGAATACAGCCTTTTGGCCTTCCAGTAGTTCCAGAGGTATAAAGCAGGCTCGCCTCACCGTTGGGTGTTGGAGTGCCGGTGAGAGGTGGTGGGCGATTGGGAGCTGGGGGCGTGAAATTTTCACTCAGGACTAGGATCGGTGTGTTCTTGTCATTTTGTTCCTGAGCTTCTTTAGCAAGGGCAAGAAATTCTGAGCCTACAACCAAGAGATCTGCTGCAGAGTCACGCAGTACATAAGCCAACTCAGAGGGCCGATAGTCGGGATTGATTGGGACCCATGATACGCCAATCCCATTCATCGCGAGCTTTAACCACATAATCTCGGGTCGGTTGGCAAGGAGGCACCCTATTCTGTGCCCATTCCCATATCCCGCGGCCAACAATGCAGCCTCGTAATTCGCAATGTGACGCCTCGCATCAGAAAAAGAAATGCCATAACCCTCAGGATAGTATGGACGTGTTGGATCACTTGGGAGCGCAAAGACTTCATTATTTGGCCAGTGTTCTGCGGCGACGTTAAAAACACTGGCGGTTGTGTGGCCCTCAAAATCGAGTGCCATTAGATCAACCCCTAGATTGATCTAATGATGGCCATTCAGAGCCGCGGAGCCCTCGCTGTCGGATTAAGTGGTCAAGTAATACGACAGCCAGCATGGCTTCCCCGATCGGTGCCGCGCGAATACCTACGCAAGGGTCATGCCTACCCTTTGTTCGTACTTCGATAGCTTTTCCATCAGCATCAACACTGGGTCGAGGGATCAGAATTGAACTGGTTGGCTTGACGGCAAAGCGTGCAACTAAGGGTTGCCCTGTCGAAATACCGCCGAGGACACCGCCAGCGTAATTTGTGTCAAATGCCACGCCGCCACTATTGGACGGACGCATGGCGTCATGGGCATCCTCTCCGCGCTTCGAAGCAGATGCAAACCCGTCACCTATCTCGACTCCCTTTACGGCATTGATGCTCATGAGCGCTGCAGCAACATCACTATCAAGCTTTCCGTAGATAGGCTCACCAAGACCGGCAGGTATGCCTTCAGCGACAACTTCTAGAATAGCGCCGAGTGATGACCCATCTTTCCTGGCGGAGTCTACCAAGGTTTCCCAGCGTCTAGCTGCTTCACGATCTGGGCAAAAGAATGGGTTCTGTTCAACCTCATTCCAGTCCCAATTTGCACGATCAATTTGATCTTTCCCAATCTGAACTACAGATCCTCTGACGGAGAATGTTGGTCCAAGAATTGAATTTAGGACTTTTCGTGCGACCGCTCCTGCTGCCACTCGCATGGCGGTCTCTCTTGCAGATGATCTGCCACCACCTCGATAGTCTCGCACACCAACACCGTATTTTGCGTCATAGGCAAAATCCGCATGACCGGGTCTATATTGACGTGAAATCTCAGAATAATCCCGGGAGCGCTGGTCAGTATTTTCTATGATAACAGCTATAGGCGTGCCCGTCGTACGTCCTTCAAACACACCAGATAGGATTTTTGCTTCATCAGGCTCGCGTCGCTGGGTAACAAAGCGAGATGTTCCTGGTCGACGCTTGTCAAGGTAAGGCTGCAGATCTACAGCCGCATCTAGAGGTATGCCAGGAGGGCAACCATCTATTACACAGCCGATAGCAGGACCATGGCTTTCACCCCAGGTGGTGAAGCGAAACGCTTCCCCGAAACTATTACCTGCCATCGATCATTCTTTTTCTTTGTAATCTGCAAGTAGAGCGGAGACACCACGAGCATTTCGCGTGTTCAGCATTCCAACTGAGTGATACCCACCATCAACATGGTGGATTTCTCCTGTCACACCCGAGCCAAGGTCAGAAAGCAGATAAACACCTGCTCCGCCCACGTCTTCAATAGTGATATTACGTTCCATAGGAGCATTCAGTTCGTTCCACTTCAGAATATAGCGGAAATCACCGATGCCCGAGGCTGCTAGAGTTTTTACTGGACCTGCTGAGATAGCGTTGACGCGAATACCTACATTGCCAAAGTCTGCAGCTAGATAACGCACGCTGGCTTCCAGCGCAGCCTTCGCCACTCCCATGACGTTGTAGTGTGGCATGACGCGCTCGGCTCCCAGATATGTCAGTGTGACTAAGCTCCCGCCGTTGGGCATTAATTCAGAACAGCGGCGGCACATGTCGGTGAAGGAGAAGCAGGATATGTCCATGCTTCGGAGGAAGTTTTCCCGAGATGTGTCAGCGTAACGGCCTTTCAGCTCATTCTTGTCTGAAAAAGCTATCGCATGGACAGCAAAGTCGAGTGTACCCCATTCATTTTTAATGGCCTGAAAAGCCTCATCCATACTGGTGTTGTCAGTAACATCCGCAGGAAGAACCAAAGCTGCGCCAGCTTCCTCGGCAAGTGGGCGTACGCGTTTTTCCAGCGCTTCACCTTGATAGGTAAATGCTAGTTCTGCGCCAGCGTTAACACACGCCTTTGCAATCCCCCATGCCAGTGAGCGATCATTCGCGACGCCCATAATCAAGCCGCGCTTGCCTGCCATTAAGCCACTTTTGCTCATGCTTCAGCTCCCCATGCAGTCAGTCCATTGAACGGCCACTAATCTTAACGTATTGGCCACCTTATTAAAACGGCGTCAACTAAATTGGATTTTTGCCACGTTGGCTCGTAATGGCAATTTGCTGATAGGAAGTTTTTTAGCTATGCGACAAAAACAAGCATAAAGTATTTGCAGAAGGTGATAGGTAGCTAGCAAACGCGTTTCAACTTATAAAAGTGTTGCTGTAGTTTGGGGTGGAAAAGGTAAGTTAGCCGTCTTTTCTTCATGCATAAGCTGCCGATTCCAATAAGGCGACTGGTGTTTTTTCGCATGATTTACTCTGGACGGAATGCTTTGTGCATGGCCGTTCAGACTATAAAACAGACAAGCTCGCATCGTATTCGCGATGGTGGAGCAATAAATCTTTATTTGCAGGCCTGTAAAAATATGTCGGAACAATATTTTCATTATCCCAGAAAAGCACTCTTCAAAGATTATTTGCAGTCTTTTGCGGGCGCGGCAATTTTTAGTTCCCCACTTATTGTCGCCTGGAGCAACCCTTATGTAGCAGTCATTCTTGGTGCGATTGCTATAATGTTTTTGAGCTTTGGCTTCTCAACTTGGCGGCGGCATCGCACATCGATTGTTGTAACCGATGAGGCAATTGGTTCGGTGGGGGCCAAAGTGGTTAGGATGGCTTGGGAGCAAATTGATCAAGTGGACCTTCGTTATTTCTCAACTCGTAGGGAGAGGGGTCGCCTGACTTTAGGTGATGAGAAGGGCGGATGGATGGAGATGAAATTGCATGGTGAAGGAAAAGTCTTAAGGATAGATTCTTCGCTTGAAAATTTTCAAAAGTTGGCCGGCTACGTTGTAGAAGCCTCGGAGCGATTTCCCATAAAGATGACGCCAGTATCAAAGGAAAATTTTGCAGCACTGGGCTTGGCGCCTGACAATTCCTGCTCTGATGGAACTTGATTGAACATTAATTTAAGGTTTGCTGTGTGCTGTTATTCTAATGATCATTATTTAAGTGGTGAAATGTGACAGGTGAATTGGAGGACCTATGCGTAATATTCCCGAACCATCTGCATTTAAGGATCTGGTTGGACAGGAGTTAGGTGTTAGCGACTGGGTTGATGTTACTCAGGAACGCATCAACACCTTTGCCGAGGCTACCGGCGATTTTCAGTGGATCCATCTGGATGAAGCTCGGGCAGCAAAAGAGTTGCCTACTAAATCCACGATCGCACATGGCTTTTTAACATTGTCGATGGTTGCTGGTTTACCTGTTTTCACAGTTGAAAAGATGACCAACGCGATAAATTACGGTTGTAACAAGGTTAGATTTACAAACATGGTGCCAGCAGGGTCGCGTATTCGATTGCGGCAAACCCTTCAATCAGCGGATGATATGCCCAACAACGGTGTGCGGATTATTGCGGAAAGTGTGATTGAGATTGAAGGATCGGATCGACCCGCCATGGTTGCTGAGACTGTTGTGATTTACTACGGGTGAAACGGGCCATTGTAACCGGTGGTGCTGGATTAATTGGGGGCGGCATTATCCATCGGTTGCTCAAAGCTGGCTGGGACGTTGCATCATTCGACCTTAATGCTTCGCCAGGCGCAAATCCGTCCATAATTTGTGACGTTTCTGATGAGAGATCTGTTGCTGCCGCTTTTAATAAATTGCAGTGGGATACTCTCGACCTTTTAGTGAATTGTGCGGGTCGGAAGGGTGCTCATATGGGGTCTGTTGATACCCTATCGCTTGCTGAATGGCGGGGCATGATCGACAGCCATTTAACAGGGGCCTTTCTTATGACCCGCGCTGCGGTACCGCTCATCAAGGGGCATGGAGCTATCATAAATATTGCATCAACCCGAGCCTATATGTCAGAAGCCAATACAGAAGCTTATGCAGCCGCAAAAGGTGGTCTTGTTGCCTTAACCCATGCGCTTGCCGTAAGCTTAGGTCCTAACATCCGATGCAATGCCATCGCGCCAGGCTGGATAACTGCAGCAAGGGATTTATCCCCTGAAGATCATAAACAACATCCCGCAGGTCGTGTGGGGCGGCCAGGCGATATTGCAAATGCTGTTCTTTACCTTGCTGAGGCGGAGTTTATTACTGGTGAAACAATAACTATTGACGGGGGTATGACCCGTAAGATGATCTATACTGAGTAAAATACGAGAGCAGCAGCGTTATAAATAGAAACTCAAATAATATGGCCCATCTCGATTAGGTGGCGATTTGCAAGTGAGGCTAAAATGAAGTGTTCCAATGGGTGGCCTATTCTGGTTGTGGTAGCGGCAGCCGCGCTGGCAGTCTTGATCGCCAATGGTATCCGCGTCTCAATCCCACTTTATCAGGTACCGATGCTTTCGGATGTTGGCTGGGGTCGAACTGAATTTGGTTTTGCCATAGCCGTGCAAGCATTAATGGTAGGGTTATTTGCCCCAGTTTTCGGGGGGCTTGCCGATAAGTTTGGTCCATCCCGCGTTATTGTTGCTGGAGCATTGCTCTATGCGGCTGGCTTGGCATTGATGTCTGTCAGCACAACTCCTGTCACTTTCACTGTTACTGCTGGTCTTATGGTGGGCATGGCACAAGCGGGCTGTGGACAGGCTATCGCGATGGGTGCT